>JBILMF010000194.1:0-4529 GCA_044375655.1 Steroidobacteraceae bacterium | reverse complement strand
TTACCGTATTCATCTCATTCACAGTCAACGTTCTCATGACTCCTCTCCTGTTGATTACTTTGACATAGCACTCGCCTCCCTCGCCACGCCGCCTTCGAGGGTGATGACCCTCCCCGCCGCCAGGAGGGTCTCCGGGCGGTGGGCGACGACGAGACGGGTGATGGCGAGGTTCGAGAGGGCGGCGTTGACCGCCTTCTCATTGTCGAAGTCGGTGCGACTGGCCCTCGCGAAGGATCAGGATCCGGGGCCGGCGATAGAGCGCCCGCGCGAGCAGCACCCGCTGCTTCTGGCCACCGGAGAGCGTTGACATGTCCCCGACCAGGCTCTCGTAGCCCATCGGCATGCGTTCGATGTCGGATTTGATATGGGCGAGGTCGGCGCACTCGCGCACCCGCGCCATGTCGATCTGCTCGTCGAACCCCGAGATGTTCTCGGCGAGCGTGCCCTGCAAGAGGCTGTCATCCTGCGCCACGAGGGCGATCTGGCTGCGGCTTGCCGACGCGGACGCAGCGCCTTCATTTTGGTGGCGTGATGGCAGCGCGAGAGCTGTCGTTGGCCCGTGCTCGGGCCAACGTCAAGTGCCGTAAGATCAAAATTCTCGTACCAATTCAACGAGGAGGGACGACGCCGGAGTTCTACGGCTCATGTCGATCGGGCCGCACGAACTTGACGAACGCCCATCCCCCGACTGTCGGAAGCAACGCTGCACCCCCAGCTCGCGCTGCCCCTTCGACAACACCGTACTCATGAAGACTGAGGAAATAATTGCCCAAGCCGTACAGGACTCCGACGGCAACAAGCAAGCCCCATTGCCTTTTCCGGACCAGCGAAGCACAAACGGTGAGCGCAAGAATCGGCCCCAAGACCGATCCATACAGCATCGTTTCGAAATTCATATTGGATCCCTTAGGCCGACGATGCGCAGACCGGGATGACCGACCTGCGCATCGTCATTCCCTTATTTTGTCTGATACTTCGTACCAATCACACCCGAGAGGATCCCGGCACCCACGGAATATGTACCGAACATGCCTGAGACCATACGTCCCATACCGGCGGTCGCGATTCCGCCAAAGAAACCGGATACAGCACCCATAAGGGCAGCGGAAACCACTTGGCCAGCGCCAGCGCCGTTAAATGCGGCAGACCCAGCACCAATAGCTCCACCGATCACAGCACCACCGACTCCAATTCCACCCGACACATCATCCACTTCATTCACAGTCAACGTTCTCATGACTCCTCTCCTGTTGATTACTTTGACATAGCACTCGCCTCCCTCGCCACGCCGCCTTCGAGGGTGATGACCCTCCCTGCCGCCCGGAGGGTCTCCCGGCGGTGGGCGACGACGAGACGGGTGATGGCGAGCTCCGAGAGGGCGGCGTTGACCGCCTTCTCGGTCTCCACGTCGAGGTGCGAGGTGCCCTCGTCGAGGATCAGGATCCGGGGCCGGCGATAGAGCGCCCGCGCGAGCAGCACCCGCTGCTTTTGGCCACCGGAAAGGGTCGAACCCATGTCCCCGACCAGGCTCTCGTAGCCCATCGGCATGCGTTCGATGTCATGTCTGATCTGGGCGAGCTCTGCGCAGACGCGCACGAGCTGCATGTCGACCTTGTCGTCGAAGCCCGAGATGTTCTCGGCGAGTGTGCCCTGCAGCAGGCTGTCGTCCTGCGCGACGAGGGCGATCTGGCTGCGGAGAGTCTGCGCGTTCCAACGGTCGAGCGGCTGGCCGTCGATCAGCACGCTGCCGCGCGTGGGCTTGTAGAGTCCGGCGACGATCTTGATGAGCGTGGACTTGCCGCAGCCGGACATGCCGGCGATCGCTACGAACTCCCCGGGGCGGATGGTCAGGTCTACACCCCGCAGCACCTCGGGCTCCGAAGGGGCGTAGCGATACGCGAGATCTTGCAGCACGATCTCGCCTTGAACCTGCACCTCATGACCGCCGACGAGGGCGACTTCGTCCTTGGGGGCGAGCGCGATGTCGGCGAGACGCTCGAGGTGGACATCGAGCAGCCGCCAAGCGATGAAGTTCTCGACGAGGTTCGCGAAGCGGCTCGTGAACTGCCGCTGGTAGGCCATGAACGCGGTCAGCATGCCGACCGTGAGGTCGGCGCTCATGACGGCCTTCGCCCCGAGGAACACGATCAGGATGTCGGTGAGGCCGTTCACCGCCTGGTTCACGGCGTTGAAGCCGATGTTGACGTTGCCCATGCGGATGGCGGAGTTGAGCGTGGTCGCGACCGCATTGCGCTGCAGGCCCTCCCGGGCGGCTTCCGCGCCGCTCGCCTTCAGGGTCTGGATGGCGCGGAGCGATTCGAGGAAGCGCGAGGCCTCCTTGGCCTCGTTCACGATAAAGTCCGCCGACACCCGCCGGGCGAGCCCGATCATCCCGATGCGAAGCCCGGCGTAGAGCGCGACGGCGACCACCGCCACTGCGCCGAGCGTCGTCGAGTAGTAGAACATCAGCGCGACGATGAAGATGGACAGCACCCCGTCCATGAACACCGACACCGCGCCGTTGGTAATGAACTGCTGGATGCTGGCGATGGAGTGGAAGCGGCTCTGCACATCGCCCACCTGCCGCTTGTGGAACCAGTCGAGGGGCAGGCGCAAGAGGTGATGGAAGACCTTGGCCTCCATGTCGAAGGACAGCGCCGAGGACACGAACTGCAGAGTTAGCCCGCGGAGCGCGGTCGCGACGACGCTGAATAGCGTCACCATTGCGAACCCGACCGCGATCGCGGTCAGGAACCCGCCGTCGCCCTTCAGGATGGCTTCGTCGATCACGAACTGCATGTAGAACGGCGCGGCGAGTACGCAGAGCTCAATGATGAGCGAGAGCACGATCGCCTGGATGAGGCCGCGGACGGTCTCGGGAGCGAACTTGGCGAGCGTCGAGAGCTTGAGGAGGTTCTTCTCCTTCTTTTTTTCGAAGCCTTCCGTGGGCGTGAGTTCGAGCGCGACCCCCGTGAAGTGGCGCGACACCTCCGGCGTCTTGATGATGCGGGCGCCGACGGCGGGATCGTGGATCTCGATGCCGCCGCGCACCATGCGCTTGAGAACGACGAAGTGGCCCATGCCCCAGTGCAGGATGGCGGGGGTGCGCAGTTCCTTCAGTTCCTCGAGCTCGCAGCGCAGCGCCCGGGTGCCGAGCCTCATGCGGGCGGCGATGTCGATGAGGCTCTTGAGCGTTGCGCCCTTGAGCGAGATCGCGAACTGCCGCCGGAGCGTCGCGAGGTCCGTCTCGTAGCCGTGGAAACCCGCCACCATCGCGAGCGAAGCCAGACCGCACTCGGCGGCCTCGGCCTGCCGGATGAGCGGCAGTCGGCGGCGCGAGGAGAAGCGCAGGAAGGGCAGCATCAGCGCAGTCCCTCGTTGGTGTGACGCGGCGTCATAAGCGCCCCCGCATGGCGAGAATGGGCTCGAACAGCCACTCGGCGAAGCTGCGCTCCTCGAGCACGATGTCGGCGGTGAGCGCCATGCCGGCCGAGAGCGGCATCGCGCGACCGAAGGCGAGCATGTCCTGACGGGCGACGCCGACGATCACGCGGTAGACCGGCTCGCGGATCTCTTCGGTGCGAAGGGCGGCGTTGACCTCCTGCGGCAGGAGTACGGTGGCGCTGACGGCCTCGACGGTGCCCTGCGCCGCGCCGAAGCGCTGATACGGGAAGGCGTCGTAGAGCAGCCGTACGGTCTGGCCGGGGCGGATGAAGCCGATCGCCCGAGAGGGGACATACACCTCGGCGGTCAAGCGCGCGCCGTTCGGGGTGAGAGTCATGAGCGGCCGGTACTGGTCGAGCGACTGCCCGAGCGCGGCTTGGACGGCGCTCACGCGGCCCGCGATCGGCGCGCGCAGTTCATAGCCGCGCGCGGCTTCCGCCTGGGCGCGACGCTGGGCGAGCGCGGCGAGCGACGCTTCGAGCTGTGCGCGCTGCTGCGCCTGATCGAACGGCAGCCGGGCACGGCGGGCAGTGAGTTCGCGGATCTGGGCTTCGAGGCTGCGGGCGCGACCGCGGGCGGCGGCCACTTCCTGCCGCAGGGCCAACTCGGCCTCCTCACGGCGGCGAAGTTCCTCGGCGGCGATGAGGCCGGATGACACCAGCGGTCTTGCGGAGGTGACGCGCTGCGCAGCGATGGCGAGGCGGGACTCCCCCAAGCGTGCAGACTCGAGCGCGGCGCCGCGATCGGCCTCGAGCGCCGCGAGGCTGGAGGCCATCGACGCCGCATCGAGCGGCGCGGCGCCGGCCAAGGCATTGAGGCGATCTCGCAGCGTCGCCTCCTCCTGCCGCAGACCCTCCAGCACCTGCTCGTCGGCGATGGCGCCATCGCTCAGCATGGTCTCACGGGAGATCTTGGCGAGCGGCGTGCCGCGCTCGACGAGCGCGCCTTCCGCGACATAGAGCGCGCGCAGCACCCCGCCCTGCGTAGCCAACACCCGCGTCTCGCCGCCGACCGGCTTCAATATCCCGCGCACCGTTTCCTTGCGCGAGTAGGTCGCTGTGGTGAGGAACACCACCGCTGCGGCG
>JBILMF010000225.1:0-2875 GCA_044375655.1 Steroidobacteraceae bacterium | reverse complement strand
GGCGGAACCGGGGCGGCAGGGGCGGCCGGGGCGGCGACGGCTGCGGCGACCGCGGCGGCGGGCAGGGGCGGCGCATACATCGGCGCCTGCATCGCTACCGCGCCGCTCGGCATGCGGCTGATGCGCACCGACTCCTCGCCTTCCTTGATCTCGATCTCGGCGATCCCGGACTCTTCGAGCAGCTCGATGAGCTTCTTGACCTTGCGGATATCCATCGAGCCTCCCGGCGACTCTGCAAGACGCCAATCGTGGCGAAAGGCCCGGAAATGTACCCTATTTGCCGCGAATTCGGGGGGATTCGCGTGCGATCGCCGCAGGTACTTGAAAGATCGGGGGGTTTCAGCCCTTGACGGCCTCGGTACGCAGGGCGTCGAGGCGCCGGATCTCGTCGCGGATGAGCACGCGGGCCTGTTCCACCGGCAAAGCGCCGGCGTTCACTTTCTCGACATGATCGAGGATGA
The DNA here is from genome assembly GCA_044375655.1 of Steroidobacteraceae bacterium. Taxonomy (GTDB): domain Bacteria; phylum Pseudomonadota; class Gammaproteobacteria; order Steroidobacterales; family Steroidobacteraceae; genus UBA964. The sequence goes on along the minus strand of JBILMF010000225.1, from coordinate 2,414 downwards.
AGTCCGCTTCATCGGCGTGCAATTCGCCGATTTTCAGGGCGACGATGCGGCGCTCGGCGTCGGCGAACACGGTGAAGGGCAGCGCGGTGCTGACGCCGAAGAGATCGGCCGCGGCGACGCCATCTTCTTCGCCGATCAGCAGCGGATAGTCGAGGCCGATCTCGGCGGCGTACTTGACCACGTCCTCGCGGAAGTCCACGGCGACCCCCACCACCTCGACGCCGCGATCACCGCGGTCGTTGCGCAGCGAGCGCAGCAGTGGGATCTCGCGTCGACAGGGGGCGCACCAGGTCGCCCAGAAGTTCACCACCAGCGAGCGGTGCTGGAAGCTCGAGAGCGCACGCGGCGGACCCTCAAGAGTGGCGAGCGTGAAGTCCGGCAGCACCTCGGGGATGGCCCGGGCGCGCGAGGGCGGGGCCGGCGTCCCGGGGCTGGTGGTGGCGGTGCCGGGCAGCGGCGCGGTGTCGATGGTGGCCGACAGGGGGCCGCCCGAGACCACGGGCTTCGGCCCGAGGAAGCTGCGGATCGCAAAGAACGCGATGCCGCCGGCGAGCGCGGCGACGAGGATGACGATCAGGGTGGTCTTTTTCATCGGCAATCCATGGCAGCGAAGTCGGGGCTGGCAGCGAAGTCAGGGCTTGCCGCCGGTGGCGAGGGTGGCGACGCGGGCGAACTCCGCAGCCGGCATGAATCCGACCACGCGGAAGTTCGCGCGTTCGACGCCGTCGCTGCCCCAGAAGGCGATCGTCGGCGGTCCGAAGATCTCGAAGCGGCGCAGTAGCGCCTGATCCGCCTCGTCGTTGGCGGTGACGTCGGCCTTGAGCAGCACGGCGCCCTCGAGCGCGGCATGCACGGCGGGATCTGTGAAGGTGTAGCGCTCCATCTCCTTGCAGGAGACGCACCAGTCGGCATAGAAGTCGAGCATCACCGGACGCCCGGCCGCCGCCGCGGCGGCGATCTCCCGATCGAGGTCGGCCACCGACTTGATGCTGCGGAACTCGAGGCGCTTGACCTCGGGCGCGAGCTGCGGGATCGGCGCGAGCGGGTCGCGGCCGCCGAGCGCTACGCCGGCGAGCAGCGCGAGGCCGTAGGCGCCAAACAGCACGCCAACGCCGCGCACCGCCCAGCCGCCGAAGGACTTCGGTTGCACCTCGCGCCACAGCAGCACCGCCGCGGTGAGCGCCGGCACGGCCCAGAGCAGCAGCGCCCAGCGTGCATCGACGATGCGCGCGAGCATCCAGGCGGCGACCACCAGCATCAGGACGCCGAAGAGCTTCTTGACCGTCTCCATCCAGGCGCCCGCGCGCGGCAGCAGCCGGCCCGCGGAAGTGCCGATCACGAGCAGCGGCGCGCCCATGCCGAGCGACATGGCAAAGAGCGCACTGCCGCCGCGCACCACATCGCCCGTCTGCGCGATCACGGCGAGCGCGGCAAAGAGCGGCGGCGCGACGCAGGCCGTGACGATGAGCGCCGACAGCGCGCCCATCACGGCGACCCCGCCGAAGGTGCCGGCGCGCTGACGGTTGCTGGCGTCGGCAAGGCGCGTCTGCAGCGCTGCCGGCAGCTGGATGGTGAAGAGGCCGAACATCGAGAGCGCGAACACCACGAAGAGCAGCGCGAACAGGATGATGATCCACGCCTGCTGGAAGAGCGCCTGCACCTGCTGGCCGGCGGCCGCCGCGGCGACGCCGGCGAGCGTGTTCATCACCGCCATGCCCATCACGTAGGTGAGCGAGAGCGCGAAGGCGCGGCCGGTGGTCACGTTGCTGCCCTGGCCGGCGATGATGCCGGAGAGGATGGGCACCATCGGCAGCACGCAGGGCGTGAAGGCGAGCAGCAGTCCGAGACCAAAGAAAGTGGCGAGCACGAACGGCAGGCCACCGTCGCGGATGAGCGTGGCGAGCCGATCCTGCTCGGAGACAAAGGGCAGCGCGCCGCCGTCACCTGCTGCGCCGTCACCTGCTGCGCCGCCGCCTGCCGCGCCGCCGTCCGTCGCGACGCCGGTCGCCGGCAGCATCACCTTCAGCCGCCGCTTCTCGGGCGGATAGCACAGTCCCTTCTCGGCGCAGCCCTGCAGGCCGACGAGCAGTGGCAATTCCAGTGCGTCGCCAGCGCCGCGCGATACCGGCACCGTGACGCTCACCGCTTGCGGGAAGGTCTGCTGACGCCCGAAGAATTCGTCTTCCTTCCACTCGCCCTCGGGAATCACCGCGGCGCCAAGCGTGGCCTGAACCGCACCGGCGGCGGTGTCGAGCTGGAAGCTCATTCGGTGTCGATAGAGGTAATACCCGGGTGTGACCAGAAAATCGACCCGCACGCGATCGGCTGCTTCGGCCACGGCCGACACCTGAAAGGCCTGATCGGGCGGCAGGAACTCGGACTCCCCCAGTTGGGCTGGCGTCAGAGGTGCCGCG
>JBILMF010000193.1:0-4561 GCA_044375655.1 Steroidobacteraceae bacterium | reverse complement strand
CTCGGACTGAAGTGACCGCGACCGCCCTGCGCGCGGTGAGCCTCGATCTCGACGGGCTCGACGCCGCCGCCGTCGAGGAAGCCTGTTTCGCGGCCGGCGCGTACTCGGTAGTGCTCACCGACCGCCGCGACGATGCCATCCTCGAACCGCGGCCCGGCGAAATCCGCCTCTGGCCGGCGACGCGCCTGCAGGCGATCTTTCCCGAAGACTGCGTCGATGAGGCCGCGCTCCGGCGGCTCGCCGGCACGATCGGTTGTCCGGCCGGGAGCCTGAGCGTCGAGGCCGTGCCCGAGCGTGCCTGGGAACGCGAGTGGCTCAAGGATTTCGTACCCATGCGCTTCGGCGGGCGGCTATGGATCTGCCCCTCGCACGCCAGCGTCGGGGCGGCCGATGCGGTGGTGGTCACGCTCGACCCCGGGCTCGCCTTCGGCACCGGAACCCACCCCACCACGCGGCTCTGCCTCGAGTACCTCGATGCGCGCCACGCCGCCGGTGGTCTCGTGGTGGACTACGGCTGCGGCTCCGGGGTGCTCGCCATCGCCGCGCTGCGGCTTGACGCCGCGGCCCGCGCGCTCGCCCACGACATCGACCCGCAGGCCCTCACGGCAACGCGCGACAACGCCCTCGTGAACGGCGTCGGCGAGCGTCTCGCGACCTTCCTCGATCCAACCGATCTGCTGGCAGCGATTGCGGCGCGCGGCCCCGCGCAGCTCGTGCTCGCCAATATCCTCGCCGGGCCGCTCTGCGAGCTCGCCCCGCGGCTCAGCGCGATCCTCGCCGCCGACGGCGAACTCGTGCTCGCGGGCCTGCTCGAGGAGCAGGCCGAGGAGGTAATCGCGGCCTATGCGCCGACGGTGCCGCTGCGACGCTGGCGTACGCTCGACGGCTGGACCTGCCTTGCCGGGCGCCGGCAGCAGGCGGTGCGACCGTGAGCGGCGCGCCGGCTGCCGCCTCAGGCCACGCGCCGGCTGCCGCCTCAGGCCACGCGCCGGCTGCCGCCGCCGCGTTTCGCATCGGGCGCTGGGAGATTCCGGCGCCGGCGGTGCTGGCGCCGATGGCGGGCGTCACCGACCGCCCGTTTCGCATCCTCGCCCGCCAGCTGGGTGCCGCGCTCGCCGCCTCGGAAATGATCACCGCGGACACGCGGCTGTGGAACTCGCGCAAGTCCCGCCAGCGCATGAACCACGAGGGCGAGCCCGAGCCGCGCGTGGTGCAGCTCGCCGGGGCGGACCCCGAGGCACTCGCCGAGGCGGCGCGGCGCAACGTCGATCTCGGCGCCCAGGTGATCGACATCAACATGGGCTGTCCGGCCAAGAAGGTCTGCAACCGCCTGTGCGGCTCCGCGCTGCTGCAGGATGAGCCGCTCGTCGGCCGGATCCTCGAGCGCGTGGTGAGCGCCGTGACCGCCCTCGGGGTCGCAGTACCGGTCACGCTCAAGACCCGTACCGGCTGGGACCGCGCCCACCGCAACGGCCCTCGGGTCGCGAAGATCGCCGAAGCAAGCGGGATCGCGGCACTCGCCATCCACGGGCGCACGCGCGCCGATTTCTATGAGGGCGAGGCCGAGTACGACACCATCCGCGAGATCCGCCAGAGTGTAAGCATCCCGGTGTTGGCCAATGGCGACATCACCGATCCCGACAAGGCACGCCAGGTCCTCGCACACACCGGTGCCGCCGGGGTCATGGTCGGACGCGCCGCCCACGGCGCACCGTGGATTTTCCGCGACATCAATGGACTGCTGGCGCGGGGCGCGCTGCCCGAACCTCTCTCGCGATCGGAGCGGCGTGATATAGTTTTGGCGCATTTGCAGGCCATCTACGCCTTCCATGGCGAAGACTCCGGGCTGCGGATCGCACGCAAACATCTCGGCTGGTACGCAAGACTGCTCGACGGGTCGCCCGATGCGCGATCCCGGCTGATGGCAGCGCCGTCGACCTCGCTGCAGTTCGCGTGTGCGGAGGCACTGTTTGGCGCGTGGGCGTCGTGACGGTGACCCAGGGACGGGCGTACGCGGGGGCGGGAGCATGTCGGGCAATGCGACGGACAAAGATTCGGGCGTACCGGAGTTGCCGCTGCGCGGCCACGCCGAGCGCGCCTTCGAGGACTATCTCAGCCATCTCAACGGCCATGCGCCTTCGGGCCTCTACGATCTCGTGCTGCGCGAGGTCGAAGAGCCGCTGCTGCGCGTCGTGCTGCGCCACGCCGGCGGCAACCAGTCGCGCGCGGCCGAGATCCTCGGCATCAACCGCGCCACTTTGCGCCGCAAGTTGCGCGAGTTCGGTCTCAATCGGGAGTAAGCGTCCATGCCCGTCGTCCTGCGTCGCGCACTGATCTCGGTCTCGGACAAGACGGGGGTCGTCGAACTCGCGCGGGCTCTCCTCGCCCGCGGCGTCGAGCTGCTCTCGACAGGTGGCACTGCACGGCTGCTCGCCGAGCAGGGCATCACCGTCAAGGAAGTTTCCCAGCACACCGGTTTCCCGGAAATCATGGACGGTCGAGTCAAGACTCTGCATCCGCGCATCCACGGCGGTCTGCTCGGGCGGCGCGGCGTCGACGAGAGCGTGATGGCGCTGCACGGCATCGAGCGCATCGACCTGCTGGTCGTGAACCTCTACCCGTTCGCCGAGACCGTGGCGCGTCCCGCCTGCACCTACTCCGAGGCGATCGAGAACATCGACATCGGCGGCCCGGCGATGGTGCGCGCCGCAGCCAAGAACCACGATGCCGTCACGGTGCTCGTCGATCCGGCCGACTACGCGACGCTGCTCACCGAACTCGATGCGAACGACGGTGCAACCTCGCCGCCGCTGCGCGCCTGGCTCGCCGCCAAGGCCTTCGCGCACACCGCGCGCTACGACACCATGGTCGCGGGCTACCTGCAGGCCCGCAACCCCGCCCCCGGCGAGTCCTTCCCCAAGTCGCTGCCGCTGGTCTATGAAAAGGTCACCGACCTGCGCTACGGCGAGAACCCGCACCAGCAGGCGGCCTTCTACCGCGACGTCACGCCGCGCGGCCCCTCGGTGTCCACGGCACGGCTGCTGCAGGGCAAGGAGCTCTCCTTCAACAATATCGCCGATGCCGACACCGCCATCGAGTGCGTGCGCGAGTTCGCGACTCCCGCCTGCGTGATCGTCAAGCACGCAAACCCCTGCGGCGTATCCACCGCGGCGACGACGCTCGCCGCCTACGAGGCCGCCTACCGTACCGACCCGACCTCGGCCTTCGGCGGCATCATCGCCTTCAACCGTCCGCTCGACGCCGACACCGCGCAGGCCATCCTCGCCCGCCAGTTCGTCGAAGTGCTTGCGGCACCGAAGATTTCCCCCGAGGCGGCCGCGGCACTCGCTGCCAAGCCGAACGTGCGCGTGCTCGAACTCGGCGAGCTGACACCCGACCACGGCGCCGAGCGCGAGTACCGCAGCGTCGCGGGCGGTTTGCTCGCGCAGACCCGCGATGTCGCCGTGGTGCGGCGTGCCGATCTGCGGGTGGTGACCCGGCGGCAGCCGACCGATGCCGAACTCGACGACCTGATCTTCGCCTGGCAGGTGTGCAAGTTCGTGAAGTCGAACGCGATCGTCTACGCGAGCGGTCTCGCCACCGTCGGCATCGGCGCCGGGCAGATGAGCCGCGTCTACTCGAGCCGCATCGCCGCCATGAAAGCGGCCGACGGCAAGCTCGACGTTCGCGGCGCGGTGATGGCCTCGGACGCCTTCTTCCCCTTCCGCGACGGGCTCGACGTGGCCGCCGAGTACGGCGTTGCCGCGGTCATCCAGCCGGGCGGCAGCCTGCGCGACGCCGAAGTCATCGCCGCAGCCGATGAGCACGGCATCGCGATGGTCTTCACCGGCATGCGGCACTTCCGGCACTGACGCGCCCGCCCCCTTCCCCATGATCAAGATCCTCATCGTCGGTGGCGGTGGTCGCGAGCACGCGCTCGCCTGGAAATGCGCACAGTCGCCGCGGGTCGCCGAGGTGCTGGTCGCGCCGGGCAACGCCGGCACGGCAAACGAGCCGCGCGTGCGCAACGTCGCCGTCGCAGCCGAGGACGTGCCCGGACTGCTCGCCCTCGCGCGCGCCGAGCAGGTCGATCTCACCATCATCGGTCCCGAGGCGCCGCTCGTGCTCGGCGTGGTCGACGCCTTCGAGGCGGCAGGCCTGCGCTGCTTCGGACCGCGCCGGGCACCCGCGCAGCTCGAGGGCTCGAAGGCCTTCACCAAAGAATTCCTCCGCCGTCACGGCATCCCCACCGCCGCCTACGCGACCTTCACGCGCGAGAACTTCGACGCCGACTGGGTACGCCGCCAGCGCACGCCGATCGTCGTCAAGGCGAGCGGGCTTGCCGCCGGCAAGGGCGTGCTCATCCTCGAGACGGCCGAAGAGGCGATCACGGCCGCGCAGGCGATGTTCGCCGGCCAGTTCGGCAGTGCCGGTGTCGAGGTGGTCATCGAAGAATTCCTGCCCGGCGAGGAGGCGAGCTTCATCGTCATCGCCGACGGCCGGCACGCCCTGCCGTTTGCGACCTCGCAGGACCACAAGCGCATCGGCGACGGCGACACGG
>JBILMF010000192.1:0-4572 GCA_044375655.1 Steroidobacteraceae bacterium | reverse complement strand
TGCAGCTCAGCGCCAGTCGGTGGAGGCACATGACGAAAGATGGGCGGGTGCTGGCCATCTGGCAGATACACCCCATCGGGAAAGATCATGTGAAAGTGCACGTTCAGGTTCAGCGCTGACCCAAAGCACTGGACCAGGGTGACGGCACCCGTGTGACCTGTGGTGCGGGTGAGACCGGCCCTGTGGATGAGGTGCCGCGAGATCGCTCGATACACCGCGCCCAATACCAGCGTCAGAGCGTCCGGGTTGGCACGCGAACGCGCCCAGCCTGTTCCGGAATTCGGACTTGGGCGACGCGATCTGAGCCGGTTTCGCGACCCGCTGACGAGCAAGGCCTTCGCATCGGCGTGAGAGCTCGCAGGCGCTATTCGCCCTGCATCCGGAGGTTCTTATGTCTTGCAAACAAGAACCAAAATGCGGTCCCGGCTTCAGCGCCACTGGCTGCGCCATCGGCCACCTGAACTGTTCGTTCCTTGGGGGCAAGGTACTCGCTGCGTCCGCTGTGCGGCGGAGCGTCACTTGACGACGCACGACAACGTGTCGTAATGTCCACGACAGTCTGTCGTACCCGACGTCTAACATGCGTCTTCGGAGAACTCCTGGAATGCCGACCGCTGCCCTCGCCAACGCCGAACTGTCGGTCATGGAACTGCTCTGGGACCACGGTGCCATGACCGCGCGCCAGGTCCAAGACAAGCTCTACGGCGCCTCCGACCGCTCGCAGCATGGAACCGTGCAGCGTTTGCTGCAGCGCCTTGTGGATAAGGATCTCGTGAGGCGTGAGCAAACGGCGCACGCGAACACCTTCTCCGCTTGCATATCGCGGGCGGAGTATGCAGGTGGGCAACTCAAGACGCTGGCCGAGCGCCTGACCGGCGGCTCGATCGCGCCGCTACTTTCACACCTGATCGACCAGAAGTGCCTGAGCCGCGACGAGCTGCGCCGCCTCCGTGATGTCCTTGACGGGGGAAAGCCATGACCCTGACCGCCCTCGAGTATGCGCTTGGGAATTCGCTGCTGGCCTTGCCGCTCGTGGCGCTCGCCTGGGCGATCGGACGAACCCGGCGACACCCAACGGTCGCGCACTTCGCCTGGCTGCTCGTCATGATTCGGCTCGTCATGCCGCCGGTCGTTTCGGTGCCGTGGTTGTCGATCCAGGTACCGGTGTCGGGCGTGACCTTGGCCGATCCGGCTGTTCCGCGCGCCGCTGCATCTTCGGCGCTCGAATCCCGCGGCTCCGAGCGACCGATGGGATCGGTCGACGGCTTCACGATTCGCACCGCGGATTCAAAGGAGCCCGTCGTACGTGCATCGGCGGACCTGTCCTTCGAGCCACGGGTCGCGGGTCTCGTGCTGGCAGACGGATGGACGGCACTCGGGCTCCTCTGGCTTGGCGGAACAGCGCTCATCGTCGCTGTTTCGGCGGCGCGGCTCATGCGTTTTCAACGCATGCTGCGCGCCAACTGCTCACCCGCTGATCCGCGGGTCCGTGAGCTGGCGGAAAGGGCCGCAGCCGACCTCGGCATTCGGCTTCGTGGCGAGATCGTGGTGATCCTCGCCAGTTGCACGCCGTTCGTCTGGAGCTGCTTCGGGCGCCCACGTATCGTGCTGCCCGCGCAGATCGTCGCCCAGATGTCAGATGACGAGCTGCGCATCGTCTTGACGCATGAACTTGCCCATGTGCGTCGCTGCGACCATCTCGTCCGCTGGCTCGACTGGGCTGTCGTCGCGTGGCTCTGGTGGAACCCGCTGGCATGGATCGCGCGCGGCGGCCTCAGAAAGAATGAGGAACTCGCCTGCGATGCGCTCGTCCTTCGCGCGCAGGGGGCTGCTGCGCGTGACTACGGCCTCTGCCTCGTCTCGGTGGCGGAATCGATCATGACCCCGGCGTTCCGCGCGCCGGTGCAAACGTGCACGATGGGCGAAGGCGGATCGCTCGAAGAAAGGATCCGGCTCATCATGTCCGACAACCCTCGAACCAAGCCCTCCGTGACCCTGCGATCGCTCACCATCGTCGCTGCCGGCGCGTCCATGCTGTTCGGCGTCACCTGCATCGGATCGCCTCAGGCGGTCCTCGCCGCAACTCCGAGCGAGCCGCCAACCACACCAGCGACGACACCGACCGTGCCCGCGTCCTACGAGGCTGACCACTTGAGCCGCACGCTCGAAGCCACCATCGAGGACGCGAGATCGCTGCATGTGCAGTCGAAGTTCGGATCGATCACGATCGTGCGGGATGAGTCCGCCAAGGGCATTCAAGTGACGGCGTCGATCAGGTCGGACGATGTCTGGGTGGAGAGGACTTTCCCGGGGCGGACGACGATCGAGCGGTTGGGTCCCAGCCAGCGGCTCTCCTCGGAGCAGCTCAAGTGGTTGATCGACAGCGCAAGGCTCGTCGCGGAGAAGGATTCGAGTGGACGGGCATTCGTGCGTGTCGAGCTTCCAATGGCCCAAGGTCTGCGTCATCTGCCCTCGGTCGATATCATGATTCGTACCGCGGCGCTCGCTGAAGTGCATGCCGAATCGATGAGCGGCGATGTCGCGACGATCGGCGATCTCGGCAAGGTGCAAGTGACGACGAGCAGCGGCAACATCGATGTCTCCGGTGTCGTGGGCTCGTTAAAAGCCGAGACGGCAAATGGCAACATCGCGATCTCGCTTGCAGAAGGCGCAGCCGGAACAGTCGATGCGGACTGCGCGAGTGGCCATGTTTTGCTCGAGGTTCCCGCGACCTGGAATGGGGAGGTGAGCGCATCGACGGTCGTTGGCACGATGGTCGTGAGGGACATCGACGGAACGACGACCCCCGGCCCGGCGGGCACAGACTTCAAGGGCAAGGTTGGCTCGGGCAAGGGTGCGGTCGCCACGCTTGACGTCACCAATGGTTCGATCGAGGTGCGAAAGCGCTGAGCCGTCGAACGTGTGTGATCTCAAGACCAAGACAACCACGGAGCCATGCCATGTCACGACTCGCGCAAAGTGTGCCCCGCATCCTCGGCACCATCCTTCTTCTCTGCGCCACCATTGCCGTTTCAGCCACAGCTGCACAGCCGCCCGACGACCGCATTCCCGTGCGAACCGCAGACGATCTGCCTCGGCACACCTACAAGGTGCAGGGCAAGTCGCTTGACATCCTGCGCGATCGCGAGACCATGAATCGGCTCGTCGATGCGGTGCTCGCCGACTCGCTCGCGGATCTGCGGGAGTACCGCATCGAGGATCCCGCAACACTGATAGCGTACTACGACCGTATCGCGCTGGCCTACGACTACAAGGGCGACTTCAAGCAGGCGATCGCGTTCGGCGACAAGGCGAACGCGCTGAAGACCAAGGAGGCGGACCGGGCCCTCAGCGGCATCGTACGCAAGGCACGGTTCGCGGCGCGACTGGCTGCGGGCGATGACGAAGCCGCCTACCTCGCCCGCTTCCGCGAGGAGTATCGCGCGATCGTCGCCGGCCTGCCCTTCGAACTCGTGAAGGACGACCTCGTCGTCCGCCGGAACCAGGGGCGATTGTTGACGAGGGAGATGGTGGAAGCCAGCTAAATCGCCGGGATCGATCCCGAGATCGAGGCGGCGAAGGGTGACATCCCCGCCCACCTCGCCGAAACTCTCCTTGAGGCCTACATCACGCTCTACGTGCAACTGCCGCTGGTGCAGATCATCGGGGAGGTCTGTGGGGAGTTGATCGACGCGCATGCCGCGACGCTGCCTGCTGATGATCGCTGGACGCCGCGCCTCGTGACGCTTGACGCCGCAGCCAAGGCCACGCCAGTCGTGGTGGGCATCTGGGACTCCGGTGTCGACACCTCGCTCTATCCCGAAAACCTCTGGACCAATCCGCGCGAGCAGGCCAACGGCATCGACGATGACGGCAACGGCTTCGTGGACGACGTGCACGGCATCGCGTTCGGTCTGGACCGCCGCCCGGCGGTGGGGCCGCTCTCCTCGCTTGCCGGCCTGCAGGGAGGCAACAAGGCACAGCTGATGGAATTCACCGTCGCACAGGCGGAGCGTTCGGCGGGCGTGCTGAACGAGAGGGTCAAGGCCTACGAGACCTTCTTGCGCAATCTGAAGGCGGAGAATCGACGGACCTTCATCGACGACTTGGCCCTGGTCGGCCAGCACGCGCACGGCACGCACGTGGCGGGCGTCGCGATCGCCGGCAACCCGTTTGCGCGGATCGTGCATGTCAGCGAGCTGTGGCCATGGAAGGACATCCCGGACGAGGCGCCCACGGTCGAGTTCGGCAGGCGTTGGGGCGACTCGCAGAGGCAGGCCGTGGCGTACCTGAAGCGCAGCGGCGCACGCGTGGTGAACATGATCTGGCGCGTCCCTCGCAGCGGTTTCGAGGCGCAACGTGCGGCCAAGGGCGTCGGCGCCTCACCCGCCGAGCGCGCCGAAATAGCACGCAGGATCTTCGCCGAGATCCGCACCGGACTCGAGGAAGCGATCCGCAGTGCACCCGACATCCTGTTCGTCGCAGGTGCCGGCAACGAGGACAACGAGCGGATAGGAAATTCAAAGCACCCCGCAGCGCCATCCTGATTCGTGGAACCACCCTTGTGTAGCG
>JBILMF010000057.1:0-17191 GCA_044375655.1 Steroidobacteraceae bacterium | reverse complement strand
TAGTCCTTCGTGAGGGCCGCCCCCGTCATCGTGTCGAGCGCGAACATGCCGCCGCGGGTATTGTTGGCGTTGTGGGGGATGGCGAGCACCTCGTCATCGACCTCGTCCTCGTACCTCTGCAGGAACCTCCACAAGTCCTCCGGATTGGCGCTCTCGGCGGCGGAGAACGGCAGGATGCGGTTCGCCTTGCTGGCGTTGCCCTTGAAGATCACGTTGCGATGCCACGACCGGTATGTCGTTCCGGAGAGCCGCGAAGGCGTCCACTCGTAAGCGATGAACGCCGTGAATTTGCCGGGGGTGTTGTAACGGTCGGCGGCCGCGGTAACCTCCTGCCACACTGACCGGCGGATCTCCGAATCGCCCACCACCTGCGGCGGGGTCGCTGCCCAGGTGTCCCACACGACCTGCCGGTTGTTGGGGTCGAACGTCCCCTTCCGGCGCTCCTCCGCTTCGACTGCCCGCCAGCGTTTCGCGACGCCGGTCCTCAGGACTCCCCGATCACCGGCGTCGATCGCCGTCAGCACGCCCATGTTCACGTCGTGATCGGCGATGACGAGGAAGTCGAGGGGCCGATTTAGCCGTGCCTTCATCCCGTTGGACGCCCTCACGACTTCGCCCATCGCGAACCGGTACGCGTCGTCCGGGCCGAGCGACGCATTGCCGAGTCCGACCGAGTCAACCGAAAGGCTCGTGTGCAAATGCGTGTCACCCCAGTAGACGTTCTGCGGGTCGCGCGTAGCAGACCGCGGCGAATAGGACTCTTCCGCATGAGCCGCGGCGGCTGAGCCACTGAGCAGCGCGGCGAGCAGCGCCGCCCGCACCGAAGATGCCACTGATCCGTTCATGAAGTGCTCTCCCGCCCCATGTTGGGGTCTATACGCCACGCCATTTCGACATCCCAATGCCGAGCAGTTCAGGCTCGACGCTCGGGCACACTCCCCTCGTTCGGCTCCACACGACCGCCGACGGCAGCGACGCTGGCAGCCGGCACCCGCACCTCAGCCTCGAATCAGCCACCCGAACAGTAACACTCCGATTGCGACGATCCACGCGCCGGCGACGCGACAGACCACGCTCACCCAGGGCGCCGCGAAACGCACCGGAAGCGCCGCGACCGGTCCGAGGAGCATCAGGACGGCGAGGACCGTGCCGAGGATCTCTAGGAGCGGTCGCGCCGTCGCCAGCAGGGTGGCCCCGTTCACAAACCCATGGACGAGCCCCGCGAGCGCTGCCACGGCACCCATGACGCGGGGCGAGAGGCGCATTCCGAGCGCCAGCGCGGCTCCCAGCAGCGTAGCCAATGGAACCGCAACGAGCGATGCCGGCAGCCCGAGGCCCGCGGCGTAGCCGATGAAGCCGGCCGCGAGCCACGCGACGGGCAACGCGACGAGCACGCGCCGACCAGCCACTGGTCCGTTCACCCCGGCGAGAAGTCCCGCCGCCAGCACCACGAGCAGATCCTCGAGCGTCACCAGGAAGTGGCCGATCCCGTCATAGATCGGCCCGAGTCCGGTCGTCACCAAGTGCGCGTGGGCCACCCCAGGGCTGGCGAGCAGCGGCGTCAGCCAGCAGAGCCTGCGCGCCACCGCGCGCGCGCGGTCCGGACGCGTCATTGGATCGCCCGCCAGAGGAACACCGCGCCACCGCAAGCAATGGCCGCTCCAAGGCCCCTCACGCAAGCCGCCCCTCGCGGCAGGCGATCCATGAATCCGAGGCCGATGCCGGCCGCGTGCAGCAATCCGGTCGCGGTCACGAAGCCGGCACTGTACGCGAGCGGTCCCTGTCCGTTCGGCAATTCGGCGCCGTGCGCATAGCCATGAAATACCGCGAACGCCGCCACGCCGGCCAGAGCCAGCGGAAGCGGCGCGCGCAGTGCGCCCGCTACTGCGACACCGAGCACGATCGCTGAGACGGCAATGCCGATCTCCACGCGGGCGAGCGGCAGTCCGAGGAGCGCCGCCAGGCCTCCGAGCGCCATGACGATCGGGAACACGACCGGCAGTACCCACAACGCGGGCTTGCCGAGCTGGGCGCCCCACAGTCCGACCGCGATCATCGCCAGCACATGGTCGAGTCCGGCGACGGGGTGCGCGAGACCCGCGAGGAATCCGCCCGCCTGGTCGGACTCGCCATGCGCGAAGGCCGGCGAGGTAACGAGCAGTGCCACACCCGCCAGCGTCCCAACGCGCTTGATCGCCGGTCGTATCCTCATGGCAGTGCACCGAACATCGCGAACGACCTGTCTAGCGTCCAGAACGCCCCCAGCACCCCCAACACGTAGCCGGGGACGAGCGCCATCCGCCGCGACCACTGGATCTCGAGCACGCGCCACGACTGGGTCACCCCCAGCACCAGCGCGACAAACGCGAGCTGACCTAGCTCAACGCCGACGTTGAAGGCCAGGAGCGCCATCGGGATCTCCTCCCGCGGCAGCCCCGCCGTGGACAGCCCGCTCGCGAACCCGATGCCGTGCAGCAACCCAAAGACCATTGCGGCCATCTCGGGATGGCGCAGCATGAGGCTGCTCTGGCCGCGAGCGGCACGCAGGACCTCCGGGCCGAGGAACAGGATGCTGAGTCCGATCACGACGTTTAGCGGGGGAAGCGGCACGTTGACGACGCCCAGTACCGCAAGCGCCAGCGTGGCGCTGTGCGCCACCGTGAACGCGGTGATCGTCTGCAGGAGCCGCCGCCATCCCGACAGCAATAGCATCAGGCCCCAAACGAAGACAAGATGATCAACACCGACAAGGATGTGCTCGATCCCCAGGCGCAGGTAGGAGAGCGTCGTCGAGAGGGCGCCGCCGCCCGCGTTCAGCGTGACGCGCGGACTGGCGGGCCGAAGCACGTGGTTCTCGATCCGCCCGTCGATGTGCCGCAGCCGCACCAGGACCGCCGCCCCGGTGAGCTCGAGGCCCGCGATGACAATCGGTCGTCCCGCGAGTCCGCCCGCGCAGGATATCGTGCCGTGCCGGATTCGCGTCTCGCTGCCGACCGAGGCATCGGCCCGGCCATCGAGCCAGCAGCCCTCAGGAAATACCGGCGCCACGGGCGCCGGTCCCGAGACGCCTACCGGCTGCTTCCAGACCAGCCCGTAGGCGCCGTCCGCCTGCTCGCGCAGCTCGAGCAGACCGGGCAGCGCCTCGTGAGCACGCGCCACGTCGAACATGCACGCGGCGAGCACGAGGCACACGGCCGCGATCCTCAGGCCCGCGATCCGCCAGCGGGAACGCGCCGCCGCGCCCTGGTGCCCGCCACCAACCTCGTTGCCCCCGGCATCCCGCACCCACCGGGCGCACGGCATGAGACGCGGGTCCAGCGGCGCGCGCGCTCGACTCATCAGTGCGCCGGCGTCGGAGCGGGCGGCAGCTCGACGAACCGTTTCGCGGCCACGCCAAGCGCGGGATCGATCTGCAGCCGGTAACCGGACGCCAATGCCGAAATCGACTGCTCGACCGCGGCCTCTTCGCGCTCCCGTAGGAGATCGCGCTCCACTCGCCTGCGCACCTCCTCGAGCGACGGGACGCGCTCGCGGCCGAGCTGCGTCAGCATCACGAGGTGAAAGCCATGAATAGAGCGGATTGGTCCCTGCCAGCGGGAGTCATCGGGGGTCAGCGAGAACAATGCCGCCTGGGCCTCGGCGCCGAGCTCCGGCTCGATCTCTTCCGCTGTCCTGTCGACGTAGTTCACCTGGTACAGGAACCGGTCGCCGTAAGCCGGCGCTTCGTGGAAGGGCACGCGTTTCCTGTTGAGCTCCGCGAGCAAGTGCGCCGCACGCTCGCGCGCCTGTGCCTCGGTCGTGGCACCGTCCACACGGATGAAGATATGCGAGAAGGTGGCCCGGGCTGGCTCGCGGTACCGGTCCGGGTGCCGGCCGAGGTACGCCGCCAGTTCCTCGTCTTGGAAGCTCACTTGCGCCACGTCGCCCCGGTACAGGTACTCCATGTGCTGTACCAGTCGTCGGCGAATGGAGTAGTCGTTCTTGTCCAGTCCCGCGACCTTCGCCTCGCGATAGAGGATCTCATCGCGCGCGAACGCCCGGATGAGCGCGCTGCGCTCCCCGCTCGAGAGCGCATCGAACACGGCGCCGGCTTGGGCCTCGTCGAAGCGTTGCGCGCGGTTTTGCATGAAGTCGAGGAGCCGGGCGCGATCAACGACAATCGTCGTCCCTCCGGCGTCGACGCCGTTGCCGCCGCCGAGCGCCAGATACAGGCCGAACACGATGGCGCCGAGCACGACGAACTGCAGGAGCGGTTCCCGAACTGCGGTCCTGATGAACGTCCCTCTCATGGGGCCAGTCGTTGCTGGCGCTGGTGATCGACGGCGCTGACTAGGATGAGCAGGCCCCACAGGTAATCGAGTCCGAACAGCGTCTCGAGCAATCGCCCGCCGGCCACGAACCCGGAGCTCGTGTAGAGGGTGAAGAAGACAAGGATGATGATCGCCGTGGCGACGCGCAACAGGTGCGATTCGTCCTTGAGCCTCGCCTCGAGGTAGTCGGGCAGCGTCAGGGCGTCGCCGAAGCGCTCGGCCTGCGCGCGGATCCGCGGGGCGATGAAGAGCCAGTTCAGGTAGGCGAACAGCATCGACCCGGCCGCGAACCATATCGCATCGAATCCCGACAGGTACGCCAGCGCCGGGAATCCCATCAGCAGCCAGCCGCTCATGTCGGTCGCCGCGGTGCTGAACGCCGTGACGAGCTTGCCGGGGCTGCGACCCCCGAGGATGAAGTCCGAGAGCGAGGAGGTCCGCCGCCACGCGAGGATACCGAGCCCTGTGCAGACCGCCAGATAGCCGGGCATGACGCCGATGATCACGCCCGGCTCGCGTACCGTCGCTTCCACTGTGGCGCTCATCCGGGGGTACGCTGCGGACCTCGCGACGGCGTAGCCGCGGGCGTGAACCAGATCGGTGACGTGTAGGCCCGCTCCTGCTGAACGAGCGGCACCTCCGGGGGCACGTTTTTCACCCCGAAGTACTTCGCATCATAGGCCGTCCACTTCGGTGTAGGAATCTCGATCACGCGGACGTAGTAGAACGCCAGTTCGCCGGGGTCGAAATCCGGATCCTTCCACACGACCGCCAGTTCCGGAGCGCCGATGGAGTTCTCGTAGCTGACGTTCGTGAGGTTGACCGTCGATCCGACCGGTCGTACCTTGCCCGTCGCATCTGGCGTGCGACCGTCCGACAGTGCCACGTCGTAGACCTTCTCGTGAAGCGAGCCATCCTTCCGACGCCAGCCCTTCACGATCTGCAGGCGATCGAGGTTCGCGCCTTCCGGATCCTTCACCGCGCGCACGAGGAAGCTCGGCGCGCGCCCCGCCGGGCCGTTGGCGAGGTCCCCGCCCATCGGCACGCCCTTGCGGTACCCGACCCGTGCTAGATCCGGCTGGACCGCGTCCGTCGAGGCGAAGTCCCAGCCGCCGAAGAACCTCACCGACATCCGCGGCCCGGTGGTCGCATACGTCTCGCGTCGCTTCATCGCCGCGAACAACGCTTCCCGGGTGTTCGATTCGGCCCAAACGGCGGCCTTCCCCGAGGCGCCCATCGTCCAACCGACCGCACCGACGCCCTCGCGTCGTGCGGGCCGCGTGGAGTGGGGTATCCACGGACCGAGGAGGCGCCGCGGATGAGGGCCGGAGGCACTCGAAGGGCCGCCCCAGAAGTTGTCCTCATCGGTCGTCGACAGGCTAGTGTGCATGTCGCTACTACCGATCATCCCGAACTTGAACGGATTTACCCCGAGCTTCGCCTGCTGCTCGAGCCCGAGCTTCAGCGCCGAACGTGCGTACTCGAAGTGTCGCATCCAGTCCGTGGTCGTCTCATTTCGGAAACGCTCATGCCAGGAATCGAAGCCGGTGTAGCCGAACACCTTCTTGTCATCCGCCGATCTGGCACCGAGCGGCATGCTCTGGCGCTCGAAGTCGGCGAATGAGTCGCGCGGGGACAGCAGCGGATGCGTCTCGCTGTCCCCCTTCACCTGCGTCACCTCCAACAGCGGCTCCCAACGTTGCCGCGTCTCGGCGTAGCTGCGCGTGAGCGCGTTACCCCTGGCATCCTCGAGCGCGAACATCGTGCCGCTCGTCAGGTTTGAGTTGTGGGGAATCGCGAGAACCTCCCCGCCGGTGCGCTTCTCGTAGTTCTCTAGGTACGTCCAGAGATCCTCCGGATCGCTGCTGTCGTATTCGGTGAACGGCAGCATCCGGGTCGCCTTCTTCGCGTCGTCCCTGAAGATCACGACGCGGTGCAGCCACTCATACCATTGCGTCCACTCATAGCCGATCAGGGCCGTGAATCGGCCCGGTTCGTTGTGGGCATCGGCGAGATAGGCGAACTTGCGCCAGATCGAGTCGCGCGCCTCTGTCGTCAGCGCATTGCCGCCCATGAACCCCGAGTACGAGACGACCTGCCAGAAGCCGTGGGCCTTGGCGGGGTCGCCCTTGATGGCCTGGTAGGCAGCACCGAATCGCTCGCTCCAGTCCCGCGCCCTCGAAGGCAGCAGGACGCCGGAGTTGCCCCGCTCGAGTTCCGACAGCAGACCCATGTTGCCGGAGTGGTCGGCGATCACTAGGAAGTCGAGAGGGCGCCGCAATCGGACCCGCATACCGTTCTGCGTCGTGACCTCCTCACCCTTGGCGAAGCGATAGGCCTCCTCCGGACCGAGGTTGCGGTTCCCGAAAGCATAGGCGTCGACTGACAGATTCGTGTGCAGGTGGGTGTCGCCCCAGTACACGTTCTGCGGATGCCGCGGGCCGATATTGGGGGAGTACTCGTCGCCGGCGCTCGCGAGCCCCGCCGCGAGGCCGAGAGAGAGCAGCACGACATGAGCAGCAAAACGACGCATCCCGGTACCTCCCATGCATTTGCCTCGAATCCGCCCCGGCCGGTCGCCCTGACCAATCGGCGCAGGGTTGTCCTCGCGACGCCCGCCGACACGCCGCAGCGGCTCTCCCGCGTCAGGCATGTGCCGCGCCCACCGTCCGACGGCTCGTGCGGCCTGCGGATGCGAACCGGTCAGCGCTACCAGTTGTAGCGCAACTGGATCCCCCACCAGCGCGGGTTCCCCGGCACGTAGCGGCCGAAACCGAAGCCGATGTTCGCAACCTTGTAGAGCGCATATTCATCAGCAGCGAATCGCTGACCGTCCAGTCGAGGCCCACCCCGCCTGAGAGGTAGTTGCGCTTCGCGTTCTTTACGTCCGTGAGCACGGTGAGCGGCAGGCCCTGCGCGACCGACGTCCCTAGGGCGCCCGCGGGCATCGGCGAGTTGGGCAGCAGCGTCGTCAGGAAATCCACCGATTCGGATTCGTAGCGGATACCCGCGCTCAGGGTCACGCGGTCAGTGATGTCGTACTCGGAGTCCACGAAGCCCGCCGCCGCCGTCCTCTTCTGCTCCGTGTAGGTGCCGAAGAACTGCCGGGTCTGGCCGAGGTTCACGAACACCGGCGTGTCAGTGGACCAGTCGAAGTAGAAGGCGCCGCCGGTCAGGCGGTAGCGGCTGTCCGCATTCGCGTTGGAGAAGCGGATCTCCTGGACGAACTCCTCGGTATCGAGCCCGACGTAGACGGTGCGGAAGAACGAGGGCCCGGAGTCGATGTCTTTCGAGGTAGTCCTTCTTGACCGTGAGATAGCCGGTCACCGATGTCAACGAGACGGCGTCCGTCAGGTCGATGCTGAGGGTGTTCTGGGCGAGGCGCGTCTGGATGTCGAGCAGACCGGGCTCATCGAAGGAGCCGGTCCAGAAGTCCCCCGAGCGGTTGACGAAGCCCGTGACGTCGGGCGTGCTCGTCTCGATGATGCGGCCTGCGGCATCGCGTCCCACCGACATGTGCACCATCCCGATCGATGCGTCGGTCCCGATCGATCCGGATTCGAACTTGAGGACGTTGCGTACCGAGTCACCGGGCTCGAACAGCAGCTGGCCGGGGAACGACAGCTGGTCATCTTCGCTGGAGTCCCGGCCGACGAGGTTCACGAGCCAGCCGTCCTGGCGCAGGGCGCGCGCCGCGAGGCGCCGCGCCAACGTGTCGGACAGCGGCACAACGTAGAACTCGTCCTTAGCATACGGCGACCGCGGCCTCGTTGACCTCGGAGAAATTGAGCAGGCCGACACCACGAAGGCTGAAGTTGGTCTTGCCGCTGAATCCGGCGGTCGCATTCATCGAGAGGCCTGGCGTCGCGACCGACAAGTCCACGGCATCGAGCAGCACGCGGTCCTTGATCGCCTCGGAGGAGATGACGGCGGCGGAGACACCGACACTCTGGAGGTTCTGCTCGCGCTTCTTGGCCGAGACGACTACTTCCTCGATCTGTCCGGCCGAGGCCGATCGCTCCGCGTCGGTCTGCGGCGCCGCGTGGACGCCCTCTGAAGCGGCGATCGCACACAACCCGACGAGCAAATGACGAGAGATGGTGAAGGACGGCTTTGCGTCCCCTCGCAGCGTGGACATGTCCACCCCCCGAAGCCACAGTGGCGTGCAGTTGGATACTGGGCCGATACCGTCTGTCGGCATCGTGTCGATACCGAGTCTACGACGGACGGACCTGGGGTTCAACCGCCCTCCGCTGCAGGCTGTTGCGCGGTGCACCGAGGACAATCGTAGGAGCCAGCCGCTCGGGAGGCCGTGGCGGGACTTGGTAAGGCGCCGCCGCCGTCTTGGATAGCTCGTCGATTCGTTGATGATCGTCCACGAGATCGCGCACATTTGGTTCTGCAACCGCGTGACGCGGGCGTGGTGGAACGACTTCTGGCTGAACGAGGGGTTCGCCTCCGAGATGGGGGATAAGCTCGCCGGTCGCGCATTCCCGGAATTCCGTACCGAGATGCGGCTTCCCGCGTAGTCGCTGGCGGTGCTGGAAGCCAACTCGCGACGCGCGATCCGTGCAATCCGCGGCGATGTGCTCGGTTCGGATAACCGGATCGTGCTCTCCGAACGCGCTAATGCCACCGCGACCTCGGAAGACCGGCTGCGCGCATTTGAGCGGCACGGCCGGTCCGGCGTGGTTCACGTGCTGCAGGCGCTCCTGACACCGCCCGGCCTGCCCCTGATGGACATAGTGCGGATCAAGCCCGGCGGATACCGCCTCGCCCTACGCCGCTATAGCTAGGATCCGAGGGTGTTCGCGGCTGCCGACGCCTCCACCGCGCATTTGGCCGTTGCGCGGCGACTGCGCCATTGGGACTGGTCCGGAGTCCGCGAACGGCAGCTGCTCTTCAGCACCGCGACGACTGAGATCGTTGCGACGGTCCCACTCGCGGCTCCCGGCGATGTTCGCGTCCTACGTGAACACCAGCGCTTCGGATCGGGCGCGGCACGCTCGATTGAATGTCCTGCGTGATCTCCGGATCCCTAAAGAGAGCATTCGCACCTCGGACCGGCACCGCCTCGACGTCGACGAGACTCTCCGGTTGGGCAGCCCCTCGCTGGCGGCAAGCGACAACGCCAGAGTGGCGAGCGACGCGCCTGTGGGAGGCATTGGCAATTGAGCCCACCGCTGCCGTCAGTCCGCATCCTTCCACGGTATCACCGACAGGCGCACCGCCGACGCGTGCCGTGGGCCGTACAGGATCCGCTGGTGCGCGACCGTCCATTGCGTGTCGGTCGCGATGTCGTGGCCGGTGTTCGGATTCGGGTGATAACCTGGTGCGGCGCTCGCGATCTCCAGACGCAACCGGTGTCCCGCCTTGAAGACGTGGCCCACGTCGAAGAGCGGCAGCTCGATGCGGGTCGGCGACCCAGGCTCCATAAGCACCTGCCGGTCGAAGCCATCGCGGTACCGCGTGCGCAGTGCCGCCATCTTCGAAACGACGCGCCGCGCGCGTCCCTGCGCATCCACGTCATACAGGTACGCGACGAAATCGGTATCACGCGCGGAAGTCGTCACGTGCAGCTCGAGGGTCACCGGGCCTACGACCGCGAGCGGCTCATCCAGTGGCTCGGTCGAATAGACGAGCACATCGTCCCGTCCAGCGACATCGTCCCGGCTTCGCATCTCGCTGACCGGAAGCGGCTTCGGAGCGGGCGCCGTCGGGTCGAAGACGTAGCTATCCGCACCCGCCTTGCGTGCCGGCTTCCATGCAAGTCGACCGGAGCCTCCCTTCGAGGCGTTCGAGACGCCTTCGCCCTGCAAATAAAGCCGTCGCTCGGCCGCCTCTTGTGGCGTGAACTCGTTGAAATCCATCCACCGGTCCACACCGGTGAGGAAGACGCGTGCCCGTGGCCATTCGAACGTTCCGGTCGTGCCGGCGAAGCAGGCCTTGAACCACTTCAGTGAGAGCGCATCGATGTCGACGACGGACTGTTCACCGCGCTCGACATTGCCGAGTCGGCTGCTGCCCCCGGATCGGGTTTCAGCGTGCGTCCACGGCCCGAGCATGAGGTACTGGCGATCCCGCGCGGGCGAATGCGCGCGCATCCCGCGCCAGTACACACCGTTGCCACGCAACTGCCCGTCGTACCACCCAGATACGTGGAATGCCGGGATCGAGACGCGCTGGAAGTCCTCCGTCGTGTACAAGATGCGCTTCCACCAATCATCAAGAGTCGGGTGATTCAGGAAGTTGCGCACGAGCGGGATCTCGCGACCCCTGACCAGATCTGCGGTGATCAGTGGCCGATGTGCCAGTACTGACTCCAAGTCGAAGTTCGAGTCCGCGACCGCATTATGCGAAATGCGGCCCGAGGTCCTGACGGGCCATCGTCCGAGCGCCCATTCCGAGTTGAATATGCCGCCCGTGTACGGAATCTCATTAAAAAAGTCGCCCGCCGGGGCCTGGGAGAAGAGGCACGTAAGATGCGGCGGGACTTCCTTCGCGGCGAGCCACTGCACTGTTCCCTTGTAGGAGCCGTCGGTCATGGCTACCTGACCATTCGACCAGGGCTGCTTCGCGATCCACTCGATGGTGTCGTATCCGTCGCGCCCTTCTTGATGGAAGAACTCGAACGTTCCCTCGGAGTCGCCTCGTCCGCGGACGTCCTGATGGACTACGCCGATGCCCTGCGCGGTCCAGATGCGCGCCAGGCGCAGCACTCGATCCGGCACGTAGAAGTCGACGTTGCGCTCGTACGGCGTGCGCAGGAGCACGACGGGGTAGCGCCCGTCGCCCGGCGGAAGCCATATGTCGGAGACCAGGTGGACGCCATCGCGCATCGGCGTCCTGACGCCGAGCATCTGGCGCATCTTCGGCGCCGGCGCGGCGGGCCACGCCTGCAGCGCGGCTGGTGGACTCGCCGAGCGATCCCTCGGCGCGAGTGGCGCCGCGATCGCAGCGCACAGGGCAAGCGTTCCGCCCGCCAGCAGAAGCGCGCGCAGTCTCGTGACGCGCCGGGGATGACACGCGCTTCGCGTGCGAAGTCTCGTGGTGTCAGGGCGCTTCACGGTCACTGAAACCTCGCGCAGTTTATTGTCGACGCATTGTCGGCGCTGTGTGCACAACTGTCAACGAAACGTGCGATCACCCGGTCTCTCCTACATAGTTGCGGGACTGAACATGACTTGCCCTCATGTCCGCCCGGACCAGCGAACTCCCACTCCGCCGCGTTCGGCGGTCGCTTGTGCGCCCATCGGCAATACGCGACCGCATCCGCGTAGGCTGCATGCACGGCGGGGTGATCGTCCAGGCACTTCAACCCGCCGCCCGGTCCTTCACGCGCCCGCCGGCAACGATCTCGCGCACGGCGCGCTCAAACTCGTTCTCTTAACGAGTAAATCGCGCACAGGGTTTGCGCCGGGAAGACCGTGCCGCGGTTCGCGCTGTCGTGTAGCCGTCTACATTGGCCGGCCTGGATGAGGATGTTCCTGGATTGACATACACCTTGGCTGAGCGACGCTTAGCGACCGCGGTTGTGCGGATCTTCCAGGGAGTGTAAATCTAAGGCGGCCTCGAATCGGCCCATCTCGCAACGCGAAGCCTGACGTGACTCCGATCGCCGGTTTCTCTCCGACCTCTTCGCTGCGCAGCGGGTAGTGGTAACCGGCGCGGCGGGCGGGATTGGACGCGCAGTCTGCGACGCCTTCGTGAAGGCCGGCGCCGAAGTCATCGGGATCGACCGAGACTGCGCCCCGGGTATGCTGCGGTGCGACCTTGGCGATCGAGCCGCGCTGCAGGACGTGGCCCAGATCGTCTTGTCCAGGGGCCCGATTGCAGCCCTTGTGAATTGTGACGGTAGCTTCCGCCGCGTGCGGTTGCCTGATCCCGCCGCTAGCGGTGAACTGGACGCCGCGCTCGCCCTGCAGGTCGTCGCCCCGTTCCTCCTGACGCGCATCCTACTGCCGGCACTGCGGAACGGGGCCGTCGTCAACATCACTTCGATAAGCGCAGAGTGGAGCAGCCCCCATTTCGACCGGACAGTGCTGTCGTAAATAGGAGCTAGGCGTAAGCCTAGTCATACGACTATGTCTTCGAATGCAGAGCGTGTTGAGATTTATTCGGGTATCCAACGCCGTAGACGGTATTCCGTCGACGAGAAACTGAGGATCTTGCAGGAAGCCTCTCGGCCCGGGATCACCATTTCCTATGTGGCTCGACAGCATGGTATTTCTCCCTCCCTGTTGTTTCACTGGAGACGGCGCATGGCCGAGGGCGGAAAGGAAGCGATCCGGGTCGATGAGGAAGTCGTCGGTTCCTCGGAGGTCAAAGCCCTCGAGAAGCGCATCCGGGAACTGGAGCGAGTCTTGGGCAAGAAAACTCTGGAGAACGAGATTCTCCGAGAGGCCGTGAAGGTTGCACACGAAAAAAAACTGATCTCGCGCTTGCCGTCATTGCCCGACGAGGGTTCGCTGTGAAGACAGTCGCCGACACGCTCGGCGTCTCTCGCTCTCAGCTTCACTCGCGTCTTCGCGAAGGGAGTCGCCCGCGAGGGCGATACCAAAAGACGGAGGATGCCGAGATCTTGGCGGCCATTAGAACGCTGACGGATGATCGGCCGACGTACGGGTATCGTCGGATCTGGGCACTGCTCAATCGACAGCGTGAGAGCGCCGGACGTTCCAGGTTCAACCACAAGCGCATTTATCGGCTGATGTCGCAGAATGGCCTCTTGCTGCAGCGCTACACAGGGAAACCACCTGGAAGAGCCCACGACGGGCAGATCATCACGATCCGTTCGAATCTTCGATGGACGTCCGACGGTTTTGAAATCCCCTGCTGGAGTAGTGAGAGCGTTCGTGTCGCCTTTACGCTCGACACCTGCGATCGCGAGGTCATCTCGTGGGTGGCGACGACCGGCGGTATCTCTGGGGAAATGATCCGCGATCTGATGATCGAGAGCGTCGAGCGGCGCTTTGGCGGCCATCAGACCCCGCATCCGGTGGAGTGGCTCTCGGACAATGGCAGCTGTTACCGCGCCCACGAGACCGTCTCCTTCGCCCAGTCGATCGGCCTCGTGCCGTGCTTTACGCCCGTACGATCGCCGCAGTCGAACGGCATGGCCGAGTCGTTCGTGAAAACGTTCAAGCGAGATTATGTTTACGTTCATGATCGCCCGGACGCACAATCGGTCCTGGCGCAACTTCCGCGGTGGTTCGAGGATTACAGCGAGAACCATCCGCACAAAGCCCTGCGAATGAAGTCACCCCGTGAGTTCATCCGCAGCGTCCATCAACCGGCAGCCAACTGTCCGGTCTGATGGGGGCAACTCCATCGCCCACCATGAAGGGGCGTCGAGACTCGCGAATATCGTGTAACTCAAGCCGTCTGCCGCCGCGCAAATCGCGTAAGGTCGGTGATCACTAAAGAGCTGTGGAATTTCGTTACACACCAGATCCCGGAGAACGCCGCCGAACGTCCCGGTGATGGCGCCCATCATGATCGCGACGATCGGCGGTTGACCGGTGATCCAAGACAGGTGCGTCCCGGTTGCGCAGAACAGACCGAGGCCGATCGCGTCCGGAATCTGAAGCCAGCGTTGCCCTCGTTCAAGGCGCTGCAGGCTGACGAGCGCGGCGCACCCAATGCTGATTAGAAGTGCGGCAAACAGCTTAACCTGATGATCAACCCAGAAAAACGGACGTCGATCAAGCAGCACGTCACGCAACGTTCCGCCTCCAAAAGCCGCAAGAAATCCGCAGGCGCATATGCCGACGATATCCATACGCTTGCGCAGTGCGCTCAATACACCAAGTATCGCAAAGGCGATCGTTGCGATGAACTTGACGATGAAAATCGAGTTCTGACTAAGAACTATGAGCATATCCAGTATGTTCCATCAGCGTAGCGATCTGGGTGCCTTCGTGTTGCTTGAGTGTGCGCACGATCTTTTCGGTGACGGAAAGGACGGTGACGTTTGTGCGAGAGTTTTTTTGATATCCCAAAGCGCATCACTACGGAATGGGGGCCTCGACGCCACGTCGATCAAGAGCTGTTACGAAGCGGAAACAGTCACCAACGAACTCATGGCAACCCAGTAGGTGCGGGGAGATCCGAGCGCTACATTTGCGCGTGGGATCATGGCGAAGATTCCGGCGCAACTTGAGCGTACGGCGCCGCATCGGCCGTCATCCGAGTTGCCGCTTGGGGCGATGGGACCGCTACAACAGTCCAGTCTGCTTTGAGTTCGAAGGTTGGGGTGCTTGCCGCCGGTCTGTGAAATAGCGGGCAGGGTCGGCGCGCGCGGATTCAGATCAGGGTGGGGAGGGAGGGCGGTTTCCACCGGCCACGTCTGCCGGGCTTGGCCGGGCGGCGGCACCCGTGCCTAATCAAGGGGGGAGGCGTCCAACCCATTTCCTATCCGCTGGCGTTCAGGGTCGGGATTCTAGCGCAGCCCGGTACCGTAGCGGCCAGCCGAGCATCAACAGGCCAAAACTCCAGACCATCGCCTCGACGCCACAGCTGAGCGTGGCGATGAGCGAGAAGATCAGCGCCCCTGCGATGGCCACCCAAAGCGAGACCCGCGACTGGATCTGGTCGGCGCGTGCGAACCGGGCCGCCGCCAGCGCCACGGCGACGTACATGAACAGCGAAGTGACCGTGGTCACCAGTGCGAGGAACTCGAAGGCGGCGACGCCGCCCCGCGACGCCGACAGCAGCACGAAGCCGCAGGCCATCGCAGCACCCAGCCAAACCGAATTCACCGGTACGCCCCGCGCATTGACCCGTCCGAACCAGCGTGGCAGCACGCCCGCGCGAGCCATGGTCGCGGGCAACTCGCTGCCGAGCACGAGAGTGCCGTTGAGCGCCCCGAGACAACTCGCCACCGCACAGGTCGCCACGAAAACCCCGGCGCCGCTGCCTACGAAATCGTCGATGAAATCCGCGATGGGCGCCGAAGACGCGGCTAGTGTCCCCGGAGACAGCATCAAGGCGACCGCCGAACTCGACAGCAAGGTCAGTAAGCCAGCGAACAACGTGCCGATCAGCGTTGCGCGCGGCACACTGCGCTTCGGATCGTCCACCGCGTCCGCCGGAACGGCAGCACCTTCGAGGCCGATCATGGCGAACAGCGTCAGTCCGATCGCGGCGAAAATCGTCGATCCCTCGATCGGCACCGCTTCGATCGGCAACAGTACCTCCGCCCCGCGGTTGGCTAGCAACCAGACGCCCAGAAAGATGACGAGCACGAAAGGCAATATCTTGATGACCGTCGAGATAACCTGAATGCCGCCCGCCAGCGCGCGCGTGTTGCACCAGGCAAAGAGCATGATCAGCACAATCGCCGCCGCCTGCGGCCCGAGCGGCAGCATGCCAATCGAGGGTACGAGCCGCTGCAGGTAGCCGACGCCCGCGACCGTGATGGCGGCCATGGCGGTCCAGATCCCGGCGTAGTACCCCCAGCTGATGTAGTACGACACCGTATCACCGAACGCGCTGGCGACGGCACCATGCGCACCGCCGCTCGGCAACTGCGCGACGAGTTGCGCGAACACCCAAGCCAGACAAAGGGCTCCCGCCAGCGTGATCAACCACGCGACGACCGCGTTCCATCCGTAGGGCGCAAGGGCTGACGGCAAAAGAAAGATGCCGGACCCAATGATGTTGCCCACCACCATCGCCACCGCCGCCCAAGGCCCGAGACGACGGCGTGGAGTCACGTCGCGGACGTCGCGGGCATATCGAGATCGCTCACCGCGTGCCGCTCGCACACCGCGCAGTCGCCTTTGGCCCGGTTTGCGCGCATGCCGCGCTGTGCCGCAGCCTCACTGACTTGCGTGCACCGTCGGCCGCCAGTTGGCGCCTACCGTGGTACTCCATTCGAATCCCGCCTAGCTTTCGGACTTGTGGGTATTCTGGCAAAAGGAATAGTGCTTCACCTCGCAAAATCGTACCGGATCGGCGCCATGACACTCGACCCTGTCGTTCTCTGGTTGATCGCAGCTGCCCTGATGCTCATCGGCGTCATCGGTGTCGTGTTGCCCGGGGTGCCAGGGGTCATCGCCGTGTTTGGCGGAATGCTGCTTGCTGCCTCGATCGATGACTTCACCCGCATCGGTTGGCCCACGCTCGTGGCTCTCGGCGTGCTCACGGCGCTGGCGTTCGCAGCCGATATTCTCGGTAGCCTACTTGGAGCGCAGCGGGTCGGTGCCAGCAAGTCCGCGTTATGGGGTTCGGCGATCGGGACGCTCGCGGCGTTGCCGTTTGGATTCGCAGGTCTCATCTTCGGTCCCTTCGCCGGAGCGCTGATCGGTGAGTATCTGGCGCAACGGAAACTGGACGTCGCTACCCGGGTGGGTGTCGGCACTTGGCTTGGACTTGCTGTCGGCACGCTCGCCAAAGTCGCGCTTGTGTTCGTGATGCTCGGCGTATTCGCGATCAGTTGGTTTGTCGGCTGAGCTTGGCAATTTCAGCGGACACCGGGCAATCACTGGCCTCGGAATGTTTTTGCGAGGGTTTCCGCAACGATGTCCGCCCTGATCTGCGCCTCGATTTAGAGCTTCTTGAGGCGCCGGTTCTCCTCCTCAAGTTCCTTCATGCGTGTCATCAGCGTGACATCCATCCCGCCGTACTTGCTCCGCCATCTGTAATCCGACGCGCATCGCCATGGACGAGCGGGGAGCGTCACTTGACTGCCTCCCTCACCCAAACGAACGTCAAAGCGCTCGGGCCCCCGCTCGAGTAGACGGTGAACCAGTCCTTGTCGGCTCCAGCGATGGCAAGGCATAGCCGATGGCCTGGGCGTATCAGTGCGGCAACGGGCATCAGTGGAAACTCAAGCGTCATCGCTACACCCGGGTGTACCAACTCGGCATCTGCGCGCC
>JBILMF010000056.1:0-17246 GCA_044375655.1 Steroidobacteraceae bacterium | reverse complement strand
GCGCCATGTGGAAGCCGATCTCGCGCTTGGCCCAGCGCTCGTGCCAGAAACCGGGTTCCATGCCGCGCTGCCGCCGTTCGCTCAGCCGCAGCAGATCAGCTCGAAGGGCACGTCGCCCTCCATCTGCTTCGCCCGCTCGTTGAGGCCCTGCCAGCCGACGAAGCGCACGCTCGCGCGATAGTGGCTGCCGCTGATCTCGGGGAAGATGCCGAGCCCCGAGTCGATTGCGACCCGCAGCAGCTGCACGGGCGAACCGCGGTCGAAGGTGATGTGGAACACGCCGTTGGTGGCGAGCTCGTTGCGTCCGCGGCCGCCCTGCCGGGTCAGCCAGAGCAGCTCGGCGATCGAATCGCAGAGCGGCCGCAGCAGCGCGAGCCAGTCGGCGAGGGCGCGCTCGCGCGTCTCGCCGGACTGGCTGAGCCAGTACGAGAAATCGGGCAGGTCGAAGTCGCAGGTGCCGCCAGGGATCGTGCTGCGATGGCGGATCGCCGCGAGGAAGTTGGAGTCGCGCAGCGGCTGCATCCAGGCCGAGCCGGCGCCGAGCAGCTCGGTGCGCAACCGTCCGAGGTTCGCCACCAGTGCCTGCAAACGGTCCACGTCGATGTTCGGTCGGCGCTGGAACTCGGTGTAAAGGGCGATCTGCCGCTCGAGTTCCTTGAGGACGTCGGCCCGCGTGTCGCTGCGAGTGATGATGGCGAGGATGTCGAGCAGGCTGCTGATCGCCGCACGGCTGCCCCATTGCGAACTGGAGTGCGCGTGGTAGAGCGCCTGGTTGTACAGGAAGTCGATGCGCAGGTAGGCGCGCATCCGCTCGTTGAGCGGTTGCTCGAAGACCAGCGGTTCGCCGTTGCCCGCAGGCGCCGGAGCCGCCTCGCTTGCGGATCCCTCCGTCATCGCGACTATTCTGGTACAGCCGGCGGGGGATCGCCACCCGCTTGCGGCCCGCGGGGGGGCGCGGCAGCGTCCGTGGCGGCGGCCGCGGCCGCCGCCGCGAGTTGCAGATAGCGCCCGTGCAGCGTGTCCACGGCCGCCTCGAGAGCGGCCAAATCGCCGTCGTTGACGATCACGTCGTCGGCGATCGCGAGGCGCGCCGCCCGTGGGGCCTGCGCCGCGATCACGGCGCGCGCACCCGCTTCATCGACACGGTCGCGCGCCATCACCCGCGTCACCTGCAGCGGCTCCGGACAATCGACCACCAGCACCCGGTCGAGATCGCGTCGGCCGCCGCCCTCGGCGAGCAACGGTATTGCGTTGATGACATAAGGTCCCCGGGCGGCCTCGTTGAGAGCACGCATCCGCGCCCGGATCAGCGGATGGGTGATCGCCTCGAGATCGCGCCGGGCCGCCGCGTCGGTGAACACCAGCGCGCGCAGCGCGCGGCGGTCCAGACTGCCGTCGACATCGATGATGCGCTCGCCGAAGCGCTCGCGGATCGCCGCCAGCCCCGGCGTGCCCGCGGCAACCACCTCGCGGGCGATCAGGTCGCTGTCGATCACCGGCACGCCGCGCACCGCAAAGAATTCCGCGACCCGCGACTTGCCGCTGGCGATGCCTCCGGTGAGTCCGACGCGGAACACTGCTGCCTCAGGGCCCGTCGAGTGGCGGCAGCAGCAGCCCGTCAGGCAGCGTGGCCGCATCCTGCAGCAGCAGTCCGCCTGGCAGGGCGTCGCCGGCGAGCATCGTCAGCCAGCCCGCCGCCGCGAGGTAGGGGCCGAAGGCCAGCGGCTGCTCGCGCGCACGACCAAAGAAAAAAATCATCACGAGACCCGTCACTGCGCCTGCCACCGAGGCGGCGAGCACGATGGGCAGCAGCGCGGCGGGTCCGAGCCAGGCGCCGAGCGCTGCCAGCAGCTTGAAGTCGCCATGGCCCATGCCCTCCTTGCCAGTCACCAGCTTGAACGCCTGATACACCACCCACAGCGCGAGATAGCCGAGGATCGCGCCGAGGACTGCCGAGCGCACGTCCCCGGCGAGGCTTAGCGCGAGCCCGAGCCAGAGCAGCGGCAAGGTGAGCTGGTCGGGCAGGTAATGGGTATCGTGGTCGATCACCGCGAGCGCGATCAGGAAGCCGCTTGCCGCCATGGCCGCGAGACACTCGAACGTCGGCCCGAAGCGCAGGGCGACCAGAGCGAAGACCGCGGCGGTCGCCAGCTCGACGAGCGGATAGCGCAGCGCGATACGCGCGCCGCAGGCGGCGCAGCGCCCGCGCAGCAGCAGCCAGCCGAGCAGCGGGACGAGGTGCAGGACACGGATCGGTGTTCGGCAGGCCGGGCAATGGGAGCGCGGCGCGAGCAGATCGTACCGGGCGGTTTCGGGTGCGGCGCGGTCGACTGCCGCAGTGACTGGCGGCGTCGCGAGTTGCGCGCACTGCTCGCGCCACTCGAGCTCGAGCATGCGCGGCAGACGGTGGATCACGGTGTTGAGGAAGCTGCCGACCAGCAGCCCGCCGAGCGCGGCCACGACCGGCAGCACGCCGGGTTGCGCCAGAAGCTGCAGGAGCGGCGGTGGAACTGCAAGCAGCGCATCCGTCATCAGCGGTTCCCTAAACCCCGGGTTTTGTCCAGAATACGAGTTTAGTCCAGTGCTTGCGGGGGTCTCGATGAATCTTCACGAATATCAGGCGAAGGAAGTCTTCGCCGCGTACGGCATTCCGGTGCCGGCCGGTCGCGTCGCTTCGACGCCGGATGAGGCTGCGGCGGCGGCAGACGCCCTCGGCGGATCGCTGTGGGTCGTGAAGGCGCAGGTGCATGCGGGCGGCCGCGGCAAGGCCGGCGGCGTGAAACTCGCGCGCGATGTCGAAGCCGTGCGCGAGGCCGCGAGGACGATGCTTGGCACACGGCTCGCCACCAAGCAGACCGGCCCCGAGGGTCTGCCGGTCGATCGCGTCTATGTCGAGACCGGCTCGGCCATCGACCGCGAGATCTACCTCTCGCTGACGCTCAATCGCGAGAAAGGGCATATCGCCATGGTCGGTTCGGCCGCAGGCGGCATGGACATCGAGGAGGTCGCGGCGCATTCGCCCGAGAAGATCACCACGGTGAACATCCACCCGGCTGCCGGGTTGCAGCCCTTCCAGTGCCGGCGCATGGCTTTCGCGCTCGGTTTCGCGGGTGCGCAGGTGGCGCAGTTCCAGAAGATCGCGATGGCGCTCTACCAACTCTACCTCGACAAGGACGCGAGCCTGCTTGAGGTCAATCCGCTGATCGTCACCAAGGCCGGCGACCTGGTCGCGCTCGACGCCAAGTTCAACATCGACGCCAACGCCACCTATCGCCAGCCGGCGCTCGCCGCCATGCGCGACACCGCGCAGGAAGACCCGATGGAGCTGCAGGCGAGCCAGCACGACCTCAACTACGTGTCGCTGGACGGCGACATCGCCTGCATGGTCAACGGCGCCGGACTCGCCATGGCGACCATGGATCTCATCAAGCTGCACGGCGGTTCGCCGGCGAACTTCCTCGACGTCGGCGGCGGCGCCACCGCCGAGCGGGTCACCGTCGCCTTCAAGCTGATCCTCTCCAACCCGAAGGTGAAGGCCATCCTCGTCAACATTTTCGGCGGCATCGTCCGCTGCGACCTGATCGCCGAGGGCGTGATCACCGCGGTGAAGAACGTCGGCGTCAAGGTGCCCGTGGTGGTACGCCTCGAGGGCACCAACGCCGAGAAGGCGCGCGAGATGCTGGCCGCCAGCGGCCTGCAGGTGATCGCCGCCAAAGACCTCACTGATGCCGCGCAAAAGGTCGTGGCCGCCGCGCGCTGAACCGGGCTCGTCCCCGCGTTCCCGCGCCATCCCACAGCTGACAGGATCCGATCAATGAGCATTCTCGTCGACAAGAACACCAGGCTGATCTGCCAGGGCTTCACCGGCAAACAGGGTACTTTCCACTCCGAACAGTGCATCGCTTACGGCACTCAGCTCGTCGGCGGCGTCACGCCGGGCCGCGGCGGCGACACCCACCTCGGACGGCCAGTCTTCGACACCGTGCACGACGCGGTCGCCGCCACCGGGGCCAACGCCACCATGATCTACGTGCCGGCAGGCTTCGCGGCCGACGCCATCCTAGAGGCCGCCGACGCCGGCATCGAACTCATCGTCTGCATCACCGAGGGCATCCCGGTGAACGACATGGTGCGGGTCAAAGCGACGCTCGCCGGCGGCCGTGCCCGGCTCATCGGACCCAACTGTCCCGGGGTCATCACCCCCGGGGAATGCAAGATCGGCATCATGCCGGGGTTCATCCACAAGCCGGGCTGCGTCGGCATCGTTTCCCGCAGCGGCACGCTGACCTACGAGACCGTCTTCCAGACCACCAACAACGGACTCGGACAGAGCACCTGCGTCGGCATCGGCGGCGATCCGGTCCGGGGCATGAACTTCATCGACGTGCTGGCCCTGTTTCAGGAGGACCCGCAGACCGAGGGCATCGTCATGGTCGGCGAGATCGGCGGCAGCGACGAGGAAGCGGGCGCGCAGTTCATCCGCGAGCACGTCACCAAGCCGGTGGTTGCGTACATCGCCGGGGTCACCGCGCCACCGGGCAAGCGCATGGGTCATGCCGGTGCCGTGATTGCGGGTGGCAAGGGCACGGCTGCCGACAAGTTCCTCGCTCTCGAGGCCGCTGGCGTGCGCACTGTCCGCTCGCCGGCGGAACTCGGCTCGGCCATCGAGGAGCAGTTGCGGCCACGTCGCCGGGCCTGACGGTCGCGGCCTCGAGGCGGGCACGCCGATGTTGCGGATCGCGCTCGCGCAGATCGACCTGCTGGTCGGCGACGTCGACGGCAACGCGGCCCGCGTAGCGGAAACCGCGGCGCGGGCGCAGGCCGCGGGCGCCGGACTCGTGGTTTTTCCCGAGCTCACGCTCGCCGGCTATCCGCCCGAGGACCTGCTGTTCCACCGCGGTTTCCGCCGGCAGGTGGAGGCCGCTCTCGCGCGCTGTCTGGCAGCGGCGGCCCAGCCGGCGATCCTGCTCGGTTTTCCCGAGTACGTTCCCGACGGCATCCATAACAGCGTCGCCCTGCTCGCCGAGGGCACCGAGCGCGCCCGTTACCGCAAGTGCTGCCTGCCCAACTACGGCGTGTTCGACGAGCGGCGCTACTTTGCACCCGGCACCGACCCGGTGGTTGTGGGCCATGGCGGCTTCCGACTGGGCCTGCTGATCTGCGAGGACATCTGGCAGGAGGCGCCGGCGCAGGCCGCGCGTGCTGCCGGCGCCGAGCTGTTGATCGTCATCAACGCCTCGCCCTACGAGCAGGGCAAGCAGGCGATGCGCGAAGCGGTCGTGCGCGAGCGGGCGCTGGCGACGGGTCTGCCGATCATTTACGTGAACCTCGTCGGAGGTCAGGACGAGCTGGTTTTCGATGGCCAGAGTTTCGCTGTCGCGCGCGACGGGCAGGTGGTATTGCGGGCAGCGGCCTTCGCCGAGTCGCTGACCTGTCTCGACCTGCAGCGCACGGCCGAAGGTACGGCGGCGCTGGTGCCGGCCACCGTGGAAGCCGTCCCCGATGCCATCGAGGAGGTCTACCGCGCCCTGGTGCTCGGCGTGCGCGACTATGTCGACAAGCACCGCTTCCCGGGTGTCGTGCTCGGACTCTCCGGCGGCATCGACTCGGCGCTCACGCTGTCGATCGCAGTCGACGCGCTCGGCGCCGCGCGCGTGCAGGCGGTGATGATGCCCTCGCGCTACACCGCGCAGATGAGTCTCGACGACGCTGCGGCCCAGGCAGGACGACTCGGCGTCAAGTATTCCGTGATCCCGATCGAAGGGATGTTCGCCGCGACTTTGGCGGCGCTTGCCGGCGAGTTCACCGGGCGTCCCGTCGATGCCACCGAGGAGAACATCCAGTCGCGCTGCCGGATGCAGTTGCTGATGGGCATCTCGAACAAGACGGGCCGCATGCTGCTCACCACCGGCAACAAGAGCGAGATGGCGGTCGGCTACGCGACCCTGTACGGCGATATGGCCGGCGGCTTCGCACCCATCAAGGATTGCAGCAAGCTGCTGGTCTACCGGCTCGCTGCCTGGCGCAACGCGGCGGCGGTCGCGGCCGGCGAGGCGCCAGTGATCCCGGCGCGGGTGATCGAGCGGTCGCCGTCGGCCGAACTGCGTCCTGACCAGAAAGATGTCGACTCGCTGCCGCCGTACGAAGTCCTCGATCCGATACTCGAGGCGTTCATCGAGCATGATCTGTCGGTCGACGAAATCGTTGCCCGCGGCTACGAACGCGCCACGGTCGCGCGCGTGCTCGAGATGGTCAAACGCAACGAATACAAGCGGCGTCAGGCGCCGCCGGGGGTAAGGGTGAGCCGGCGCGCATTCGGCCGTGACTGGCGCTACCCGATCACCAGCGGCTACCGACGCTAGCCGACGGGGCTATCCCCAGAATTTCCACCAGGGCTTGCGGATCGGCACCACCTTGTCCGCCTCGCCGCCGTAGTTGGCGGCGTAGATCTCGCGCGTCTGCGCGGCGAGTTCCTGCATTTCGAGCCGCTCGTAGCAGAGGATCAGCACTTCGAGCGCCTCGCGTACGGCCGGCGCGCCGTCGAACTGTTCGATGACTTCGCGCGCACGTCTGGCGGCGGCGATCCACGCCCCGCGATCGACGTAATGTCTGGCGACGTAGAGTTCGTAGTCCGCAAGCCGGTTGCGCAGGTGAATCATGCGGCGCCGGGCGTCGTGGGCGTATTCGCTCTGCGGAAACTCCTCCACCACCTTGCGGAAGGAGGCCACCGCACGCCGTGCGGTCTGCGGCGGACGCGCGTCCAGATCGACGTCCAGCCAGCGCTCGAGGAAATTGGCCGAGCGTTCGAAGTCGACCAGTCCCTTGACGTACCACGCGTAGTCGATTCGCGGATGAGTCGGGTTCTCGCGGATGAAAGTGTCCGCCTGATCGAGGGCTGACTCGCTCTCGCGGCCCTTGTAGTAGGCGTAGATCAGGTCGAGACGCGCCTGCCGGGCCTCGGCGCCGAAGGGGAAGCGCGCGACCAGTGCCTCGTAGATGCGGATCGCGTTCTCGTAGTCCTGGTTGTCGAGCGCGGTACGCGCGCGCTCGTAGACCAGTGCGGGCCCGCCGCGGGCGAGATCCATGTCGTCGCGCCGCGAGGCGCAGCCGCCGAGCAGCAGCGCGAGCGCCAGCAACAGTCCGCAGACGGCGGCGAGCCGGCGCGCTGCGGCGGGTAGACCCGCGGCGGGGGAGAAGGCCGGCGTCGGCTTGGGCGTCATCGTGGCAGGTATCCGGAATGGCGACAGGGCATTATAGCCGACCCCATGGCACCGACCCGCAAGAAGGCCGCCCAGCCCCCGCCGGCCGAAATCCACGAACTCACCGTACCGGCGCAACTGCCGGCTGCCAGGCTCGACGCAGTGCTTGCACGGCTGCTGCCGCAGTACTCGCGGGCTCGCCTGCAGCGCTGGATCGACGCTGGTCGGGTGCAGCTCGACGGTGCCGTTCCGCAGCGCAGCGACGCCGTGCGGCCGGGCCAGCGGTTGCGTGTCGAGGCGGAGTTCCCCGCAGTCTCCGGCGTGCAGCCCGGCGCCGCCGCGCTGCCGTTTCGCATCCTGCATCGTGATGCCGCGTTGCTGGTGGTCGACAAGCCGGCCGGACTCGTGGTGCATCCAGGCGCCGGAATCGCGGCTGGTACGCTGCAGAACGCGCTGCTCGAACTCGAGCCTGCCCTCGCCGCCGTGCCGCGCGCCGGCATTGTGCATCGCCTCGACAAGGACACCTCCGGGTTGCTGCTCGTGGCGCGCACGCCAATCGCCCATGCCGCGCTGGTACGCGCGCTCGCGGCGCGCGAGATCGGCCGCGAGTACCTTGCGCTCTGCCACGGCGTCATGACTGGCGGTGGCACCGTCGATGAACCCATCGGCCGTCATCGCACGCAGCGCACGCGCATGGCGGTACGCGGCGACGGACGCGAGGCGGTCACCCACTACCGCATCGAGCGGCGGTTCCGGGCACATACCCTGGTCCGCGCGCAGCTGGAGACCGGTCGGACCCACCAGATCCGCGTGCATCTGGCGCACATCGGCCATCCGCTGGTGGGCGATCCGGTGTACGGCGGCCGCCGGCGTCTGCCGGCAGCCGCCGGGCCGGCCCTGCTCGCGGCGCTCGCCGCGTTCCGCCGCCAGGCGCTGCATGCCACGCGGCTGACGCTGCGGCATCCGACGCGCGGCGTGGAGCTCAGCTTCGAGTCGCCGCTGCCGCGCGATTTTTCCGCCTTGCTCGCCGCGTTGCAGGCTGCGGAGCAAACCCCATGACCATACCCCTCCTCGAGCCGCGATGGTCGGCGCCGTCTGCCGTGCGCGCCGCGTTTTCGCTGCGCAGCGGCGGCATCAGTACGGCGCCTTGGGACACACTCAACCTCGGGGTGCACGTAGGCGACGAGGCGGCAGCTGTGGCCGAGAACCGGCGCCGGCTCGCGCACGCACTGGCCCTGCCTGCCGAGCCGGTCTGGCTGGAGCAGGTGCATGGCACCACGGTACTCAGCCTCGAGCCGGGGTCGACGCCTGCCTCCGGGGTGCGGCCGCGGGCCGATGCGGTGGTCACGCGCGCCGCCGGCGTGGTACTCGCCATCCAGGTGGCAGACTGTCTTCCGGTGCTGTTCGCCAGCGACGACGGGCGGGTGCTCGGCGCCGCCCACGCCGGCTGGCGGGGCCTCGCCGCCGGGGTACTCGAGGCGACCCTGGCCGCGATGGCGGTGCCCGCGGGGGCGGTGGTGGCCTGGCTCGGTCCGTGCATCGGTCCTGCGCACTTCGAGGTCGGCGAGGAGGTCCGCGCGGCCTTCATGGCGACAACGATGCCAGCAACGGCACAACAGGTGTCGGCTGCCTTCACCCCGAACCCACGCGGCCGCTGGCAGTGCGATCTCGTGCAACTTGCGCGGCAGCGGCTGACAGCCCTCGGGGTCGCGCGGGTGGACGGCGGCGAGTGGTGCACGGCTGCCGACCCGGTACGCTTCTTCTCGCATCGCCGTGATCGGCAATCAGGGCGGATGGCTGCCCTGCTCTGGTGTTAGAATATAACATATGCATTCCGAAACCTTGCTGCCTACCATCCTGCTGTTCACCGCCCTCGGCGGGGCTTTGTCGGTGTTGATCGCCGGCGCCTTCCTGCTGATGCCCGACGGGCGCCGCGACCAGTTGCTGCCGCATTCGGTCAGCTTTGCGACCGGCACGCTGCTCGCGACCGCGCTGCTCGCGCTTATCCCCCACGCCATGATGGCCGCAGGTCCGCTGAACGTGCACGGCATCGGCGCCGCGCTGCTGGCGGGCATCGGCCTCTTTTTCCTGCTCGAGAAGTTCCTGCTCTGGCGCCACTGCCATACCGAGGCGGTGGAGACCGCGCACACCCACGAGCACCACCGCCGCGAGGCCTCGGGCTGGCTGGTGATGGTCGGCGACGGCGTGCACAACTTCATCGACGGCGTGCTGATCGCCGCGGCCTTCCTCACCGATTTCCACCTCGGCGTGGTGACCACGCTGGCGATCATGGCGCACGAGATCCCGCAGGAGGTCGGCAACTTCGCGGTGCTGCTGCATGCCGGCTTCAGCCGCGCCAAGGCGCTCGCCTGGAACGTAGTCTCCAGCCTGACTGCGGTGCTCGGCGGACTGGTCGGCTGGTGGGCGTTGCGCGACGCGATGGCGCTGCTGCCCTACGCGCTTGCGGTGGCGGCGGCGAGCCTTCTTTACGTCGCAGTCGCCGACCTGATCCCCGGGCTGCACAAGCGT
Organism: Steroidobacteraceae bacterium; assembly: GCA_044375655.1. Lineage (GTDB taxonomy): Bacteria > Pseudomonadota > Gammaproteobacteria > Steroidobacterales > Steroidobacteraceae > UBA964. Next base: position 7,518 of record JBILMF010000056.1, on the reverse strand, counting down.
ACCGATCTGCGGGCCAGCGCCTGGCAGCTGCTGTGGATCGGCGTGGGCATCGGACTCGTGATGGTCGCCGAGTCGCAGTTGCACTGAGCAGGAGCTGTCCGCGCCCTTGAAAGCCGCCTGCCCGCCCTGATGAAAGGGGGCATCAGCAACGGCTCACGCGAGGGCGACGCCCGTGCGACAGGACAAGCTCACAGAAAGATTCCGTCAGGGCCTCGGCGAGGCCCAGTCCCTCGCGCTCGGGCGCGATCACCAGATCATCGAGCCCGCGCACGTGCTGCTCGCGCTGCTCGACCAGCAGGGCGGGACCGTGCGACCGCTGCTGGTCAAGGCGGGCGGCAACATGCAGCGCCTGCGCGCCGATCTGCTCGCCGCGCTCGAGCGGCTGCCGAAGGTTGAAGGCGCCGCCGGCGAAATCCACATTTCCAATGACCTGCAGCGCCTGCTGAACGTCACCGACAAGCTGGCGCAGGGCAAGGGCGACCAGTACATCTCCAGCGAGCTGTTCGTGCTGGCGGCCTTCGAGGACAAGGCCCTGCTCGCGCGCGTGCTCAAGGATGCCGGCTACTCGCGGGCCGCCATCGACAAGGCGATCGACGAGATCCGCGGCGGCGAGCGCGTGCAGGACGCCAATGCCGAGGAGGGCCGGCAGGCCCTCGAGAAATACACGATCGACCTCACCCGACGCGCAAGCGACGGCAAGCTCGATCCGGTGATCGGCCGCGACGACGAGATCCGCCGCACCATCCAGGTGCTGCAACGACGCACCAAGAACAACCCGGTGCTGATCGGCGAGCCCGGAGTGGGCAAGACCGCCATCGTCGAGGGGCTTGCCCAGCGCATCATCAACGGCGAAGTGCCCGAGAGCCTGCGCAACAAGCGCATACTCGCCCTCGACATGGGCGCGCTGATCGCCGGCGCCAAGTTCCGCGGCGAGTTCGAGGAGCGCCTCAAAGGCGTGCTCAACGATCTCGCCAAGCAGGAAGGGCAGGTCATCCTTTTCATCGACGAGCTCCACACCATGGTCGGCGCCGGCAAGGCCGAGGGCGCCATGGATGCCGGCAACATGCTCAAGCCCGCGCTGGCCCGCGGCGAGCTGCACTGCGTCGGCGCCACCACGCTCGACGAGTACCGCAAGTACATCGAGAAGGACGCTGCGCTCGAGCGCCGCTTCCAGAAAGTGCTCGTCGACGAGCCCTCGGTGGAGGACACGATCGCCATCCTGCGCGGTCTGCAGGAGCGCTACGAGGTGCACCACGGCGTCGACATCACCGACCCGGCCATCGTCGCCGCGGCTACGCTGTCGCACCGTTACATCGCGGATCGGCAGCTTCCGGACAAGGCCATCGATCTCATCGACGAGGCGGCGGCGCGCATCCGCATGGAGATCGACTCCAAGCCCGAGGCGCTCGACAAGCTGGAGCGGCGCATCATCCAGCTGAAGATCGAGCAGGTCGCGCTGCAGAAGGAGAAGGACGAGGCTACGCGCAAGCGTCTCGCCGCCCTCGAAGAGAACCTCACGCAGCTCGAGAAGGAATACGCCGATCTCGAGGAGATCTGGAAGAGCGAGAAGGCCTCGCTGCAAGGTGCCTCTGGCATCAAGGAGGACCTCGAGCGCACCAAGGGTGAACTCGATGCGGCCCGCCGCCGCAGCGATCTTGCGCGCATGGCCGAGCTGCAGTACGGCCGTATCCCCGAACTCGAGAAGCGTCTGGCCGAAGCCCAGGCCGCCGAGGGGCGTGCCACGCAGCTGGTGCGCAACAAGGTGACGGACGAGGAAATCGCCGAGGTGGTCTCCAAGTGGACCGGCATCCCGGTGTCCAAGATGCTCGAGGGCGAGAAGGAGAAGCTGCTGCGCATGGAGGAAGCGCTGGCGCGCCGCGTGGTTGGTCAGGACGAGGCGGTGCGCATCGTCGCCAACGCCATCCGCCGCTCGCGCGCGGGGCTCGCCGATCCGCGTCGGCCGAACGGCTCGTTTCTCTTCCTCGGACCCACCGGTGTCGGCAAGACCGAGCTTTGCAAGGCGCTCGCCGAGTTCCTCTTCGATACCGAGGAGTCGATGGTCCGCATCGACATGTCGGAATTCATGGAGAAGCATTCGGTGGCGCGGCTCATCGGCGCGCCTCCGGGGTACGTCGGCTACGAAGAGGGTGGTTATCTCACCGAGGCGGTGCGGCGCCGGCCCTATGCCGTGATCCTGCTCGACGAGGTCGAGAAGGCCCATCCGGACGTGTTCAACGTTCTGCTGCAGGTGCTCGATGACGGCCGCCTGACCGACGGTCAGGGACGAACGGTCGATTTCCGCAACACCGTCGTGATCATGACTTCCAATCTCGGTTCGCAGGTGATCCAGGAGCACGCCGGCGAGCGCAACTACGTGCGCATGAAGAGCGCCGTGCTGGAAATCGTGCAGCAGAATTTCCGTCCCGAGTTCATCAACCGCATCGACGACATCGTGGTGTTCCATCCGCTCGGCACCGCGCAGATCCGCGCGATCGTCGACATCCAGCTCGGACAGCTGCGCCGGCGTCTCGTCGAGCGTGGACTCGACCTCGTGCTGGACGATGCGGCGCGCGACCTGCTCGGCGAGGCCGGCTTCGATCCCGTCTACGGAGCCCGTCCGCTGAAGCGGGCCATCCAGCAGCAGATCGAGAATCCGCTGGCGCAGCAACTGCTGCAGGGGCGCTATGTGCCGGGCGACCGGATCCGCGTCGGGATCGACGAGGAGGGTCGTCTGAGTTTCGGCAAGTCGGCCGGCTGAGTCCGGCCGTTCCGATTCCACCGACGGAGAAGGGCGGGGGAGCCGCTATAATCCCGGTCGATGCCGTTCTACGAGTACCAATGCAGGGCCTGCGGTGCGCAGGTCGAGGTCCTGCAGAAAATCAACGATAAACCGCTGCGCAAGTGCGGTTCCTGTGGCAGGAACGCGCTGGTCAAGCTGGTTTCTGCACCGGTCTTCCGCCTCAAGGGCGGTGGCTGGTACGAGACGGACTTCAAGTCCGATCAGGACCGCAAGCGCAACCTCGCTGGGGGCGACGGCGACGAACAGCCGAAAGGCGACGCCAAGACCGATGCCGCGGCCGACGCCGCGGCTGGCGCCAAGGCGGAGCCGAAAGCGGAGGCGAAGGCCGAGCCCAAGGCAGAGTCGAAGTCCGACTCCAAGCCGGACTCCAAGCCGGACTCGAAGCCGGCGCCATCATCGGCCGGCAGCGCAAGTCGGCAGCGCGCCGCCAAGGTCAGCCGCCCCGCCGTCCCCAAGGCCCGCGCCCGCAAAGCAGTCCGCAAGCCGTCAAAGGCCAAATGAGCGCGGTGCCCGCGGCGGCCGCGGCAGAGCTCTCTTCACTCATCGAGCGCGAGCGGCGCGCCTACGCCAGCCGGCGCCCGCAGGCGCAGACGCTCGCCGCCCGGGCAGCTGCACACTGGCCGGGCAGCGTGCCCATGCACTGGATGGCCGACTGGCCGACGCCTTTCCCGCTTGCCGTGGCCACTGCGCGGGACGTCACCCTGACCGACGTCGACGGACACGCGTACACCGATTTCTGCCTCGGCGACACCGGGGCGATGTTCGGGCATTCGCCGCCGCCCATCGCCGCGGCGATCGCCGCCCAGGCGGCGCGCGGCCTGACCTGCATGCTGCCCGACGAACGGGTGGCGGCGGTCGGCGAGGCGCTCGCAGCAAACTTTCGCCTGCCGTTCTGGCAAGTCACGCAGACGGCGACCGACGCCAACCGTGCTGCGCTGCGCTGGGCGCGCGCGCTCACCGGCCGGCGGCGGGTGCTCGTGTTCCATGGCTGCTACCACGGTACGGTCGAGGAGACCATGGTGCGACGGCGTGGTGGCCGGACGGTGCCGCGCGAGGGTGCAATCGGTCCGGCCTTCGATACCGCCGCCGCGGCGGCAGCGATCGAGTTCAATGATTTCGCTGCGCTGGAGCAGGCGCTGCAGCAGGCAGGCGCTGCGGGCGACATCGCGGCGGTGATCGCCGAGCCGGTGATGACCAACATCGGCATGGTGCTGCCGGCTGCCGGTTTTTTGCAGGCGCTGCGCGAACTCACGAGGCGTCACGGAGCGCTGCTGGTCATCGACGAAACCCACACCCTCTCCTCGGGTCCGGGCGGGCATGCGGCGGCGGTCGGCCTCGAGGCGGATTTCTGGGTCTGCGGCAAGGCCATCGCGGGTGGCCTGCCCTGTGCGGTGCTCGGCTTCACGGCCGAGGTCGAGTCGCGCATGCGCGCCGTGCTGGCGGCGCGGGCGCCCGGGCACTCCGGCATGGGTACGACGCTCGCCGCCAACACGCTGGTCTTTGCGGCACTTGCGGCGGCGCTGCAGCATCTGCACGTGCCTGCGACCCATGCGCTCATGCAGGCCGCCGCCGACCGGCTGGAGCATGGGTTGCGGACCGTGTTCGCCGCGCGCGGCCTTGAGTGGCATGTTTCACGGGTCGGTGCGCGGCTCGAGTTCGGCTTCGGCCCCGCGCCGCACAATGGCAGCGAGGCCGAGGCGGCCGCGCATCCGCAACTCGAGCAGGCGCTGCACCTGTGGCTGCTCAATCGCGGCTTCCTGCTCACGCCCTTCCACAACATGATGCTGACGGCGCCGATGCTGCCGCACGCGGCCATCGACGCGCTCTGCGCGCTGATCGACGAGTTCCTCGCTGAGGTCGGGCTGGCATGAGCGCCGAGTTGCGGGATTTCCTCGACCGGCATCGCGATCTCGAGGCGGCGCAGTTGTTCATCACCGACCCCTGCGGGGTGCCGCGCGGCAAGACGGCGAGTATCGGTGAACTCAGCCGTCTGTATGCGCAGGGACGCCCGGTTGCCGGCTCCATACTCGGACTCGACGTCACCGGCACCGATGTCGATGCCACCGGACTCGTCTGGGATACCGGTGATGCGGACCTGATCTGCCGCCCCGTCGCCGGCACGCTTGCCCGGGCTCCCTGGCTCGCTCGCCCGACGGCGCAGGTCATACTTTCGATGTACGCCGAGGACGGCACGCCGGCACCCGCGGATCCGCGGCACGTGCTGGCGCGGGCGATGGCGGGGCTGCTGCGCCGCGGTCTGCGGGCGGTGCTGGCCGTGGAACTCGAGTTCTATGTGCTGCGGGGCTCGCCGGTCGGTCCCACTCCCGGGGCGGCTCCCGTGCCGGCAGGCTCGATCAGCCCCGAGTCCGGCCGGATCGAGGCCTATGGCCTGGCGCGCCTCGAGGAACTCGCGCCGATGTTCGACGAAGTCTATGCGGCGGCGAGGCTGCAAGGCCTGCCGGCCGAGACGCTGATGGCGGAGTACGCGCCCGGGCAGTTCGAGATCACCCTGACGCATCGCGCCGATGCGCTGCGCGCCGTCGATGAGGCAATCATGCTCAAGCGCCTGCTGCGCGGCGTCGCCACGCGGCACGGGCTGACCGTGACCTTCATGGCCAAGCCGTTCGCCGATCTTGCGGGCAGCGGCATGCACCTGCACGCCAGTCTCGTGGATGCGCAGACGGATGAGGCGGGTGCCGTCAACCTGTTCGCCGCGGAGGATCCCGCCGGCACGCCGCTATTGCGCCACGCGATCGGCGGGCTCAAGGCGACCATGGCCGAGAGCCTGCTGGTGTTCGCCCCCAACGGCAACTCCTACCGGCGGTTCCGCAGCCGCAGCTATGCGCCGACGCGCGCCACCTGGGGAATCAACAACCGCTCCGTCTCGCTGCGTATCCCCCTTGGTCCGGCACATTCGCGGCACGTCGAGCATCGCGTGTGCGGTGCGGATGCCAACCCCTACCTTGCCGCGGCCGTGGTTCTCGCGGGCATGGAGGAGGGGATCGCCCGACAACTCGATCCGGGTCCGCCGGTGAGCGGCAACGGCTACCTCGCTCCCGCCCAGCCCCGCGAACTGCCGCAGACGTGGCACGAGGCAATCGAGCGCGCTGCCGCCTCGAGCTTCCTCGCGCAGGCGCTTGGCGAGGACTTCCTCAAAGTTTTTCTCGCCATCAAGCGCCAGGAGTGTGAGCGTTTCTCGGCCGAGGTGACCGAGCTCGACCGTTCGTGGTATCTACACAGCGCATGAACGCCAAGGATCGGCTGCTCGCTTTCATCGACCAGCACGACGCGCCCGGTGGCTACTCCGAGGAGGCCTTCGCGGAGCTCGGCCGCATGGTGGAGGTCCTCAAGCTCCTCTCGCCGCTACCGTCGCCGATGGACGCCCTCGAGCGTGTCGAGGGACGCTGGGACACCCTGTTCGCCCATTTCGGTGCCCGGCACTCGGCCGGCAAACCCGGGATCCACGACTCCAACCTCAAGGTGCAGAGCTTCAACTGCTTTCCGCCCGTACCGATACGGGTCGAGCGGATCTGCCAGGAGATCTCGCGCGCCGGCAGTGCCTACAACAACGTCATCGACTTCCTCACCGCCGACGGCCACACCCGGGGGGTGATCGTCATCCGCGGCTGCTTCCGCGAAGATCCGCGGAACAGGCAGCGCTTCGGCGTCGATTTCCAGCGCGTCGAACTGCTGCCGGGCACGGGCTCGGCGACCCCACAGCTGCGGACCGCGCTCGGCTTCGATGACGGGCAGTCATTGGTGGTTGAGCTGAAGCCGCCCCGCCTGCATTCCGACGTCGTGTATCTCGACGAGGACCTGCGGATCAACGTGGGCAGCCTGGGCGGTCTCTACGTGCTGCGCCGTTCGGCGGCTGCGCCAGTCTCGATCTGACCGGCCGGGCGCCTGCCCGGGGCGACGCCCGGTCCCTGCAGGTCACGCGGAGTGGCGGTGGACCGGCCGACTTTGTAACATCCCGCCCCCTTATGCGCTCACATTACTGCGGTCAGGTCAACGAATCGCTCATCGGCGGCACCGTCACCGTTGCGGGGTGGGTGCACCGTCGGCGCGATCACGGCGGTGTCATCTTCGTCGACCTGCGCGATCGCGAGGGGTTGCTGCAGGTGGTTTGCGACCCCGATGCGCCGGAGGTTTTCGCCGAGGCGGAAAAGCTGCGCAACGAGTTCGTCGTCAGCATCACCGGGGACGTGCGCGCCCGGCCGGCTGGCACCTCGAACGCCAACCTCGCCTCGGGCAAAGTCGAGATCCTCGCGAGGCGCATCGAACTGCTCAACCGCTCGGAGCCGCTGCCCTTCCAGCTCGACGAGAATGTGTCCGAGGAGGTGCGTCTCAAGTACCGCTACCTCGACCTGCGGCGCGATGTCATGAGCACCCGCCTGCGGCAGCGCCACCAGATCACGCGCGCAATGCGCCAGTACCTCGATGACGCGGGGTTCGTGGACATCGAGACACCGATGCTCACCAAGGCGACCCCCGAGGGCGCACGCGACTATCTCGTGCCGTCGCGTACCCATCCCGGCAAGTTCTTCGCGCTGCCGCAGTCGCCGCAGATCTTCAAACAGCTGCTGATGGTGTCGGGTTTCGACCGCTACTACCAGATCGTTCGTTGTTTCCGCGACGAGGACCTGCGCGCCGACCGGCAGCCTGACTTCACCCAGCTCGACATCGAAACCTCGTTCCTCCCGCAGGACGCGATCATG
>JBILMF010000006.1:0-53698 GCA_044375655.1 Steroidobacteraceae bacterium | reverse complement strand
TCGCTGGCGGCGCTCGCCGCTGCAGGGCGCAGCTACGGCGTCGACTCTGCAACCGAGGGCAACACGGCTCTCACCGCGACACTGCGCGATCTGACCTGGCGCGCCCACATGCAGGAAGTGACCACTCCGGCGGCGAACCAGGAGTCGGTCGATCTCATGCGCATCGGCGCCAGGGAAGTTGCCGCCAACCCTGACGGCATCGTACTCGAGGGACCGATGATCGAGTTTGCACGCCGTTTCGGCTTCCTGAGCCGCGAAGCGCTGGCGGATCCGACCTCGAGCGCCTTCAAGCAGGGCCTGGAGCTCTACCGGAAGATGGCGATGTCGGCGCGCGCCTTCGGCTGGCTCGTGAACGGTAACCGGTCGCGTGCCGACCAGCTGGCTGCGGGTCGCGCCTACGTACGCATGAACCTCAAGGCCACGGAGCTCGGACTCGGCGTGCATCCCTGGAGCCAGGCGTTGCAGGAGTACCCGCAGATGGCGGCGCTCTACCGCGAGGCGCACGAACTCGTGGGACAGGGCGGCACGTTGCAGATGCTGTACCGTATCGGTCATGCCAAGGAGATCGGACCTACACCACGCCGCGGACTCGAGGCACACCTCGCCTGACTCCCCGGAACACCGGGCGTCGGATGAAGAGCTGCTGTTCCGCTACTTCACCGAGATCGGCATCATCCATCAGCTGGCGAGCACCGCTTTTCAGAGGGTTCTGCCGCATGCCCTGACGGGTGCGCAGTTCACGGTGCTCAACCACTGCGTACGTACGGGCGACAACAAGACGCCCGCGCAGCTCGCCGAGATCCTGCAGGTGACCCGCGGTACGCTCACCAGCACCCTCGCGCGACTCGAGTCCAAGGGCTTCATCCGCATGGTGCCCGACGACCTTGATGGTCGTTCGAAGCGTGTGCTGCTTACGGCACGTGGTCGGCAGGCGCGCGAGGAGTCGATCAAGGCCTCATGGCCGCTGCTCGCTCGGGTCAGGACCGTGCTGTCGCGGACGGAGACCGAGCAGCAGTTGCCCCAGTTGGCAGCGCTGCGCGAGTGGCTCGACCGTAACCGCAAGTTCTGATGTGCGCCGGCGCGTGAGCGAACGTTCGCGAAAAAGCGTTGGCTCGGTTGCCCGAGTTGTCGCAGAGTCGGTGCACCGTATCCGGAGGTCCGCATGACCGACCGACTCATCAATCGACGGGACGTGGTTGCAGCCGGGATCACACTGCCCGTTGCCGGCGTTGCCGCCGCAGCGGGCCAGATATCCGCCGCCAGTCCGGGCACCGCGCGCCCCGCGCCCGCTGATCTATCGTTCCTGCGCAGCGAGCCGCTGCTCGATGCGGCACGCCTGCGGACCTTGATGCGGCGTGAGGGCCTCGATGCGATCGTGACGGCCCAACCCGCCAATACACTGTACTTGACGGGGCACTGGCCGCAGCTCGACCGCATGGGTTGGCGCTCCGCCGGACTTGGGATCTTCTGTGCCGACCCCGCAAAACCGCTAGGCGTGGTGATGCACGCCTTCCTCTACTACTACACGCATTCGCCGGAGCGCGACGCGTTTGGCGATCGCATCGTCTTCCCCTACACGCAACCGGCGGCCTCCGCCGAGCCGACGGCGGAAGACGAGGAACCGCCGCCGGCGCCGGTACGGACCATGCGGGTGCGTGACCCCGCCCTCCTGAGTGCGCGCAACCGGCACCGAGCCCATGCGCTCGAGTTGGCGCGACCGGTCTCCGCGGATGCCAGCTGGGCGCTCGCGAAGGCGATGCGCGAGTTCGGTCTCGAGCGCGCGCGTATCGGCATCGATGATCCCGAACTCGAGACGGCGCTGCGTCGGCGTGGCTTCGGCGGCCAGACCATCGCCGCCGAGAACACCTTGCGCCGCGCACGGCTCGCGAAGTCCCCGGCCGAGATCAGGCTGATGCGCATCGCTGCCGCGGCGAACGTCGAGGCGGCTTTGGCCGCCGCGCGTGCGGTGCGTGAGGCCGGTACGACGCGCGGCTTGCGGGCGCGGTTCTTTGCCGAAGCCGCCAGTCGCGGCAACCTCGGGGTGTTCATGGTGGTGAACGGCACGTCCAGCGACGTCGTCGATGAACCGATCGTCGAGGGGATGGCGTTCTCCATCGACTGCGTGAGCCACTGCCGGTTCTACCATGGTGATTTCGCGCGTACGGTGTTCGTCGGCGAGCCGTCGGCTTCGGCCCGCCAGGCGACGCGAGCCATCGCCACGGCGTGGGCGGATATCCGCTCGCAGCTGCGCCCCGGACTGCGCTTTGCGGACATCCCGCGTATCGGCCGCGAGTCGATCCGCAAGCAGGGTCTCGACCTCAACGTGAGCTTCACGCCGCACAGCGTCGGGCTCTTCCACACCGACCATCCCCAGCCGTCGCTGCTCTCCGCCCGCGGTCCGGACGATCTGGTCCTGGAGGAAAACATGGTGTTGAGCGTCGACTGCCCGGTGCTCGAGAGCGGGCTCGGCGGCACCATGCATCTGGAGGATCTGACGCTGATCCGTGCCGACGGTGGAGAACCGCTGCATGATGTCCCGCCGCCGGTGATCCAGGTCTAGTCGCGCCGCAGGCGCCGGGCGTGGCGGTCGAGGAGCAGATCGAGCTTTTCTTTGAGTACGGCGGTTTGCAGGGTGTCGCCATCACCGAACACCAGCCAGCGATCCGTGGCGGTACAGCAGGACGGCCATGCCGCAAGGCCCGGAGTGTCCGGATTGCCCTGCGCCGCGAACCGCACCCAGTAGCGACGCATGCGTTCGCCGACCTGCCGTGTTGCCATACCGGCGTCGCGGTCGGTGTCAAACAGCAGCGCGAGGTCATAGCCATGCGGGGTGCCGGCCCATCCAGAACGGCGTTGGGACGGCGCGAGATCGACGTAGTACAGCCATGCGTCTTGCCCGACGGCGGCCATGGAGCTTGCGAGCAGCCGCGCCGAGACCAGATAGCGGTAGTCGCCGAACAGGCGCGCGATGCCAAGATCCGGGCTGACGGAAAAGTCGCGCGCGTACAAGGCCTGCAGCGTGGAGAAGTCCGTGCCGAGCAGGCCAGTGAAGGTTGCGGCGTCGATTCCCGACTGCGGCATGACCGAGCCCTCGAAGCTGTTGCCGCCGGTCATGAAGGGCACGGCGGCCTGTCGGCCGCGCATGAAGAGAAAGCCCGGCTCCTCGGGCAGGCTGCTGCCATCGACGATGGGCATCTGGAAGCCGCGCACGGCGTCGACCAGGGCCTGTCCGTCGAGTTGTCGCAAGCGCTCGGCTGTTGCGGAGCCCGCAGAACCGAGGCGCGCGAGCAGCGTTTCGCTGATTGCCTCGGCGCTCTCCGCCGGACCGAAGTTCGCAGCGAGCGGGGCGGGCGAGGGCGCGGAACTGGCGCGCGGCAGCGCCCAGCCGGCGTAGCCGGACTGGGCGATGGCTCGATGGAACCTGCCGGCAGCCAGCGGACTGACCATGAGCATGTTCACGGCCTGACCGCCGGCCGATACCCCGAATACGGTCACATTGCCCGGATCACCGCCAAAGGCGCGGATGTTGTCCCGTACCCAGTCGAGCGCGGCGATCATGTCCAGCAAGCCGAAGTTCGCGACCGTGCCGGGCAGCGCCGGGTGCGCCATGAAGCCGAGCGGCCCGAGTCGGTAGTTCATGGATACGAGCACGACATCCATCGAGGCGAGGATTTCCCCCGCGATCCGGCCAGACCCGGTGAGGAAACCCCCGCCATGCAGGTAAACCATCACCGGCCGGGGAATAGCCGCGGTGCCGTCCCGGCCACGGAAATCTTTGGTCCATATGTTGAGGAACAGGCAATCCTCGCTGGTCGGCGGCGCTGTGCCAGTGCCGGGCGTCGGGACGGGCGTGTGCGCCGGTTGCAGGCAGGACGGTCCGTAAGCCGTGGCGTCCTCGGGCGGGGAAATCGCACCCGCCGGGCGCGCCGGCGGGCGGGGTGGCTGCCAGCGGAACTCGCCGACCGGTGCGTCTGCGTAACGTATGCCCTTGAAGGCAAGCACGCCGCCGTCTGCTGCGATGCCGCGGTAAGTCCCCGAGGGTGCGGTGACGAGGGGCGCCGCCTGCAGCAGCGTACCGAGGCCGCTCAGCGCGAACAGCAGGATCAGGAGTGTGGCTCTGTTTCTTCCCATGTCATGCGGCTCCCGTTCCTCTGCACTCTTGCCGTCGTCAGCGCGCCAGCATCCCGCGATCGATATCCGCGATGCGAGTGACGCCGCCGAGCGCCATGGTCACGCGGATCTCTGCCAGCATGAGTTCGAGCAGGCGTGTCACGCCCGCGCCCCCATCGGCGCCGAGCGCATAGGCCCACGCGCGCCCGAGCAGCACGCCGCGGGCGCCTAGCGCCAGCATGCGAACGACATCGAGTCCGTTGCGTACGCCGCCGTCGACCAGCACCGGGAGGCGATCACCCACGGCATCGACGATGCCGGGCAATGCGGCGGCGGTCGATGGCGCGCCGTCGAGTTGCCTGCCGCCGTGGTTGGAGACCACGATGGCGTCCACGCCATGGTGTGCGGCCTCGATGGCATCTTCGGCATCGAGGATGCCCTTGAGCACGAGCTGTCCGGGCCACTGCTGCCGCAACGCAGCGACATCTGCCCAGGTGACCGACGGATCAAAGTTCCGCGAGATCCACCCCATATAGTCGCGGATGTGGCTCTCGCGACCTATCGCTCGTTCGAGATTGCCCAGCCGGTGCGGACGTCCGAGCAGGCCCACCTCGAGCGCCCAGCGCGGATGCGTGAACGCCTGCGTCATGCGTTGCAGCGACGCGTGGGGGCCACTCATGCCGGAGTGGGCGTCCCGATAGCGTCTGCCCGCCACCGCCATGTCGACGGTGAGCACGAGCGTGCGACATCCGACTGCGGTCGCGTGATCGAGCAGGTCCCGCAGGAAGCGGCGATCGCGCATCAAGTACAGCTGGAACCATGGCATCCACGGGCTGGCCGCGGCCACCTCATCGAGCGGGCACAGCGACATGGTCGACAGGCAGAACGGTATTCCGGCCTCTGCGGCCGCCCTCGCAGCCTGGACCTCGCCGCGACGTGCGTACATTCCGGCGAGGCCGACCGGCCCGAGCGCGACGGGCATCGACCATTGCTCGCCGAGGAGTTGTGTATCCGTCACGATCTCTGCGACGTCGCAGAGCACGCGCTGGCGCAGCTCGATGCCGGCGAGATCGCGCAAGTTGCGCCGCGCGGTGCCCTCGGTCTGTGCCGCGCCGTCGATGTAGTCGAAGAGAAACGGCGGCAACCGCCGGCGGGCAGCGTCGCGGAATTCCGACGGTGCGGCAAACGGCAAGCTGTGGATCTCCCCGGTGGCGACGCCGGTGGTCAGATCACCCGGCGAGGAGGCGCCGCAGATCGTCCGCCAGTTTGTCGACCGGCAGGTCGGGCCGGGCAATGAGACGCATCCGCGCGTCCTGATCGTAGATGTAGAGGGTTGCCGAGTGGTCAATGGTGTAGTCGTTGCCGTCTGCGGTCGGCATCTTCACCGCGATCGCGTGGAAAGCCTTGACCACCTTGTCGAGCTCCGCCGGCTCCGGCCGCAAGCCGATGAAGGACTCGTCGAAGTTTCGCACGTAGGCCTCGAGCCGCTCCGCCGTATCGCGTTCCGGATCGACCGTCACCAGCAACACCTGCACCCGTTCGGCCTCGGCACCCAGTGCGTTCTTGACTGCCCGCAGCCGCATCAGCGTGTCGGGACAGACATCTGGACAGCTGGCAAAGCCGAAGAACACCACGGTCACCCGGTCCTTGAATTCGTCGAGTCTGCGGATCCTGCCCTGCGTGTCGGGGATGCCGATGTCCTTGCCGTAGGACAGGCCGTCGATTTCGGTTGCGTTGAACGGTGCGGGGGGTGCGCAGGCGGCCAGCAGCCCGAGCAACGCTGCGGCGAGCAGCGGACGGATCACTGCGGTTTTACCGACGGCGTGGCCGCCGGGCCTGCGTTGACGCCTTGCACGCGGAACGTCACCTCCACGGTTCCTGCGTCACGGAAGCGAAGCTGGACCGGGAAACTGCTGCCTGCCTCGAGCGGCGTTCGCAACTGCATGAACATCAAATGGGCAGCACCTGGCCTGAACTCCACCCGGCCCTTCGCGGGCAACTCCATCCCATCGGCGAGTTGCCGCATGCGCATCACACCGCCGTCCATCGAGGTCTGGTGGATCTGCACCTCGCCGGCAACCGCGCTGGAAGCACCCAGCAAGCGGTCCGGTCGATCGGCAGGGTTGATGAGGGTCATGTAGCCGCCGCTGACCATCTGCCCCGGCGCTGTCGCGCGCGCCCAGGGATTCTCGACGCCGATTCCGCCCTGGCCGGATGCGGTGGCGGGAATCAGTGCGGCAAGCAGCAGCGTGGCGATCGCGGGGACGAGAGGGCGGGATGCTCGCAGGGAATCGTGCATGGAAACGTCTCGGGGTGGAGAGGGGGCGACCGAAGTGCCGCCCCCGTTTGCCAAGTGTCGCGTTGCCGCACCGGCAGCGTCAATGGACGCTGCCCGCTGCGCCTCCGCCGCCACGCTGCCCGCCCGCGCCTAGCTCCACAAGCGCTCGATGATCCACAGGTAGAGTGGCAGACCGAGCAGGATGTTGAAGGGGAAGGTGATCGCCAGCGACATGGTGAAGTAGAGGCTGGGATTGGCTTCCGGGATCGCGTATCGCACCACGGCAGGCACCACGATGTACGAGGCCGAGGCGGCGAGCACGGTGAGCAGGAAGGCATCGCCGAGACTCAGGTCGAAAGCACTCGCCAGAGCGATCGCCACAGCCGCGTTGAACAGCGGCATGAGGATGCCGAACGCGCCCAGGAACGCCCCGCTCTGCCGCAACTCCTTGGCGCGAGCGGCCACCAGCAGGCCCATGTCGAGCAGGAAGAAGGCGAGGATACCTTTCTGCAGGTCGGTGAAGGGCTGCAGCGCCTGCTTGCCCGCTTCGCCGGTGAGGAAGCCGATCAGCACGCCTCCAAGCAGCAGCAGGTGAGCACCATCGGTAAAGGCCTCGTGCAACACGTTGCGCATGGTGAGTGGTGCCGCGCCCGGCACGGCTCCCGCGGTCTGCGTGCTCTTGCTGCGGGCGCGCGCGTAGTTGGCTAGGAGTACCGCCATGATGATGGCGGGCGACTCCATGAGTACGAGCGCGACGGCCATGTAGCCGCCGGCCGCGATGCCCTGCTGCTCGAGGAAGCTCACGGCGGTGATGAAGGTCACCGCGCTCACCGAGCCGTAGGTCGCCGCCACCGCGGCGGCGTCGAAGGCGTTGAGCCGTCGACGCAGTACGAGAAAGGACCACGCGGGCACCGCCAACGCCAGCAACGCCGATGCCAGCAACGCCCAGCCCATTGCCGGCGTGAAGCCGGTGGCGGCGAGGTTGGTGCCGCCCTTGAAACCCACCACGAGCAGCAGGTAAAGCGAGCAGAACTTAGCGATTGCCGCGGGGATTTCGAGGTTGGAGCGGATCGCCCCGACGAGAATGCCGAAGAAGAACAGCAGGATCGCCGGGTCGACGAGGCTGGCGAAGAGCGATGCGTTCATGGCGGCTTACCTGGCTGCCGCTTCGGGCATGGCCGAGGAGTGGTGGCTGGTGATCAGCCAGTCGTTGCCGTTCCAGCCGTAGGTGAACGTGTAGCGCGCCTGGACCTTGCGGCCGTCACCGAAGGTGAAGGTGTAGATGCCGGCGTCGATCGCGGAGTTGCAGCCGATCTGGATGAGCCGGGTGTCGATGCGGCCCTGCGGCTTCGACTTGAGGAACATCTCGAAGTAGTCGCGGCGGGCCTCCGGCGTGAGCCGCGGGGTGTTGGATACGGTGGGCAGCAGGATCGAGGTGGTCGCGTAGCGGGCCACCACCGTGTCCGGCTTGCCGGTATCGAGGGCGGCATTCCAGCGATCGAACTGCGCGGCGATCTCCTTCTCGGTGGTCGGCTGGCACTGCTGGCTGGCGGCATGGGCGTCGGCGGCAACGCCGGCGACGATGAGGGCGACAACTGTCCGGACGGTCTTCATGCGTGTACTCCTTTGACCTGGGCTGCAGGCCGTCTTGGCCTGTGCGCGCAAGATAGGCGGAAGGTGAAAGTCCGTCTAATTCAATTATTGAACATGAATGTTTTATTTTATTAAACTGAAAGCATGAGCATCCTCAACTACCACCACCTGCGCTACTTCTGGGCGATCGCCCACGAGCGCAGCCTCGCGCGCGCTGCAGTCCGTCTGCATGTCTCGCCGTCCGCGTTGTCCATACAGCTGCGCCAACTCGAGGAGCGGCTCGGCCAGCAGCTCTTCGAGCGCCGCAACCGCCGCATCGAGCTCACGGAGGCCGGGCGCATCGCCCTCGACTACGCGGATTCCATCTTTCGCACCGGCGAGGAACTGGTGAGCACGCTCAAGGGTGCTCCGCGGACGGGGCGGACTGCGCTGAGGATCGGCGCTGTCGCCACCCTCTCCAGGAACTTCCAGCTCGGCTGGTTGCGGCCCGTGCTCGATCGCGATGACATCGAGCTCGTGCTGCGCTCCGGGACGCTGCGCGAATTGCTGCCGCAACTCGCCGCGCACACCCTCGACGTGGTGCTGACCAACACGACGGTACCGCGCGACCGGGCAACGCCATGGCGCGTCCACAGGATCGGCGAGCAGGAGGCGAGCCTAGTCGGCCGGCCGGAGCGCAGTACCGCACGCGGCCGCGGCGCAGCAAGGCGCAAGCCGTTCCGCTTCCCCGAGGACCTGCGGGACTTGCCGCTGGTGCTGCCCGGGCCGGAGAGCAGCTTGCGGGAGTCGTTCGACACCCTGATGGAACAAGCGGGTATCCGGCCGGTGATCGCCGCCGAGGTCGACGACATGGCCATGCTGCGCCTGATCGCCCGCGAGGGCGCGGGCCTTGCGCTGGTCCCGCCGGTGGTCGTCAAGGACGAACTGGAGCGCGGGCTGCTGGTCGAGCGCGCGCGGATCCCGGGACTGCTCGAGCGCTTCTACGCGGTCACCACTTCGCGGCGCTTCGCGAGCCCGCTGCTGCGCACGCTGCTCGCGGGCGCGTCGGCCTGAAACGCCGCCGTCGGTCCGGTCGCCCAGCGCAGGGGCGACCGGACGCGGGGCGGCGTCAGAACTTGAAGGAAGCGCGCAGGCCGATCTGCCGCTTCAGCTGCGGCGCCACGATGACCGTCATGTAGGTGTTCGGGTTGCCGGCGCCATCCTGCGGGATGTCGAACTCGAGAAAGCGTGCGCAGGCCGCCCAGCTGTCGTCGTCGAACAGGTTGCGCGCGAACAGTTCCACGCGGGTGCTGCCATCGGTGATCCCCAGCCCGGCATTGGCGACCGTGTACGCCTTGCACTGCGCGAGGTTGTCGAGGTCGACGTAGGTCTTGCCGAAGTACGCCGCGTCGCCGCGCGCGAACCACTGCCAGCGATCATTGACGCGTCCCGTGTACTCGCCGTTGATGGAGCCTGACCACTCGGGGAAGCGTGGGTTGGCCTTGCCCTTGATGTTGTTGGTGCCGGCGATCTGGGTGATGGTGTTGAAGATGCCTTCCTGCATCTCGCTGCGCGCCCAGGTGAGAGCGCCGCCGAGCCGCAGGTTCTCGGTGGGCGTGGCCGCCCACTCGAACTCCGCGCCCCAGATTTTCGCGTCATAGGCGGACACGACGTTCTGGTTGCTGAACACGGGCGTACCGTTCGGGTTGCGTGCCGGCTCGCCGCTGTTGCCCTCGCCGAGCGCCGGCCGGCAGCCGGGCGTGCCGATGGCCTGCGGGAAATCGCCGCAGGTGAAATTGACGGAGATGACCTGGCGGACCTTCTTGTTGGCCCAGTTGCCGTAATAGAAGGCGGAATTGAGCACGAAGTTGCCGTCGAGGAACGCCTGCTTCCAGCCC
Organism: Steroidobacteraceae bacterium; assembly: GCA_044375655.1. Lineage (GTDB taxonomy): Bacteria > Pseudomonadota > Gammaproteobacteria > Steroidobacterales > Steroidobacteraceae > UBA964. The sequence continues at coordinate 43,840 of JBILMF010000006.1, read as the reverse complement.
ACCTCGAAGCTCTTGAGTTCTTCCGGCGGCACCGAGCCCGGTGAACCCAGCGCCTCGAACTGCGTACGCTCCCGCGCGTCCGCATCGACGACCAGCTGATTGAGCTCGCCCTGCAGCAAGCCGAGCGCGTACGACGCGTAGAGGTTCGTCGACTCGTTGGGCTTCCACTGCAGGATCACGCGGGGCAGGAACTTGTTGCCGGCGACATTCTGGAAAGTGGTGAGGCCGCGCCGGAAGCTGTCCTTCTGGTAGCGACCCTCCGCACTCACCGCCCACTTGTCGGTGAAGTCGTACGTGGCGCCGGCGAAGTAGCCCTGCGTGTTGACCTGATCGGTGTTGCCCAGCGAGTTGGGGAAGAACGAAAAGCCCGGCTGCGTCGGGGTGTTCGGTCGGCAGGTGCCGATGGTCACGCCCGGGACGGAGTCCACGCAGAGGAACAGCGAGTCGCCGCCCGTGCCCGCCGCGATGAAGCGCTGCTCATAGCGGTTGTAGCCCACCTGCCAGCGCAGGCGCTTCTCTTGCGGCGAGCTCAGCCGCACCTCCCAGGACCTGTCGGTCGAGTACTGCGGGTCCCGCGAGTAGGCGTTGTCGAAGGCAGTGAAGTTGAAGTCGCGTACCCAGTTGGCGCGCAGAGTGTTGTCGCCGCCCACGGCCTCGATCGCCCAGCCGTCGTTGAACTCGTAGCCCACCTTCGCCGAGATGCGCTCGACCTCGCGCCGCAGTTCGATGCCGTTGACTCCCGGCACCTTGCCGGCGAGCGCCGCGGGCAGCGGACGTCGGATGTACTGATCCAGCAGGTAGTTCGCATCGCCGGTGGCGGGCAGCGAACGCGGCGAGAACACCTGCGTATTGCTGTCGATGATGCGGGTGTTGCCGAGCACCGAGATGGCCTTGCCCTGCTCAGGCACGTCGCCGCAGAACCAGCCGACCCTGACCGACTGGCCGCCTATGGTCACCGGCGCGCGGTTGCAGGTGTCGTTGAAGCGCCCCGGAATCGCACCGCCCGCCGCGGGGCCGTCCTCGTCACGGCCGTTGAAGTAGCGCACGCTGACTTCGAGCCCCTCGAGCGGCGTCGCCTTGAGCGCGAGCTGGTAGGAATCGGTGCGCTGCGCGCCGAGCTTGCCGCCATCGCTGGCCGTCCACATGCCGCCGGTTTCGAACGAGCGTCCGCCGATGCGGATGGCCAGCCGATCGTCGATGATGGGCAGGCTGATCGCTCCGGAGACATCGCGCTCGCCGTAGCTGGCGCCGAGGATCCGCAGCTCTCCCTGCACCTCGGTCATCGAGGGTTGCTTGGAGATGTAGTTGATGGCGCCGCCGAAGGTGTTGCGTCCGAAGTAGGCGGATTGCGGGCCTTTGACGACCTCGACACGCTCGACGTCATCGAGCGGGATGGAGTGCGTGCCGCCGAGCACGTAGATGCCATCGACAAACAGCGTGCCGAGCTGGAAGGTTGGCACTTGGCTGTTGACGTCCATGCCGCGGAAGCGGATCGAGGAATTCACCCGACCGGGGATGGCGAGCCCCAGTGAGTGGTACTGCACGCCGGCCACCTGCAGCGTGAGGTCCTCGAGACGCGTGATGCCGCGCTCCTCGAGTTGCTCGGCACCGAGCGCCGAGATGGCGATCGGGATGTCCTGCAGGCTTTCCTCGCGCTTGCGGGCCGTCACCACGACCTCGTCGAGGGCGGAGGCCGCGGTCTGCGCTGCGGCCGGGTTGCCGGCGGCGGTGGCGGTAATGACGCTGCCGAGTCCGGCGGCGATGGTGGCGTGGCGGAACCGATGCAGCATGCGCGTAACCCCGGGTGACTTGTTCGTATGGTCGATAGAAGACCTCTAGTTTCGAGAATTAAGTGATCTCGTCAAGCCGCTGTAACAGAACGAAATTGCATGACGTGAGTCTGGAAGGGTATATCCTTCCCGTAAATCGCCAAAGAGCGGATAATCAATGCAGTTTTCCCTGGACAGCACCGACCTCGCGATCCTCTCCATGCTGCAACGCGACGCTTCGTCGCCGGTCGCCGAGATCGCCAAGGCGGTCGGCCTGTCGCAGTCACCGTGCTGGCGGCGTATCCAGCGGCTGCGCGATAGCGGCGTGATCAGCGCGCAGGTGACGCTGCTCGATCGGCGCGCGCTCGGTTTCAACCTCGAGGTGTTCGTCCGGGTGCGCTTCCTGCGCGAGCAGCCGGACTCACTCAAGGAATTCGAGGCGGCTATCCGGGCGGCGCCCGAGGTGGTCGATTGCTACATGCTGATGGGCGAGGTCGATTTCCTGCTGCGCGTGCTGGCGCGCGACGTCGAGGATTACGAGCGCTTCCTGCGCGGCTCTCTCGCACGTCTGCCGGGGGTGCGCGACATCACTTCCAATATCGCGTTGTCCACCGTGAAGTCGACCACTGCCCTGCCGCTCGAGCGCGCGGCGGCAGCAACCATGCGGCGCGGGGAGGCAAGTGATGGCAGATGAAGGCAGGGTCCTGGTCGTCGGCAGTTCGAACACCGACATGATCGTGCGGGTGCAGCGCTTGCCGCTGCCGGGCGAGACCGTCCTTGGCGGTGAATTCTTGACCGCTGGCGGCGGCAAGGGCGCGAATCAGGCGGTGGCGGCGGCACGCGCCGGTGCACGGGTCACTCTGGTTGCCCGGCTCGGCGCCGATGGCTTCGGCGAGCAGACACTCGCGGCGCTGCGCAAGGAGGGTATCGACACCCGCTTCGTGAGTCGCGATCGTGAGGCGCGCTCCGGGGTGGCGCTCATCCTGGTGGCCGACAGCGGCGAGAACAGCATCGCAGTCGCGGCAGGGGCCAACGCACGCCTGTCGCCGGCCGACGTACGGCGTGCGTCCCGCGCATTCCGCCGTACCGATGTGATGCTGGTGCAACTCGAAACGCCGTTGCCGACCGTCGCTGCGGCAGTCGAACTCGCCGCGCAGGCACGCGTCCCGGTCATCCTCAACCCCGCGCCGGCACAGCCGCTCGACGACGGCCTGTTGCGGCGGGTATCCATCATCACGCCGAACGAGACCGAGGCGGGCCTGCTCACCGGCATCCGCGTCAGCAGCGAGCGCTCGGCGCTGCGTGCTGCCGAGGCCTTGCGTCGACGTGGACCGGGCACCGTGATCCTGACCATGGGCGGGCGTGGTGCTTTGGTGCTATCCGAGGCGGGGCGCATCCACGTGCCGGCGTTCCCCGTCGCCGCGGTCGACACCACTGCGGCCGGCGATGTCTTCAGCGGCACTCTGGCCGCCACCCTCGCTGCCGGAAAATCCTTGCCCGAAGCGGTGCGCTGGGCCAGCGCAGCCGCTGCGCTGTCGGTGACACGCAGCGGGGCGCAACCCTCAATTCCGCCGCGCAGCCGCGTGGAGCGCTTCCTGCGTACCGCAGCGCGTCAGGGCGCGATGGCCGCTGCACCGGGCCGACGGGGGTCGGCCGAGCCGAGGAAATAGCCCTTCTCGATGGCGATCGACTGTGTGCTGCCCATGGTGTCGCTCTGACGGATCTCGTGTCCGCGGCGACGCAGCAGCGCGAGCGTATCCGGATTGAAGTTCGGTTCGACCTCGAGCGGCCCGGAGCCTTGCGAGATCCGCGGCTGATGGGTGGCGGCGTCGATGTTCAGGCGGAAGTCGATGGCGTTGACGATCAGTTGCAGCATGGTGTTGATGATGCGCCCGCCGCCCGGGGTGCCCACCACCAGCCATGGCGCGTCGTCCCGGAAGACGAGTGTCGGCATCATCGTGGAGACCATGCGTTTTCCCGGCTGCATGGCATTCGGCGGCTCCGGCTCGCCGCGCGCGGCGGCGCGCACGGCGCGCTCGTGGCTGAAGTTGTTCATCTGGTTGTTGAGCAGGAAGCCCGTCCCTTCGGGCATCACGCCGGAGCCGAAGTCTGCGCCGAGCGTGTAGGTCACGGACACCACATTGCCGGCGGTATCGGCGACTGAATAGTGCGTCGTGCTCGGACTCTCGAAGTCGGCCGGATCTCCCGCCTCGATGTCGTCATCGTCGGCGGCGCGCCGCGGGTTGATGAGTTTTGCCCGCTTCGCCGCGTAGCCCTTCGATGCAAGACCGGTCAGAGGCACTTTCGCGAAGTCGATGTCGCCGAGGTGCTGCAGCCGGTCGCGGTGACCAAGCCGCATCGTCTCGGCAAGCAGATGCAGCGCCTCGGCCGAGCCCGCCTGCATACGACCCAGATCGAAGTTCTCGAGGATGTTGAGCATGAGCAGCAGCGTCGCACCGCCGCTGGGTGGCGGCGGCGTGTAGAGCGTCGTGCCTCGGTATGTGCCCACCAGCGGCTGTCGTTCGACGGCGCGATAGGCGGCAAGATCGGCGCGCGTGATCAGCCCGCCGTGCCGGCGCATGTCGCTGTCGATGCGCTCGGCGATCTCGCCTCGGTAGAAGGCCTCGGCACCGCCCGCCGCGATCTGCGCAAGCGTCCAGGCGAGTTGCGGCTGTTGCAGCCGCTCACCGGCGCGGTAGGCGCTGCCGTCGGGTTTGAAAAAGGTGTCGAGGCTGCTCTGGCTCGCGGTCAGGCGCTCGCGGCCCCAGCCAAAGACGAACGCCTCGTCGGCGCTCAGCTTCACGCCGTCGCGCGCGAGGGTGACAGCCGGATCCAGCAGGCCCGCCCAGGGGACCGAGCCGTACTTGCCGTGCGCCATCCACAAGCCCGCCACGGTACCGGGCACGGCCGCAGCACGGTGGCCGACGGAGGCCGCTGGCGACTCCCGCCCGCTTTCGTCGACGAACATTCCGAGCCGCGCCGCCTGTGGGGCGATACTGCGAAAGTCGATCACGGTGACCCGCTTCTCGCGGGCGAGGTAGATGGTCATGAAGCCGTCGCCGCCGATGTTGCCGGCGCGCGGCAGTGTGACCGCCAGCGCGAAGCCGACCGCCACGGCGGCGTCGATCGCATTGCCGCCGTCCGCCAGCACCCGCGCGCCGATCCCACTGGCCAGCTCGTTCTGGCTCACCACCATGCCCCCGAGTCCCACCCGCGGCGAATGGATGCTCGGGTACTCGAGCAGCGAACGCTGCTGGGCGACGGCCACCGGTGCGGCGCACACGCTGCCAAGCACCGCCACCAGCCCGGCGAGCGCCATCGCCACCGGCCGCAAACTGCCACGCTTCATCGGGCCTCACTCCTCCCGATCGCGACCTGCCGCGATCGTCCCTGAGCTATGGACAATATCACCGCAGGTGACCGATATTCGCGGCCCCGCCATCGGCCATCCACATTGGCCATCTGTCCTCCGGGAGTCTGAAGACCATGCACACCGACAGCGCCTTGCCGACACCCCCCACGCCGCGTGACCCGCTACGCCGGGGCGTTGTCGCAGCACTGGGCTCAGCCCTGCTGGCGGCTGGCGCGGCGGCGCAGCAGCCCTCGACCCCGCCGACGGCGGAGGCTGAGGAGGAACTTGCCGAGGTCGTGATCGTCGGCTCGCAGATCCGCGGCACGCGCATCACCGAGGTGTTGCCGGTGACGGTGGTCGAGAAGGAGGACATCATCGCCGCCGCTGCCGTGTCCGGCGACGATCTGTTCCGTTCAATTCCGCAGGCCGGCGACGTGCAGTTCCAGGAGGCGCGTACCACCGGCAACCTGAACGACGCGCGCGGCGACACCTCGTCCATCAATCTGCGCAGCCTCGGTACGGGCAACACGCTGATGCTGCTCAATGGACGGCGCGTCGTGCCGGCGCCCGGCACCCAGACCGAGAACTTCGTCCCGGTGCAGACCGCGAACACCAACACCTTCCCGGTTGCCGGCGTGAGGCGCGTCGAAGTCCTCCGCGACGGCGCGGCCGCCATCTACGGCACCGATGCGGTGGCGGGCGTGGTCAATACCGTGCTCGAGGACGACTACGAAGGTCTGCGCATGGAGGCGCAGTACGGCGGCTCGGAAGGTACGCCGCATCGCGAGACGACCATCAACCTGAAGGCGGGAACCCGCTTCGAGAACGGCACGCGCGTCGCACTGTATGCGGGCTTCTACACGCGTAACCGGTTGCTCGCCACCGACCGCGAGTACTCCGCGAGCGAAGACCACCGCTGGCGGGTTGCCGACACGCCATGGGCGGGCGATACGGCTTTCGACAACCGCACCACCTCCTCGCCGTGGGGCTCCTTCACCGTGATCCCCGCGAACGTCGCGGTGCGGCAGGGGACCACGGCGCTGACCACCTCCGGGGTGTTCCGTGTGCAGCCGACCTCCAATACTGCAGCCGGCTGCAGCAGCACCACCTACAACGGCAACCTCTGCCTGCGCGCGGGCACCATCACCGGCGCGGTGGATCGCGAGCTGCGCTACAACGAGAACGTTGATCGCACACTGCGCGGCGGCGTCGATCGCTACAACGCTTTCGCCACCGTTCGCCACGCCTTCGGCGACATCGAATTCTTTGGTGAGGCGGGCGCCTACCGCGCCGAGTTTTCCGGTCTGCGCGAGCAATCCGCGCCGCTGGCGAGTGCCGTCATCTCGGTGCCGGCCTCGAACTTCTACAACCCGCTCGGCGCGACGACCATCGGCGGCGTGGCGAATCCGAACCGCCTGCCGAACCTGGTCAACGTGCCGGCGACCGGCTTGCCGCTGCGCATCACCACCTATCGCCCCGTGGACACGGGTCCCCGCGTCTACGAAGTCTCCGACGACAGTTACCGCCTGCTTGCCGGCCTGCGCGGCGAGAGGTTTGGTTTCGACTGGGAGTCCGCGCTCGTCTACTCGTGGGCGAAGACCGACGACCACACCACCAATGCGGTGAGCAACACGCTGTTCCAGCTCGCGCTCGGCCGATCCACGCCGGATGCGTACAACCCCTTCAATGGTGGCAACCAGCAGCTTTACTCGGGGCCCGACACGACACCGAGCGACCCTGGGACGGTCCGCAGTTTCCTGGTCGGGGTCAACCGCATCAGCGAGACGTCGTTGTCGATGTGGGATTTCAAGGTCTCGCGGCCCGACATCGCGACCTTGCCCGCCGGTGACGTGGGCATCGCAGGCGGCCTTGAGGTACGCCGCGAGAGCTACGTGGACGATCGCGACCCCCGTCTTGACGGCACGATCAGGTACACCGACAGCGTGACCGGCATCACCTATGGCACCGACGTGATGGGCGCGAGCCCGGCGCCCGACACCCGCGCCCACCGCTCGATCGTCTCGGGCCACCTCGAACTGGCGGTGCCGCTGGTTGCACCCGATATGGAAATTCCGCTGGTGCGCTCGATCGACATGCAGCTTGCGGCGCGCACCGAGCGCTACTCCGACTTCGGCAACGTCACCAAGCCCAAGCTCGCGCTCAACTGGACCGTCAGCGACTGGATGGCGCTGCGCGGCTCGGTGTCGCAGGCGTTCCGCGCTCCCAATCTCGCGCAGTTCTACAGCTCCGGCACCCAGGTGACGAACACCCGGACGGACTTCGCGTTTTGCCGCATCAACAACACCACCTGTGCCGGCGCGAGCACGGTCGAGGTCCGCTCGGGCAACCGCGGACTCGGGCCCGAGGAGGCGGACAACATCTCCGCCGGAATCATGCTGCAGCCGAGCCTGCCTGACTCGGCGGGCAAGCTGACCCTGTCCCTAGATTACTGGTCGATCAAGCAGACCGAAGTCATCGGTATCGAGGGCGGACAGGTGCAGTTGTTGTACGACCTGCTGCTGCGACTCGACGGCCAGAGCAACCCGAATCTGGTGCGTGATGCGCCGGTCGGCACCAACCGCGTCGGCCAGTTGCTGCAGATCAACGACAACTACTTCAACATCACGCCGCGCGAGCTCGCCGGCTTCGATGCCAGCCTGCGCTACGAACTGCGGCGCACGCGTTTCGGCAACTTCACCTTCTCCGTCAACGCCGCGAAGCTCACCAAGTTCGACCAACAGGCGACCGAGATGGCGAGCAAGGTGATCGAAGCCAACGCTGCGGGGCGCCTTGGACCCGGCATCGTCGTCACCGCGGCGGGCAGCCAGATCGGCATCAACGGCAATCCCGAGTGGCGCGGTACGGCCTCTCTGACCTGGCGCCAGAAGCAGTGGCGGGCGGGTCTGTTCGTGAACCACGTGGGCTCGGTGTTCGACACGGGCCCGAACGCAGTGAACGGCCGGCTGTTCGAAGTGGAGAGCTGGACCACGGTCAGCCTCTACGGCCAGTACGACTTCCGTGGCCGCAAGGACGCTTTCGACGACATCTCGCTGCGCCTTGGCGTGCGCAACGTCGAGGACAAGGATCCGCCGACGACGTCGACCAATTTCGGCTACTTCGGCAGCCTGCACAACGCTACCGGCCGCTATGTGTACGCGACCCTCTCGAAGTCGTTCTGAACGGCTGATGCCGGCCGGCTGAGCGCGCGATGCAGGCCTCCGCACTGCTCGTCGCGCTGCTGCAGGCGGCGGTGCTTTGGGCGCTGCATCATTCGCTGACGACCCGCAGCTGGCCGGCAGGCGATGCCGGCGCCTTGGCCGCCATTTATCTGGTGGCGATCTGGGTGCCGCCCGTGCTGCTCGTGCTGTGGGGCCACCGCCGGCAGCGCCTGTTGTGGATCGCGGCGGGTTCGCTCGCCCTGTTCCTCGCCGGCAGCGGGTATCTCGCCTTTGCCGAGTCCGCGGGTGCGGCCCTGTCCGCGGACTTCGACGACGGTTCCCTGCTGCGCTTTGGGGCACCGCTGTTGATCGCCTGGCTGATGTTCCTGCCGATGCTGCGGGCGCGTCTCGAGAGCGACGGCTGGCGGGTGCCCTACGCAACGCTGTTCCGCGGCAGCTGGCGCAGCTATCTCATGCTCGCCGAGTCGTTGCTGTTCACGGGCCTGTTCTGGTTGTTGCTCGTGATCTGGGCGGCGCTCTTCGCGACCCTCGACCACCACTTCTTCGTCGAGTTATTCGCTGACCCGCGCTTTTTCTACCCGGCGACCACGCTCGCTTTCGCCGCTGCCACGCAGATCATCGGCAGCGGCGATCGGCTGATCGACGGCGTGCTCGACCAGTTGCTCGGTCTGCTCAAGTGGCTGCTGCCGCTCGCCGGCCTGATCGCGGTGGCCTTCACGCTGGCGCTGCTGCCGCGCCTGCCCGCGCTGCTCGGCAGTGGCGAGCGGGTGATCAGCAGCGCGGTGATGCTGGCACTGGTCGCATTCTCGCTGCTGCTGATCAATGCGGCTTTCCGCGACGGTACCTCGGGGCCCGGCTACGGGGCGCTGCTGCAACAGCTTCTGCGCATCGTGCCGGTGATGCTCACGGTGATCGCGGCGACGGCCCTGTACTCGATGGCCGTACGTACCGACACCCTCGGCCTGACCCCGGCACGCTACTGGGGCCTGATCGTCGCCGTGTTCGCGCTGGCCTATTCCTGCTGCTACACCTACGCAGCGCTGCGCGGCGGACCTTGGTTCGGCGAGATCAGACGCGTGAACGTGGTGCTGGCGGGCGCGTTGCTGCTGACACTGGCCGTGAGCCTGACGCCGCCAGGCAATGCTCTGCAGTGGAGCGTCCGCAGCCAGGCCCAGCGCGCGCTCGAGGCGACCGCCGAGACGGACCGCGAGAGTGCGCTGCGCTTCCTGCGCTTCCGCGGTGGCGAGTACGGCCAGCGTGCGCTGCGCGCGCTCGCTGCAGGGCGCCTGCCAGGCCAATCGACCGCGAATGCTGCGGAAGGGGCGTCTCTGGTTCCGACGACGTTGCGCGCGGCGGCGGCGCGGGCCCTCGCTCTGGAATCGGCTGAGCCGCCGCAGGCGTACTCCGCCGCGACTCCCGCTCGCTATGCGCAATGGCGACGGCGGTTACGCACCCTGCCGCAGGGTCGCGAGGTTCCCGTCGCGCTCGAGTCGGTGCTGCGCGAACAGTTCTCGCGGGACGCCGCGATTCTCGATCCGGGCGGCGAGGTGCCGGCACCGCTGCTGGCCTTCATCGATGTCACCGCCGACGGCCGGGAGGACGCGTTGCTGTGGAGCGGTGAGCTGACCGGGACGCCGCCAGCGTGGCACCGCCATGTGCTGTTCATCGCCGACGGCGACACCTGGCAGCCGGCCGCCGGCGGCCGATCCGCGCGCTGAGTGGCGCGCTGAGTCGCCCGTCGACCGGCGTTATCATTGACCGATGAGCCGATCGCAGATCCTCGTCGGTGTCGATTTCGGTGGCACCAAGATCGAGGCCGCCGCACTCGATGCAGCAGGTGTCCCGCTGGTCCGCCGGCGCGTACCCACCCCCGGGGACTACACGGCCGCATTGCTTGCCGTGCGTGAGTTGGTCGCTGCGGTAGAGGCCGAGACCGCAACTGTGTCGTGCATCGGCGTCGGTGGACCAGGGTCTTTCTCGCCGCGCAGCGGGCTGCTGCGCAATGCGAATACGCAATACCTTAACGGCCGGCCGTTCGCCGTCGATCTCGAGCGTACGCTGGGCAAGCGGGTCCGCTACAGCAACGATGCCAACTGCCTCGCGCTATCCGAGGCGATCGATGGGGCGGGAGCGGGGGCGGCGGTGGTGTTTGCGGTGATCATCGGTACCGGCTGCGGTGGTGGCATCGTCGTCGATGGCCGCCTGCTCGAGGGAGCCAATGGCATCGGCGGGGAGTGGGGGCACAATCCGCTGCCCTGGCCCACGGAGACGGAGGTCCGCGAGGCGGTAACCTGCTGGTGCGGTCAGCGGGGCTGCCAGGAGACCTGGATTTCCGGCAGCGGACTGCAGCGCGATTTTGCGGCGGCCACTGGTATCCAAGTCACGGGCGAGCAGATCGTTGCCGCGGCGCGCGCCGGTGAGCGACCGGCGGTGGCGGCGCTGGAGCGCTATCTGGACCGGCTCGCGCGGGCACTGGCCTGCGTAGTCAATCTGCTCGATCCCGACGTCGTCGTGCTGGGCGGTGGCATGTCCAACGTCAGCGAGTTGTACGCGCGCCTGCCTTCCCTGATCCGCCGCCATGTTTTCGCCGACGCGTGGAATACGCCGATCCTGCAGGCGAAATGGGGAGACTCCTCTGGCGTGCGCGGTGCCGCGCGTCTGTGGGGACCGATCGGCGGAGCGTGAGCCCGGGTCTGCGCGCCGCCGCCGTGCGACGGGGCATAATGCCGGGGAACAGGGGCATTCGACGGGTGCGGGAATGAGGGAGTCTTGCGCTGCGCTGTACGTTCGCCGCCCGCCATCCACGTTGGCGGGCCTCTTCATCTGCCTGCTGCTGGTCGTGTTCGGCTCTGTGGCGACAGCCGACACGCCGGCGCAGCCGGCGTCGGCGGCGCAGTTCCGCGCAGCGCTGCAGCAGCACCGCGGCAAGGTGCTGTTAGTCAATCTCTGGGCAACCTGGTGCGTGCCCTGTCTGCGGGAGATTCCCGATCTGCTGCGGCTGGAGCGCGAGGCTGCGGCGCGTGGCGTCCGGCTGATCGGCGTTGCCGTCGACGATCCCACTCCCGGTGCCGCGCAGGTCGAGCAGTTCCGGCGCAAGTACTTTCCCGACTTCGTCACCTACGCGCGCACGGGTCCCGAGATGGATGAACTGGCGAGCGTGATCGACCCGGCCTGGAACGAAGTGGTGCCCACCACATACATCATCGACCGCAGCGGGCGGGCTGTGGCACGACTGCAGGGAAAAAAGTCGATCGACGAGTTCCGCAAGGCTCTCGATCCGGTTCTGTGACCGCATGCGCCGGCCGCGCGCAGGATTCCGGATCGAGGCCCGGGCTTTGCGGATTTGCCTCGGGCTTGGTTTATAGTTGCCCGCAGCGGAGCGGACGGACCTGCCGGATATGACAGCAGCGCGCGACAAGGAAACCTATAAAGCCGGGGAGATGCTGTTCGCCGAAGGCGATCAGGGCGGCGGCCTCTACGTCATCCTCAGCGGCAAGGTGCTGGTGTTCCGCAAGCGGGGACAGAATGAAGTGCCTCTGGCCGAGTTCGGCCCGGGCAACGTGCTTGGCACCATGACCATCCTCACCGGCCAGTCGCGCACCGCGAGCGCCCGTGCGATCGAGCAGACCGAGGTTGCGATCATGGGTCCCGCGGCGTTCGCCGCCGGTGTCAGCAGCCTGCCGAAATGGGCTACTGCAGTCATCAAGGATCTCACCGCACGCATCAAGAGCAACAACGAGTCGACGGTCGAGTCCTATCTGCGCGAGCAGAAGCTGCGCTCCGAGACCAGCAACGTGTTCCACCATCTGGCGCAGATGGCCCACCTCACCGCGTTCTTTGTGCGCAACGGCATCTTCAAGGACGCCGACGGGCCGTTCTTCCCGGCGGCGGAGGCCTTCTCGTCGTCGGAGCTGTTCCTCAACCTGCGCTCGGAGTACCTGCTGGGAATCTGGAAGGTGATCCTCGACACCGGCCTGGTTCGCATGCAGGTCCATCCAAAGTTCGAGCGCGTGTGGCGTGCTCCGGATGCCCGTCTCATGGATGGGCTGGCCGACTTCGCCTATTTGGTGGCGCGCGAGGGCCTCGAACACGAGGCGGTCGTCGCCAAGCTCAAGGCCGACGATGCGGAAGCGCGTCGCGCGGCCTACGAGAAGGTCTGCCGCGGTCTCGTCGCCGAGGGCATCGTCGCTTCCTCATCGTCCCGCGTCCGGCCGTAGATGGCTGCCTATCCCAAGCTGCTCGAGCCGCTCGATCTCGGCTTCACCACGCTGCGCAACCGGGTCCTCATGGGCTCTATGCACACCGGTCTCGAGGACCGCGTCGCCGACATTCCGCGCCTTGCCGAGTACTTCGCCGCCCGCGCCCGCGGCGGCGTCGGCCTCATCGTCACCGGCGGCATCGCACCCAACATCGCCGGCTGGGTGGCGCCTTTCGCGGCGCGCCTGACAACGCGCCGGGCCGCCGGGCAACATCGCCGCGTCACGCGAGCGGTGCATGCGGAGGGCGGCAAGATCGCGATGCAGATCCTGCATGCCGGTCGCTACGCCTATCACCCTCTATCCGTCGCGCCCTCGCGCATCCGCTCGCCGATCACGCCGTTCACGCCGCGGGCTCTCAGCACCGCAGGTGTCGAGCGGCAAATCCGCGACTTCGTACGCTGCGCGGTGCTCGCCCGTGAAGCCGGCTACGACGGCGTCGAGGTGATGGGCTCCGAGGGATACTTCATAAACGAGTTTCTGGTGTCGACGACCAACCGGCGGACCGACCGCTGGGGCGGCGACTACGCCAATCGAATGCAGTTGCCGGTGGAGATCGTTGCGCGCACCCGCGAGGCAGTCGGCGCCGATTTCATCCTGGTTTATCGCCTCTCCCTGATCGACCTCGTGCCCGACGGCCAAACCTGGGACGAGGTCGTGCAGCTCGCCCGGGCGATCGAGCGTGCCGGCGCGAGCATCATCAACTCGGGCATCGGTTGGCATGAGGCGCGCATTCCCACGATCGCCACCTCGGTGCCGCGCGCGGCGTTCACGTGGATGACGCGCAAGTTGCGCGCCGAGGTGGGCATACCGGTTTGCACCAGCAACCGCATCAACACCCCGGAGGTGGCCGAGCAGGTGCTGTCTGCGGGTGATGCCGATCTCGTCTCGATGGCGCGGCCATTGCTTGCAGACCCCGATTTCGTGCGTAAGGCTGCGGCGGGCAGGGCCGCGAGCATCAACACCTGCATCGCCTGCAACCAGGCCTGCCTCGACCACACTTTCTCGAAACAGCTGGCGAGCTGTCTCGTGAACCCCTTCGCCTGCCACGAGACCGAACTCCTGCTGCGACCGGTCACCGCGGCCCGGCGCTTCGCAGTGGTCGGCGCCGGCCCCGCCGGCCTTGCTGCCGCGGTGACGCTTGCCGAGCGGGGCCATACGGTGACGCTGTTCGAGGCCGACTCGAGGATCGGCGGGCAGTTCAACCTCGCGATGCGGATTCCGGGCAAGGAGGAATTCGCCGAGACGCTGCGCTACTTCGCGGAGCGGCTGCGCGAGACCGCGGTGGACCTGCGACTCGGCCATGCCGTGAGCGCCGCCGAACTCCTCGCCGGCGGTTTCGATGAAGTCATCCTCGCCACCGGCGTGGTGCCGCGTGATCCGCAGATTCCCGGCCAGTCCCACCCTTCCGTGATGGGCTATCTGGATGTGCTGACAGGGCGCCGATCGCCAGGGCCGCGGGTCGCGATCATCGGTGCCGGCGGCATCGGTTTCGACGTGGCCGAGTTTCTCGTCCAGGAGGGGCACTCGCCGACCCTCGATCTCGCAGCCTGGAAACGCGAGTGGGGTGTCGGCGACCCGGATAGCGTCCGCGGTGGTCTCGTCGATCCGCAGCCGGTACAGCCGGCGCGCGAGGTCTACCTGCTGCAGCGCAAAGTCGGCAAGCCCGGGGCGGGCCTCGGCAAGACCACCGGCTGGATCCACCGCGCAGCCCTCAAGATGAAGCGGGTGCGCATGCTGGGTGGGGTGCAATACCAGCGCATCGACGACGCAGGGTTGCACCTCCTCGAGGGGGAGCGGCCGCGCCTGCTCGAGGTCGACAGCGTCGTTCTCTGCACCGGGCAGGAGCCGCGGCGCGACCTCGAAGCGCCATTGCGGGCTGCCGGCCTGACCGTGCACCTCGTCGGCGGCGCCGATGTGGCCGCCGAACTCGACGCCAAACGAGCCATCCGGCAGGCGACGGAACTCGCCCTGCAGCGCTAGCCGCCGCGGGAGGCGCGTCGGCCCGGCGGGGGCTTTCGAGTATCATTCGCCCCCCGGGGCCAGTCCTGCCCCGCCGCCAGTTTCGACGAGGTTGACATGGCCCTGACGATTGGTGTCCTGCGGGAGACTTTTGCCGGCGAAAAGCGGGTGGCGGCTGCCCCCGAGGTCGTCGAGAAGCTCATCAAGCTCGGCTTTGCGGTGCGCATCGAGTCCGCAGCCGGCGTGGGCGCCAACTTCGGCGATGAGGCCTTCGCGGCAGCTGGCGCGGCGATCGCCCCCACGGCCGCCGACCTGCTCGCGGCTGCGGATATCGTCTTCAAGGTCCGTGCGCCCTCGGCCGAGGAAGTGGCCGCGATGCGGCCCGGAACCACCCTGATCAGCTTCATCTGGCCGGCGCAAAACCCCGACCTGATGCAGCAGATGGCGGAACGCAAGCTGACCGTGCTCGCCATGGACAGCGTGCCGCGCATCTCGCGCGCGCAGAAAATGGACGCGCTGTCCTCCATGGCCAACATCGCCGGCTATCGCGCCGTCATCGAGGCCGCCCACCACTTCGGCCGGTTCTTCACCGGCCAGATCACCGCGGCGGGCAAGGTGCCCCCGGCAAAGGTGTTCGTGATCGGCGCCGGTGTGGCCGGGCTTGCCGCGCTCGGTGCGGCGGTCGGTCTCGGCGCGATCGTGCGCGCCAACGATACCCGGCCCGAGGTGGCCGATCAGGTCAAGTCGATGGGCGCGGAGTTCGTCCCGGTCGACTATCAGGAGGAGGGCACGGGAGTCGGCGGTTACGCCAAGGTGATGAGCGAGGGCTTCCAGAAGGCGCAGCGCGAGACCTTCGCGAAGCAGGCGCGGGATGTCGACATCATCATCACCACCGCGCTCATTCCCGGCAAACCCGCACCGAAGCTGATCACCGCCGAGATGGTGAGGTCGATGCGGCCGGGCAGCGTGATCGTCGACCTTGCAGCCGAGCAGGGCGGCAACTGCGAACTTACGGTGCCTGGCGAGGTGGTCGTGCGCGAAGGCGTCACCATCATCGGCTACACCGACCTGCCGAGCCGGCTCTCCAAGCAGGCCTCCACCCTGTACGCCACCAACCTGCTGCGTCTCACCGAGGAACTCTGCAAGACGAAGGACGGCCTGATCAACGTCAACTTCGATGATGAAGCCATCCGCGGCGCGACGGTCATCAAGGAAGGCGAAGTCACCTGGCCGCCGCCGCCACCGCGGCTTTCCGCCGCGCCGCAGCAGGCCAAGCCCGCAGCCGCCGCGACAGCCCCGACACCAAAGAAATCCGCGCATGGCCACGGCGGCGGCGAGCCGATGTCCGGCAAGGCGCTGGCCGGCACCTTTGCCGTCGGCGCGCTGCTCTTCTGGCTGGTCGGCGCCTATGCGCCGGCGTCCTTCCTCGGACACTTCACCGTGTTCGTCCTTGCCTGCTTCATCGGCTACATGGTCATCTGGAACGTCACGCCATCGCTGCACACGCCGCTGATGAGCGTCACCAACGCCATCTCGAGCATCATCGCGGTGGGAGCGATCGTGCAGGTGGCCCCGCCTGCGGCGGGCGAGGCTGCGGATCGCCCGGATACGCTGATTCTCGGTCTTGCGGTCGCCGCGCTGCTGCTCACCGCCATCAACATGTTCGGCGGCTTCGCCGTCACCCGTCGCATGCTCGCGATGTTCCGCAAGTAAGGGGTCACCGCGATGTCAGCCAATCTCGCTACGGTCGCCTATATCGGCGCCACCATCCTCTTCATCATGAGCCTCGGCGGTCTCTCCAACCCCGAAACCTCACGCCGCGGCAACCTCTACGGCATGGTCGGCATGGCGATCGCCGTGCTCGCCACGGTATTCGGACCGCGGGTGGAACTCGCGATCGGTCTGCCGTGGATCATCGGGGCGCTGACCGTGGGTGGCGTCATCGGTCTCTACGCCGCGCGCAAAGTGCAGATGACGCAGATGCCCGAGCTGGTCGCGCTGATGCACAGCCTGGTCGGCCTGGCCGCCTGCTTCGTGGGCTTTGCGAGCTACGTCGACACCTCGGTGGTCTACGAGGGCGCCGAAAAGGCGATCCACGAGGGCGAGATCTACATCGGCATCCTGATCGGCGCCGTTACCTTCTCCGGCTCGGTGGTCGCCTTCGGCAAGCTGTCGGGAAAGATCGGCGGCAAGCCGCTGCTGCTGCCGGCGCGCCACTGGCTGAACCTGCTCGCGCTGCTCGTCGTGCTGTGGCTCGGCGCGCAGTTCGTCGGCGCGGGCAGCGTCGATGCCGGCATGACGCCGTTGCTCATCATGACGGTGATCGCGCTGCTGTTCGGGATCCACATGGTGATGGCCATCGGCGGCGCCGATATGCCGGTGGTGGTCTCGATGCTCAACAGCTACTCGGGCTGGGCGGCTGCGGCCACGGGCTTCATGCTGGCCAACGATCTGCTGATCGTCACCGGCGCACTGGTCGGTTCGTCCGGCGCGATCCTCTCGTACATCATGTGCCGCGCGATGAACCGCAACTTCATCAGCGTGATCGCCGGCGGGTTCGGCACGGGTGGCGGCGCAGCGCCGGCTGCCGCCGCGGGCGGACCGGCGGGCGAAGTGGTACCGGTCAACGCCGTGGAGACGGCCGAGCTGCTGCGTACCGCGAAGAGCGTGGTCATCGTCCCGGGTTACGGCATGGCGGTGGCGCAGGCACAGCACACGGTCTACGAGATCACCAAGCTGCTGCGCGAGCAGGGTGTCAACGTGCGCTTCGCCATCCACCCCGTGGCTGGCCGTATGCCGGGCCACATGAACGTGCTGCTCGCCGAAGCGAAGGTCCCCTACGACATCGTGCTCGAGATGGATGAGATCAACGAGGACTTCCCCGATACCGACGTCTCGATCGTCATCGGCGCCAACGATATCGTGAACCCCGCCGCCGAGGACGATCCGACGAGCCCCATCGCCGGCATGCCGGTGCTGCAGGTTTGGAAGTCGAAGACCACCATTGTCATGAAGCGCTCGATGGCTTCCGGTTATGCCGGCGTCGACAACCCGCTCTTCTTCAAAGAAAACAACCGCATGCTGTTCGGCGACGCCAAGAAGATGCTCGACGAAGTGCTGGTTGCGCTGAAGGCCTGAGGGCGTCAGTCGTAGAGCAGCGCGGCGCGACGCGCTTCGCCGAAGGCGCGGGTTTCCTGCTCCCACGCGGCCGAGATTGCATCCGGCGCGAGGCCTGCGTCGAGCAGTGCGGGCAACGTCGGGTTTCCCCAGTGCGTACCGAGCGTCCGTTCGTCAGCGAAGCGTGCCTGCCGCGGATACAGCTTGCGGAGCGTGGCGATGATGGACACGGCCGTGTGCAGGGGGCGGTAGGCGCGCGCCTCCGTGACCCGCAGGCGTACGCCGTGCAGGGTCCTGCCGGCGTACTTCCCGTAGAACGGCTTGTAGTGGATCGCCTGCAGGCGCAGGCCGGGCAATTGCAGGGCGTCAAGCTCCTGCGCCAGCCTCTCGGCGTCGATGAATCCCGCGCCGATGATCTCGAAAGGCATGGTCGAGCCCACGCCCTCGTTCACGTCCCGCAGCGTGGTCGCGACCATGCCGGTGGTGGTGTAGAGGAGCGCCTGCGTCGACGTCGGTACATGCGGCGAAGTCAGTGTCCACAAGAGCCCCGTGTCGTCCCAGCTCATCCAGCGCCGCCAGCCGCGCATGGGTACCACCTGCAGCTCGCAACCGATGCCGAGCGCCGCATTGAAGTAGCGGCTGACCTCGCCAAGCGTCATGCCGTGCGTCAATGGCACTGGCCCCCAGCCGATGAAACTGCGGAAGCGCTCCTCGATGAGGGGCCCCTCGAAGCGCAGGCCGCCGAGCGGATTCGGCCGGTCCAGCACGACCAGCGGCACGCGCGACTCGGCGCAGGCATGCAGCGCTTCACCCAGCGTGGAGATATAGGTGTAGGTCCGGGAGCCGACGTCCTGAATGTCGAAGAGCAGCGCATCGATATCCCGCAGAGCGTCCTGCGACGGCCGCTTGTTGGCGCCGTAGAGGCTGATGATCGGCACGCCGGTGCGGCGGTCCACCGCGTCGGCGACCGTCTCGCCGGCAGGAATCTCGCCGCGGATGCCGTGCTCGGGGCCGAACAGCCTGACGAGCGAGAGGCGCGGATCCGCAGCGAGGCGGTCGATCGTTGGCACGAGCTTGCCGTCGACCCCCGAGGGGTTGGTGATGAGGCCAACGCGCTTGCCGGCGAGGCGCTCCATATGCGGACTGCCAGCCTCCAGCAACACATCGACGCCGAGGGTCACGGTGGCCGGCTGTGCCGCGACGCAGGTCGAGGTCTGCAGCACGCTTGCGGCGGCCAGCACAGCCAGTGCGACGAGCTTCCCGCCAGGGGTTGCAGCCTTCATGCCTTGAAGTACCAGCGCCGGGCGTTCAGCCAGTGCGCGATGGCCCAGTAGAAAGCGAGATTTACCATGGCGTAAGCGAGCGAGCCCAGCCTCGGGTCTGCGGCGAGCGGGGCAAAGAATTCGCGGTGCAGCCACGGCAGCAGGGTGATGACCTGCGGCTCGCCTGCGGCGTCCACCCCGTCGTCGAGCCGGACCAGCCCCAGCGTACGCGGCAGCAGTCCGCTGAGTGCAAAAATGAAAAGCGCGTTGCGTCCGAAAGCCTCGAACGCACGGACTGGAAGATCCGCGACCCCGCGGTGCGTTGCGATGCGGAGGATCGCAGCGCGCAGGAGGACCAATGCGGCGATCGCCAGCCCCGTGCTCAGCAGCACATAGCTCGGTGTCCACAGTTTCTTATTGATGGGCACCACGCCTTGTGCCGCGAGACCGGCGACCGTTGCCAGCACCGCCAACGCCAGCAGGTCGCGGTGCAGCCGCGGGTCGTTGCGCCGTTGCAGCAGGGCGGCGCCCACGAGATAGCCAAGCAGCACCTGCGCTACGGCGGGCGGCGTGCTGCCGAGACCCTCCGGATCGAACGGCACGCCCTCGCCGCGATAGAGATGTGAGTCGCCGAGCACGGCGCGATCGAAACCGGTGCCGAAGAAACCCTCCAGCGACCATGGATCGGCGCCGCCTGCGAAACCGAGGCAGGCCGCCGTGTAGCCGACGAGCAGCAGCACGCTCGCCATGCCTGCTGCGCGCAGCCCGCCAGCGCGGACGATGAGCGCGGCCACGGCCCAGCACAACGCGATCCGCTGCAGGACTCCCATGATGCGCAGCGCATCGAAGTCCCTGGGTTGCAGGCTGCCATCGGCGCTCCAGCGCAGGAACGGCCAGGCGTTGAGCAACAGGCCGATACCGAAGATCAGCAGGGTCCTGCGGGCCCATTTCGGCCAGAAGTCCGTCGGCGACGGCGCATGGTCCGCCGGCATCGTCAGGGCAAGCGCGTTGCCGACGGCAAACAGGAAGAACGGGAAGACGAAATCGGTAGCTGTCCAGCCGTGCCACTCGGCATGGGCGAGCGGTGCGTAGAGGTGTTCCCAACTGCCCGGATTGTTGACGAGAATCATCGCCGCTACCGTGGCGCCACGAAAGGCGTCGAGCGTGCGGTCGCGATCGGCGAGCGATTGGGAAGGGCTTGAAACCGGCAAGTCCGCCTCGTGCGGTTCGGGCTGTGGCCGCCCGGGCAAGGCCCGGCGCCCCACCGCCGCGGATCATGGCAGTATCGGCGCTCGACGTCGACCCGCCACGGGCGGCCAGGAACCACGCGGACACCGTCGGTGCGGAGAGGATCAGGATGAACATGGCAGCGGCACAGGTCCGCGAATTCTTCGAGCAGGGCTGGACCATCGTGCCCGCCCTGTTCACGGCTGCGGAGATGCTGCGTGCGCGGGAGGCTTTCGCGCGGCTGCACGCCGCGGCGCAGCGTCTGCGGACCACGCAGGAGCACGACGGCGCCTTGTTCGTGCTCGACACACGCGAAGGCGCTGAGGTGATCGTCAAGCGCGTGGTGTGGGCGGGCGGTGCCGAACCGGACCTCCTCGAACTCAGCGCGGATCCGCGTCTCGTCGAGCCCGCCCTCGAGCTGCTCGGCAGCGACCGCTGCGAGCAGTTGCTCTGTCAGGCGCACTTCAAGATGCCCGGGGACGGCGTGTCCTTCGATTGGCATCAGGACGTGCAGCACCGCGACAAGGGTCCGGGCACATGGCGGGACCTGAACGGGCGCGGCTCCTACGTGCAGACCATCATGCTCGTCGATGACATGACGGTGATGAACGGGCCGCTGAAGTTCATTCCGCGGTCGGCGGTACGCGGCGACCCACAGCAGCGGCTGTCGCTCGACACCTACGACTACAACACGCCGATGGCCGCCGGCTCGAGTAGCCTGCCCTTCGACGAATCCCGCGCCGTGACCGTGACTGGCGAGGCCGGATCGGTGCTTTTCTTCGGTCCCCATGCGATCCATGGCAGCGCCCCCAACGATTCGGCCTGGCCGCGGCGGGTGCTGATCAACGGCTACGCTTATCCTGGCGCGAACGGTCGTGTCTACCCGGGCCGCGAGTCCGGTCGGGTGCTGCAGCGGCCGACCCGTGGGTAACGGCTACTTCCACGCCCTCGACTGGTCGATCGTTGCGGTCTATTTCGCGCTGGTCACCTGGATCGGCCATCGCGTCAAGGACCTGCAGGCGAGCACGCGCGAGTACTTCCTCGGTTCGCGCTCCCTGCCGTGGTATGCGGTATCCATGTCGATCGTGGCGACGGCTGTCAGCGGCGTCACTTTCATCGGCGTGCCCTCGCTGGTGTTCGCCGAGGGCGGCGACTTCCGCTACCTGCAGTTCTGCCTCGCCGGTCTCGTGTCCAAGGCCATCCTGGGCCACTGGATCCTGCCGCGGCTCTATGCGAAGCACTACGCGAGTCCGTACGACTACATTCGCGACAAGCTCGGTCCGGTGTTCGGCAAGCTGTCGGCGCTGCTGTTCTTCATCGGTGCGGTGCTCGGGCAGGGCGTGCGCGTGTTCGCCGTCGCACTCGTGCTCGAGCTGCTCACCGGACTCGACTTCGTCGGCTGCGTGTTTCTCAGTGTGGGCGTCGCGGCGCTCAGCACCATGCTCGGCGGGATCCGCGCCGTGGTCTGGTCGGATGTCGTGCAGTTCCTGATGTTCGTGGCGGGAGGCGTCATCGCCATCCTGTTCGTGACCCAGTCCTATCCCGGTGGCTTTGCCCAGCTGCTGGCCGACGCCGACGCTGCGGGCAAGACCCAGGTCTTCGAACTGAGCACCGACCCGCGGGTCAACTTCACGCTGTGGGCGGGGGCCTTTGCCATGCCTTTCCAGAATCTGGCGGCCTATGGTACCGACCAGCTCAACACGCAGCGCATGCTGTGCTGCAGGTCGCTGCGCGAGGCGCGGATTGCGCTCTACGTGAGCAACTTCGGTGAACTTGTCGTGGTGCTGTTCCTGATGGTCGGTGTGGCGCTGTACGGTTACTACGCCATGAACCCGCTAGATCCGACATTTGCGGCGCTGGTTGCCGAGAACGTCGATCGCATCTTCCCCGCCTTCATCCTCTCGGAGATGCCCATCGGGCTGCGCGGGTTCATGGTGGCTGCGCTGTTCGCCGCCGCGATGTCGAGCCCGGTGTTGTCGGCGCTGGCCGAGACCACGATCACCATGTTCCACGAGGGTCACCGCGACGGTTCGCTGAGCGGTGCGCGGGCAGTCGCGCTGTCGCGCGCGCTGGTGATCGTCTGGGCGGTGGTGCTCGGCGGCTTCGCCCTCATGCTGGGCGGCTCGGATGAACGGCTGATCCCGCTGGCCTTCGCAATGACTGCCTATACCTACGGACCGATGCTGGGCCTCTTCCTGTTGGCCCTGTTCGTGCCGCGGGAACGGATCGTCAACGCGCCACTGGGCGTCGGGGTATCCCTGCTCGGCGTACTGCTGGTGCACAACGCACAGTTCTTCGGGTTCACCAGCGAGCGTGAACTGGTGGCTTTCCCTTGGCTGTTCCCGCTGGGTGTACTGTTGTGCGTGGGGTTTGCCCTGCTGCCGCTCGGCAGGCGTCGTCGGCTATCCTCTGCACCATGAGCCACGGCAGGGTTACGCCGCAGTTGCGGCACTGGGTCATCCAGCAAATCGAGTCCGGCAGGACCCCGGAGTCGGTGCTCGAGTCGATGATCGCCAACGGTTGGCCGGAGGGAGCCGCGCTTGACGTCATGGAGCGCACCCTGCGGACCCGGGTCGCGCAGATTCGCGCTGCCGAGAATGCCGGGCGTGCCGCGGCGGACGCCACCGCGCCAATGGACGCGGCGGCTGCCGCGACGAAGGACGGTACGCCGCCGCAGCCGGCGGACGAAACGTCTCGGGCTGGCTGAGCCTTGCGCGCATCCCGTGCCGACATCGATGCCATGCCGGTGTTTCCGCTGGTCGAGCCGCAGTTCCTGAGCGAGTTCGAACACCGTCGGCTGCTGGAGTTTGCCGAATCCGGCAACGCCGCCTTCGGCATCACCGACGCGGCTGACTACTGGAAGGGTCGCACCCTCACGCCTACGCAGATCGCCGACGAGTCGATCCGCGGCATCTTCCGCGCCACGCGCGAGCGGATACTCGAACGCATGGCCGCGCTGCTGTCGCGGCACTTCGGGCCGCAACCTCCCTTGTACTCGGATCTCGTCAACTTCGCGCGCTGGCCGCCGGGCTATGAGCTGCAGCCGCACGCCGACAGCGAGAATCCCGGCGGCGTGCAGCATCCCTACCCGTGGCGTGATTTCGCCACCGTGATCTATCTCAATGACGACTACGAAGGCGGCGAAATCCATTTTCCCAACCTGCGGCTGGAGCTCAAGCCGGCGCCGCGCACGCTGATCATCTTTCCGGGAACCCTGCGCTTCCTGCACGGCGTACGCCGCGTGCGCAGTGGCATGCGACACACCATCGCGTCCTTCCTCACCTTCGATCCCGCGCACCGTTTCGACTTCTGATGCCCTGCGGAGCCATACGATGATCAAGGTACCGGACAACACGATCGCCGCGGTGCCCTACGACGAGTTCTACCGAGGCAGGCAGGAAGAGGTGTACCTGAATCTGCGCGGTCGCAACAAACGCGACTGGTTCTCGCGACACGCCTATCTCTGCCTGCCGCTCGTCATCGGCAACCAGTACGGCTTCGCAATGCGCTCGCTGTGGCGGGCGACCTTGCTCTGGAACGGCGGACCCGATCCCGCCGACACCACGGTGACCATCCACAACACGGAGGACGGGCCGCGTCACGGCAGCCTGCAGACCATGGTGTCTAACTTCGGTCTCGGCATCGTCACCGTGCAGGCGGCGTTCGCGCTGCGCACGCCTCCCGGCATCAACCTGATGACCCTGCAGCCGCCGAACTTCTTCATCGACGGCCTGCAGAACATGACCGGCGTGATCGAGGCCGATAACCTGCGGCGTGACTTCACCTTCAACCTGAAGCTCACGCGGGCGAACTTTCCGGTGCAGATAGATGTGGGCGACGTGATTGCCGGTGTGCTGCCCATCCCGCGGGGCTTCGTCGAGCGATTCGACATGGTCGATGCCTGCCAGCTGTTCTCCGCCGGAGAGATCGCCGAGGAGCAACAGACGGCGAGGGACTTCGGCAGGGAGCGACTCGAGCGCGATCCGCTGCGACCCGACGGCGTCGGCCGACGGTACTACGAAGGCGAGGATGTCTACGGCAACAAGTTTCCCAATCTCCACCAGATCCGGCTCAAGGCGGGTCGGGTGCGTGCGGGAGAACGGTCTGGCGGCGAAGCGCCGCGTCAAGGCGGGACTGGTGCCGAGGGCGACGGCGAAGCTGAAGAGGGCTAGCCGCTCGCCCAGCCCAGCGAGCGCTCGACGGCCCGCGACCACTCGTGCATGCGGGCGGCGGCGATGTCACGCGGCATCGCCGGCTCGAAGCGGCGCTCGACACGCCAGCGCGTCGCGATTTCTTCGGTCGACGACCAGAAGCCGGTGGCGAGTCCCGCGAGGTAAGCCGCGCCGAGAGCCGTTGTCTCGGTGACCGCTGGACGGACCACCGGGACACCGAGCAGGTCGGACTGGAACTGCATGAGGAAGTCGTTGCGCGAAGCGCCGCCGTCCACGCGCAGCTCGCGCAGCGGCGCGTCGGCATCTTGCTGCATCGCCTGCAGCAGCTCGGCGCTCTGGAAGGCGATGGACTCGAGCGCTGCCCGTGCGATATGGCCACGCGTGGTGCCGCGGGTGATGCCCACTATCGAGCCACGTGCAAAGGGATCCCAGTGGGGACTACCGAGGCCCGTGAAGGCTGGCACCACATAGACACCGCCGTGATCGGTGACGCTGGTTGCGAGGGCTTCGATCTCGCCCGCCCGCGCTACGAAACCCAGACCGTCGCGCAGCCACTGCACGACAGCACCGCCGACGAACACACTACCCTCGAGGGCGTACTGCAGTGCGGGCTTCGTCGCCGCGTTTTCCGCGGCGCTGCCGGTGGTGCAGGCCACCGTGGTCAGCAGCCGGTGATGCGAGGCAAGCGGCCGGCTGCCGGTATGCATCAGCATGAAGCAGCCGGTACCGTATGTATTCTTTGCCATACCCGGCTGCAGGCAAGCCTGTCCGAAGAGCGCAGCCTGCTGGTCGCCGGCGATGCCGGTGAGCGAGATGTCCATGCCCGCGACCGTCACCCGGATATGGGCTTCGAACGCTGACGGCAGGACGCGCGGCAGCAGCGCCCGCGGAATGCGCAGCAGCTGCAGCATGTGCTCATCCCATTCGCCCGCGAGGTTGAGCAGCAGCGTGCGGCTGGCGTTGGTGACGTCGGTTACGTGGTGGCGGCCGCCGGAGAGCTTCCAGACCAGCCAGCTGTCGATGGTGCCGAAACACAGTTCGCCACGCTCGGCCCGCGCCCGCGCTCCCGGCACATGTTCGAGCAGCCACGCGAGCTTGGTGCCCGAAAAATAGGGATCGAGCAGCAGCCCCGTGCGGCGTGTGACCTCGGCTTCGTGGCCGTCGGCGCGCAGCGCGGCGCAGGTGTCGGCGGTACGGCGGTCCTGCCAGACGATCGCCGGCGCCACTGGCTCGCCGGTCGCGCGGTCCCAAAGCACGGTCGTTTCGCGCTGGTTGGTGATGCCGACGGCGGCAATGTCGCCCTGTCGTGCGCCGGCGGTCTGCAGCACTTCCACGAGCGTTGCGAGCTGCGAGGACCAGATCTCGCCGGCATCGTGCTCCACCCAGCCCGCTTGCGGGAAGTGCTGGGTGAACTCCCGCTGCGCGACCGCCGCGATGTTGCCCTCGTGATCGAAGAGGATCGAGCGCGAGCTGGTCGTTCCCTGGTCGAGCGCAAGGACCCAGCGGCTCATGAGGGCTGCTTCCCGGCGGCGTTGCGCTCAAGCGTGGCCAGCACCTGGCGCGCCGTCACGTCGCTCACACGTACGTTGGATTCTTCGGTGACGCCCGCGATGTGGGGTGTCAGCAGCAGGTTCGGTACGGACGCGAAACGCGCACCCGCTGCGGCATCGAGCGGCTCGCGCTCGAACACGTCGAGTGCCGCGCCACCGAGCTGGCCGCTGCGCAGCGCTTCGACGACGGCTTCCTCGTCGAGCACGCCGCCACGCGCCGCATTGATCACGATGCTGCCGCGACGCATTGCGGCGATCTGCGTCCTGCCGAGCATGCCGCGGGTCGCGGGCGTGAGCGGGACATGCAGGCTGAGTGCATCGGCATGTGTCAGCAGGGCCTCGAAGCCGACCGGCGCGGCGAGTTGCCATGCGGCATGCCCGTCCGGCAGCAGCGGATCGAAGGCGATCACCTGCATGCCGAGGGCGCGGGCGCGGGTCGCGGTTTCCCTGGCGATGTTGCCGAGACCGACGAGACCCAGAGTCTTGCCCGAAAGCTCACGGCCGATGGTTGTCATCCGCGGCCACTTGCCGGCAACCACCTCGGGCGTTGCGAACCAGGCGCCGCGCAGCAGCACCAGCATGGCGGTGATCACGTATTCGGCTACCGAGAGATCATTGGCGCCGGTGGCCGGATGCACGGCGATGCTGCGTGCTTCACAGGCACCGACGTCGATGTTGTCGAGACCGACGCCGAGCCGGCCTACGACCTCGAGCTGCACGGCGGCGTCGAGCAGGGCACCGCGCACCTGCGTGCGGTTGCGCACGATCAGGGCGCGGGCGCTGCGCACGGCCTGCAGCAGGTCCTCTGGGCGATCGACGAGTTTCGGGTCGTAGAGCACGTCACGGCCGGCAAGGATGCCGCGGATCGCAGCCTCGTCCATGAATTCGCTGATGACGATCTCTGCCATGGCGTCAGGCCTCCGGAGCCCGCGGAGCGATGAGTGCGTTGATCTCGGCGTGCAGTGCGGCAGGCAGTGCGATTCCCTCGCGGTGTGCGCGTTCGCGTGCCGGCAACCGACGCGCTCCTGGCGGCCGGACGTTCGGCTCGTCGCCCATGGCCCCGAGCAGCACGGCCATACGCGCCGCGAAAGCATTGCCCGAGGCCGGGCCCGGATCGATGGCGATGAAAAGGTGCCCCATGTCGGGCGCCCTGCCCTCGGCATCAAAGAATGAGGTGGCTTCCCAACCGAAGGCGCCGGCAGTGAGCGCGGCGCCGAGGATTTCGACCATCAGCGCCAGCGCACCGCCTTTGGCGCCACCTATGGGCGACAAGGTGCCGGCGAGGGCAGCCGTCGGGTCGGTGGTCGGCTGTCCCTGCGCATCGACGGCCCAGCCGAGAGGGATCGGCTTGCCGGCCTTCTGTGCGGCGACGATCTTGCCGCGGGCCGCCACCGATAGCGCAAGATCGACGACCAGCGGCGCGGCACCATTTGGCAGCGGCGCGGCGAAGGCGAGCGGATTCGTGCCGAGCATCGGGCGACTGCCACCGTGAAAAGCCATCGCCTTGGGCGTGTTGCCGAAGACGAGTGCGATCAGCCCCTGTGTGGCGAGCCGCTCCGCATGAGCGCCCACCTGACCGAAGTGATGGGAACGGTGGACGGCAGCGAGGGCGATGCCCTGCGACCGTGCGAGCGGCGCCAGCGCATCGAGCGCCATGTCGATGGCGGGGTAGGCGAAGCCGAGTCCGGCGTCCACGCGCAGCACACCGGGGGCGACCCGATGCAGCTGAGGCACGGCCTCGCCGCTCACCTTGCCCGAACGGGCCTGCAGCGCGTAGGCGGGCATCCGGCTGAGTCCGTGGGCAGCCTGACCGTCGGCTTCCGCCGCCACCAGCGCCCGAGCGGTCGAGCGTGCCGCTGCCTCCGCGGTACCGTTCGCCCGCAGGGCAGCAAAGGCCAGCGCCTCCGCTTCCGCCAGAGTCAGACGGACCGATCCTTCCACTGGGCTCTCCGCAAGTGCGTCCGCGCGCGCCGGCCTGGACCGCCACGCCGCAGCGGCTTCAGGCGCTGCGATACAGCTTGGTCATCACGAATTCGACGTGGCCGAGGGCTTCGGCCGCCGTCAGTCGACCGTTCGCCGTCTGCGCGATGCAGTCGATGAGCGCGTCGCCCGCCTGGTCGATGGTCATCTCGCGACGGACCACGCCGGAAACATCGACGTCGATGTGTTCGGGCATGAGCCGCACGGTGCGCGGGTTACCCGTCACCTTGATGACCGGCATGATCGGGTTGCCGATCACGTTGCCCTGTCCCGTCGGAAAGATGTGGACCACGTAACCGGCAGCGGCCTGCAGCGTGCAGCACTCGGCGGCAGCCGACGAGGTGTCCATGAAGTAGAGGCCCGCGCCGCGCGCCGGCGCCTCGGCCGGCTCGAGCACGTCGATGAACTGCACTTTCTTGCCGATTTTCTCGAGGTTGCCGAGCGCTTTTTCCTCGATCGTGGTGAGACCGCCGGCGATGTTGCCCTTGGTTGGCTGGCTCTCGGAGAGGTCCGAGGTCTTGTGCGCCTCGATGACATCGTCCTGATAGGCCTGCCAGGTCTTCATGAACTTGTCGCGAATCTCCGGGGACACCGCGCGTGCCGCCGCGAGGTGTTCGGCACCCGTGAGTTCCGAGGTCTCGCCGAAGCAGCCGTAGAGGCCGGCCGGGATCAGCTTGTCGTACATGTTGCCCACGGTCGGACAGGAGGCGAGCCCCGTCGTGGTGTCGCTCTCGCCGCATTTGGCGGCGACCCACAGCTCGCTGATATCGCATTCCACGCGTACCTGCGCAGAGGTCTGATGAACGAATTCCTTGGCCTTGCGGGACGCGGCAGCCACGGTCGCGATGTCGCCGTTACCCTCGATCCAGAAGCCGGCCACCGGCTTGCCGGTCTTGGCAATGCCATCGACGATACGTTGCGTCCAGCCCGGCTCGATGCCGATCACGATGCAGGCGGCGACGTTCGGATTCGCGCCGGTGCCGATCATGGTGCGGAAGTGCAGATCGAGATCGGCACCGAACTGCAAACGGCCGTAGGCGTGGGGGAGGGCGATGGTTCCCTTGATGTTGTTGGCGACCGCCTCGCAGGCGGCGTTGGAGATGTCGTCGACCGGGAGGATCGCGACGTAGTTGCGTACGCCGACACGGCCGTTCTCGCGGCGATAGGCCCAGATCTTGCGGTTTGCTTGGCTCATCGGAGACTTCCTACCAGCGCTTGGTCTTGAGGTTGTGGACATGGACGTGTTCGCCGCGGACAACCGGGGCGACGATCCGGCCGATGTCCTGCCCGTACTTGATGACCGTGTCGCCGACCTTCAGGTCGACGAGGGCCACCTTGTGGCCGATCGGCACGTCGTGACGCACGGACAGGCGGAAATCCGAGTTGTCCTCGGTGATCACGCACAGCATGTCGGTGCCCGCCTTGAGGTCCTCGACCACGACCACGCCGACGTTGTCCCTGCGATCGTGCACGAGCAGTTGTGGAACGCTCACTCCTCGACTCCTAGATGCGCTTGCGGACTGCAAGTCTTATATAAGATACTAAACACATGACACCTGTGGCCGCAAGCGGCGCGCTACCATCGGCGTCCCCTGCCGAGACCCCGCCCAGAATGGACAGCGCGCCGCAGTATCGCCCGCTATACAGCCAAGTCTACGAAACCCTCGTCAAGCGCATCGCCGGCGGCGAGTGGAAGCCGGGTCAGGCGCTGCCGAGCGAACAGGCGCTGGCTGCGCAGCTCGGCGTCAGCCAGGGCACGGTGCGCAAGGCCCTCGATGCCCTTGCCCTCGACAAAGTCATCGACCGGCGGCAGGGCAAGGGTACCTATGTCGCCGAGCTGACGCAGGAGCGCTCGCTGTTCCGTTTCTTCCGGCTGACGCGGCCGGACGGCCGGCGTGCCGTGCCTACCAGCGGCGACGAGGCCGTGCGGCGGCGACGCATCCGTCCCCACGAGGCGAAGGCGCTCGAGCTGCCCGAGGGGCTGGAGGTGTTCGAGATCCTGCGCACCCGGTTCGTCGACGAGCACCCGATCGCCATCGAGCGCATCGTGCTTCCGGAGCGCTACTTTCCCGACCTCGACCGCCACTCGCCGCTGCCCAACGCCCTGTATGCGCTCTACCAGCGCGACTACGGCATCAACATCGTGTCCACCAACGAGAAGCTGCGCGCGGACATCGCGCGGCGCGACGACGCGCGGCGGCTCAACGTGCCACTCGGCACACCCCTGCTGCAGGTGGAACGTGTGGCCTTGTCGGTCGACGGCAAGCGGGTCGAGTGGCGTCTCAGCCGATGTGACACGAGCACGCTCGTCTACGACGTCACCTTCGCATGAGGCGCATGAAGCGCGTGCTGTGTGTCGGCCATGCCGTGCAGGACTTCGTGTTCCGCACGCCGCAACTGCCCCGGCACGCCGAGAAACATCGGGCGGTGGGCTTCGCCGCGGTTGGGGGCGGTCCGGCGGCGACGGCCGCGGTGGCGATCGCCAGACTGGGCGGGGCCGCGCGGCTGGTGGCGCGCCTTGGCGACGATGCCATCGCCGTGACGATCTGCCGCGAGCTGGAGGACTACGGCGTCGATTGCCGGCATGTCCGCCGCTACGCCGGCCACCAGTCCTCGGTATCAGCGGTGTTCATCGACGACGCGGGCGAGCGGCTCATCGTCAACCACACCGACGGCGCGATGCCGGCCGACTCCGCATGGCTGGATATCGAGGTGCAGCTCGCTGACGTCGATGCCGTGCTCACCGATACCCGCTGGCCGGCCGGCGCCACGCGTCTGCTGCAGCGCGCACGCGAGGCGGGCTTGCCGGCAGTGCTGGACGCCGATGTGCCGGTGCCGAAGGAGGGCAGTCTGCTTGCCGCGGCGAGCCACGTCGCCTTTTCGGCCGTCGGGCTGCAGGATCTGGCTGGCTGTGCGGCGGACGAGGAGACACTCGGCGAGGCGCTGCGCCGTTATGCCGCGGCATCGGCACAATGGTGCTGCGTCACGCTGGGCGCGGCGGGTGTGCTCGTGGCGGACGGACGTCGGAGCGTCGCGGCGAATGGCCGCGCTGCCGGCACCGGGGCGCTCGGCTTGTCGACGCTGCAGCGTGTGCCCGCCTTTGCCGTCACTGCCGTCGATACGCTGGGCGCGGGCGATGTGTGGCACGGAGCCTTTGCGCTGGCGCTGGCGGAGGGTGACAGCGAGCTCGCGGCAGTGCGCGCCGCGTCGGCGGCGGCGGCAATCAAAGTCACCCGTCACGGCGGCCGAGCCGGCGCGCCGACCCGAGCCGAGCGCGACGAGTTACTGCAACCCGATTCCTCGCCCGCCACGCGGGCTGCACTGGAGACAAGATGAGCCTGTCGGCTGGAAAATACTGGGGAATGCGTCGCATGGCGGATGCCGGCGGCCGCTTCAAGATGACGGCGGTGGACCAGCGTCCACCGATCAAGAATCCGATCAAGGCGAAGCGGGGTACCGAGGAGGCGCCCTGGGAGGACGTCGCGGCCTTCAAGGAAATGCTGATCGAGGAGTTGCAGGTCGAGTCATCGGCGATGCTGCTCGATCCGCACTACGCGTATCCGCGGGGCGTCACGCGGCTGCAGGCCTCGCGCGGACTGATCGTCACGCTGGAGGACTCGATCTTCCGCGAGACCCCGGGCGGCAGGCTCTCGTCGCCGATCGACGACTGGTCGGTCGAGAAGATCAAGCGCATCGGCGGCGATGCGGTCAAGGTACTCGCCTGGTACCGCCCCGATGCGGATCCCGCGGTATGCCGGGCTCAGCAGGACTTCACGCAGCGCATCGGCGAGGCCTGCCGGCGTTACGACATTCCCTTCGTGTTCGAACTGCTCGTGTACCCGCTGGCTGCCGATCGCGAGCAGACCGGCGACTACGTCGAGATGCAGAGCAAGCATCCGCAGCGTGTGCTCGACAGCGTGCACGCGTTTGCTGATCCGCGCTTCGGTGTCGATCTCTTCAAGCTCGAGAGTCCGCTGGCTGCCGCGGCCGTGCCTGGCGTCGGTGCCCCGGGCTGGGAGGAGGCGCAGCGCTGGTTCGACGCGCTGGGAGCCGCTGCCGGCAGACCTTGGGTGATGCTGTCGGCCGGCGCGGGGATGGAGGAGTTCCGCCGCATCCTCAGTCACGCCTATCGCGCCGGCGCCTCGGGCTACCTCGCCGGGCGGGCGATCTGGTCCAAGGCCTTTGAGCACTTCCCGGACTGGGATGCGATCCGCAGCGATTTGCGCGGTGAAGCCGTCGGCTACATGCGCTCGCTCAACGCGCTCACGGATGCAGCGGCGACTCCATGGGCGCAGCACGCCTGCTACGGCGCGCAGGGCGCCCGGGTCGAGCCCGCCGATGCCAGCTTCCGTCATGTCTATCCCGGATTTGGAGACTGAAGTCATGCTGACCTACGGCGTTGCGGCGCTGGCGCGCCCGACCTTCGACGTACCTTTCGCCGAGCAGACCAGAGATCGGGCGTTCGCCGCGCTGGAGTCGGCGGGGATCCGCGTGGTCGGTCCGCGCGAACTGCTTTTCGATCGCGCTGCGGCCGAGCGCGCCATGGCCGAGATCGCCGCGGCGGGACCGATAGACCTGCTGCTCATCATGCAAGTGACCTTCACCGACGCCACCATGACCGTGAAGCTCGCTCGCGAGGCTGCGACACCGTTGGCGGTATGGGCGCTGCCCGAGCCACGTATCGGCGGCCGGCTGCGGCTCAACGCCTACTGCGGCCTCAATCTCGCCGCGCACGCCCTCGGCCGGGCCGGCGTCGCGCATGGCTCCCTCTACGCGGATCCCGCAGCGCCGGGGATCACCGCAAGCCTGCGAGCGCTCGCGCGCAGCTACTCGCTGCCCGCTGCTCCCGCCGCCGCAATGATCACGGATGATGGCGCGACGGCCGCCGACCGCGCCGACCGCGCCGACAGCGCGGCTGAGCGCGCGGCTGATGCGGTGCTCGGTGCGCTCGCCGACTCGCAGATCACCGTGGTCGGTCGGCATCCGGACGGCTTCGATACCTGCGAGTTCGACCCGGCGCTGCTCGCGCGTCTCGCCGGTATCCGCGTGGGGCATGTCACCCTCGACGAGCTGTTCGCCCGTGCGCGGGCCGCCGACGCGGATCGCGTGGCTGCCGTACGCGAATCCGCCGCGGCCCGGGTGGTCGGGCTCGACGAGGTCGATGCCGAGCAGCTCGACCGGTCCTTCCGCGTGTTCTGCGCGCTCGAGGACGTGCAGCGCGATACCGGCGCGCGCGGCCTTGCGGTGCGCTGCTGGCCGGAGATGTTCACCGAGTACGGCTGCGCCGCCTGCGGTCCGATGGCGATGATGAACCAGAAGCAGGTTCCGGCGGCCTGCGAGGCCGACGTCAACGGTTCGGTCACTCAACTCATCCTGCAGGAGCTCGCCGGCGAACCCGCCTGGATGGCCGATCTCGTCGACATCACCGTGGCGGACGACACGGCGGTTCTGTGGCACTGCGGTCTTGCACCTCTGTCGATGTGCGATCCGCAGTTCATCCCCGAGGCCACCATCCACACCAACCGACGCATGCCGCTGCTGCATCAGTTCCCGATCAAGCCGGGGCGCATCACGCTCGCCCGGCTGTCGCGTTCGCGCAATTCATTGAAGCTCGTGCTCGCGGGCGCTGAAGTGCTGCGCGCGCCGATGGCCTTCACGGGGTGCTCGGGAACGGTCCGCTTCGACCGACCGGCGGGCGAGGTGAGCGCGCGCATCCTCGACGAAGCGCTCGAGCACCATTTCGCGCTGGCGTACGGCGATCATCGGGCAGCTCTACGTGCGCTCGCGGCCCGCTGGCAGGTGCCGGTACTCGAGCTGGCATGAGTTCGCCGCTCGACCCGCACGTGCCCAACTGGGGGCGGATTGCGCCGGCCGTCGGCGGGGCGTTGCCGCAGCTCATCGACGGAGTGCTGCATTTGCCGAGCACGCTGGGTGCACTGCGGATTTCGCTGCATGATTCCGGGATGCGCCTGCGCAGTGCGACCGAGGTGCGCGATTACGGCATCCTCTGCGGCGATCTGCGACCGCTTGCCGCCACGGTGGAGCACACGGGCAGCGGCGAGTCGGCCATGTCTCTGCTGCGTGCGGTGAACTCGAGCGGACAGCAGCTCGAGGTGCAGATCGGCCATCAGCCCTTTCACTTCGTGCTGCGGTGCGATGGCCGGTCCGTACAGGGTTCGGCGGACGACGGACACTTCGTGCGCCGCTTCCGCCTGCCGCCGCTGGCACGCCACGAGGAACGCTGGCTGTTGTCGCTGCAGCTCGGGCCGTCAACACCCGTGTACGGGCTAGGCGAGAAATCCGGGCGGCTCGACAAGCGCGGGCAGTTGCTGCGCTCCTACAACCGCGACGCGCTCGGACTGAACGCCGAGTGGAGCTACAAGAATGTGCCCTTCGCGTGGAGTCCGCAGGGCTGGGGCGTGTTCGTGCATACGCCCGCGCCGGTCACCCACGGAGTCGGTTACGGACCCTGGTCACAGCGGGCCTATGTGCTCGCCATCGAGGATGCGGCGCTCGATGTCTTCCTCTTCACGGGTACCGATGGGAGCGAGCTTCTCGGGCAGTACACCGCGCTGACCGGCCGCGCGCCGGTGCCGCCGGCATGGAGTCTCGGGGTGATCCTCTCCAAGGCGTATTACAAGGACGCCGACGAGATACTCGCCGTCGCCCGCGAGGTACGCCGGCGCGGCATGCCCTGCGAGGTCATCACTTTCGACGGACGAGCGTGGCAGGACACTGATACGCGCTTCGCCTTCGAGTGGTGTCCAAAGCGCTACCCCGACCCCAAGCCCACCGTCGACGCGTTGCGGGCGATGGGCTTTCGCATCTGCGTCTGGGAGTACCCGCTCATATCGGTGCGTAACCCGCTGTTCCATGAACTCGCCGCGAAGGGGTGGTTGCTGCGCGACGCGCGTACCGGCGAGGCCTATCGCTACGCCTGGGACCCCGAGCCGTTCGGCGCGGTGCTCACGCAGCTGCCCGAGTCCGGACTGCTCGACTTCACCCAACCGCAGGCCTACGCGTGGTGGCGGGACCAGCATCGGGCGCTGTTCGAACTCGGCATCGACATGATCAAGGCTGATTTCGGCGAGCAGATCGAGGAGCACATGCTGGCGAGCGACGGCTCGCAGGGCGACGCGCTGCACAACATCTACGCGCTGCTCTACAACCGCTGCGTCTACGAGGCAGCGCAGAAGTTCGGCCGTGACGGTGCTTTCCTCTTCAGCCGCGCCGGCTGGGCGGGCTCGCAGCGCTACCCCTCGCAATGGGGCGGCGATCCGCAGGCGGACTGGGGCGGACTCGCGGGCAATCTGCGCAGTGGCCTCTCGTGGGGGCTCACCGGAGCGCCGTTCTATGCCACGGATGTTGGCGGTTTCTATGGCGACCGCCGCGACCCGGTGCTGTACGTCCGCTGGCTGCAGGCGGCGATCTTCTCGGCACACCTGCGGCTGCATGGCATTGGTCCGCGCGAACCCTGGAGCTATGGGCCAGACGCCGAACGGCTCGCCATGCAGGCCCTCGCGCTGCGCGGCCGTCTGCTGCCCTACCTGCAGAGCGTGGTGGCGGCCGCGGCGGCGACCGGACTGCCCGTGCAGCGGCCGATGGTGCTCGCCTGTCCGCAGGATCCGGCGAGCTGGGCCTTCGAGGACCAGTTCTTCGTCGGCGAACGCCTGTTGGTCGCCCCCTGCCTCGAACCCTCGGGGCAGGTGACCGTCTATCTGCCGGCGGGCGACTGGGTCTGGCTCGACGGCGGCGAGCATCTGCAGGGCGGTCGGGTCCACCAGCTGTCGCTGCCGCTCGAGCGCATCGCCGCATTCACCCGTCCCGGCGACGAACTGCTGGGCGTCTAGTCCCATGTCTTATATAAGGGTTGTAAGACATAGGAAGGTCTGTTAGCGTCATGTTGCATTTCCCGGCCTTTGTGGCGCCGGAACGACAAGAGGGGTACCAACGATGTCGATGAAGAAGAGGCTCGTCGCCGCAACCGTCGCTGCCGCCTGCGCAGCCACCATCCCGTTGCCCGCCCTGGCGCAGGACTCCGCCGAGGGCCGCCTCGACGAGATCGTCGTCACGGCCACCAAGCGCGAGCAGTCGCTGCAGTCGGTGCCGATCGCGGTGTCAGTGCTGAGCGGCGAGCAGCTGCAGGCGGATAACCTCAACTCCATGGAGGCGATCACGTCCCAAATCCCGACGGTGAATTTCCGCGCCAACGCCTCCAACAAAGATACGGCCCTGTTCATCCGCGGCGTGGGCACCATCAGCACCTCGCAGGGCGCAGAGCCCTCGGTGTCGACGGTGGTTGACGGTGTGGTCTTCGGCCGTGCGGGCATGGCGACCCTCGATCTGATGGATGTCGCGCGCCTCGAGGTGCTGCGCGGTCCGCAGGGCACGCTGTTCGGCAAGAACGCCTCCGCCGGCGTCATCAATATCGTCTCCGGGCCGATCGCCGACGAGTCACGGGGGTACGTCGACCTCGGCTGGTATGACGGTGACGAGAAGCGCATGCGCGCCGGATTTTCCGGCAGCCTCGGCGAGGGCGTGCGCGGTTCCATGAACCTGCTCTACGGCGACTTTGACGGCGTGCTGCGCAACGCGTTCCTCAACAAGACCGTCGGCGGTTACGAGCGCAA
Source organism: Steroidobacteraceae bacterium (assembly GCA_044375655.1). Lineage (GTDB taxonomy): Bacteria > Pseudomonadota > Gammaproteobacteria > Steroidobacterales > Steroidobacteraceae > UBA964. The sequence goes on along the minus strand of JBILMF010000006.1, from coordinate 7,384 downwards.
AGGCTTGCGCGGCAAACTCGAAATAGACGCCTCGGATGCGCTCAGCATCACGCTGATCGGGGATTACATGGAGGCCGACGATACCGGTTCACGCGGTCCGTGGGTGAGGCCGGGGGCCGCGGTGGTCACGACGATCGCGCCCATAGTCGCCGGTGCCGAGAACCGCACGGTGTCCACCAACGTGCTCGAGCGTGTCGAGGACGAAAACTGGGGCCTCTCGGCGCAGCTCGATTGGCAGACGGCGGTCGGTACTGTCACGTCCATCACGGCCTACCGCAAGTGGGACAACACGCAGTTCCAGGACATCGACGGAACCGCCACGCTCTCCAACCAGATCGCCCAGCTTGGTGACAAAGGCGTCGTCGACTATTCGCAGATGTCGCAGGAACTGCGTCTCGCTTCACCTGTCGGCGAAGTCTTCGACTACGTGCTCGGCGCGATGTACTACGAGAGCGAGTCCGACGAGATCTACCGCCGAGATCGCGACCAGTGCAACGGAACGCTCGCCAACCTGCCGAACGGCCTGACTCCCTGCGCGGCCGTCACCAGCGGTTTCGGGCGCGCCGATTTCGGCACCAAGCTCGAGAGCTGGTCGCTGTTCGGCGAAGGCACCTTCAAGTTCGGCGATTCGCTGCGCGCAATCGCCGGCCTGCGTTATACCAGCGACGACCTGTCCTACTACCATGGGCGCACCTCGACCTTCGCGGGCGCTGTCGGCGGCATCAACCCGGGGCGCGCGCGTGTCACCGGCTCGACCAGCGAGCGCGGGCTGTCAGGCCGGGCGGGCCTGCAGTTCGATCTCAACGATGACGTGATGCTCTACGGCACGTACTCGCGTGGTTACAAGGGCCCGGCCTACAACGCGTTCTTCAACATGGGCACCACGGCAGACTTCGCCCTCGAGAAGGAGGTCTCCGACAGCTTCGAGGTCGGCCTCAAGTCGCTGCTGCTCGACGGCCGCATGCGTGTGAATCTCGCGTTGTTCGACACCACCTTCGAGGGCTATCAGGCCAACTACCCGGACCTCGTGGCGGGTGTGGTCGTCACGCGCTTCATCAATGCCGGTGATGTATCGACCAAGGGTGTCGAACTGGACCTCGAGGCACAGGTCACCGACAACTTCTCGCTGCTGACTGCGGCGGCATACACGGATGCCGTAGTCGACAAGTTCAAGTGCCCGGCCGGCGCCACGCCGGCGCAGTGCAACATCCCGGACGGCACGCGGCTGCCCTTCGCACCGGAGTGGAAGATGAGCTTCGGCGCGAACTACGGCGTCGAACTCGGTGCGATGCGTCTCGACGTCGGTCTCGACTACACCTACCAGGATGACACGCAGTACGATCTGACCTCGGCCACCACCTCGATCGAGCCGAGCTGGGACATCATCAGCGCCACTGTCGCGCTGTCGGACAGTGACGGTGGCTGGCGAGTGGCGCTGATCGGCCGCAACCTCGCCGATGAGTCCTACTCCACCAACCTGCTGCCGGGCGGCACGCAGCGCGGTGTCCCGCGCGATGACGAGCGCTATTTCGGCATCCAGGCGCGCTTCAACTTCGGAGCCAAGTAATATCGGGCCGTGTCCAGCCGGCCTCTGACCAGCGCGCTTAGCGCACTCGAGGGAGTGAATGCCCCCATCGCAAGATGGGGGCTTTCCTTTTCCGCATTGCTGCTTGCGCTCATGCTGGCCGTTGCGCTGGCACAGATCCTCTCGCGGGCGCTGTTCAACCACACGCTCGACTGGGCCGAGGAGTTGGCCCGCATGGCGCTCGTCTGGTCGGCACTGCTCGCTGCCCCCATGGGTTACCGGTCGGCCGGTCACGTAGCGATAACCGCCTTTATCGAGGGTTTGCCGCCGCGGGTGCTCTACGTCACAGGCATCATCGTCAATCTGCTCGTCGGCTGGATCTGCCTCATGTTCCTGCTCGAGAGCATCGACTTCGTCGCGCGCGGCGCGACCATCGTCTCGACGGGTCTCGGGATCCGCATGTCCTACATCTACGCGGTCGTACCGGTCGCACTGTCGGCGCTGCTGCTGGTCGCGCTGGAGGCGACCCTGCGACTGCTGCGTGCGCTCATCGTCGGCGAGCGTGAGCTGCTGGTCGGCGTCGTGCCGGTGATGCAACGCGACGGCGGGGACTGACGGATGTCGGCGGCCTTCTTCTGGATCCTCGTGCTGCTCATGGCCTTCGGCACCCCCGTGGTCTTTGCGCTGCTGCTGGGCCCGGGACTCAGCCTGCTGCTCGATGGCGAGACCGGCTACTTCCCGGCCCTTCTCGCCCGCTTCTACAACGGCATCGACAGCTTCCCGCTGCTGGCAGTGCCATTCTTCATCCTCGCCGGCGAGATCATGAACGCCGGCGGCATCACGACGTCGATCGTGAGGTTCGCGCAATCGCTGGTGGGTCACGTCCGCGGCGGCCTGGCCCAGGTGAACGTGCTCTCCTCCATGATCTTTGCCGGAATTTCCGGCTCGGCCGTGGCCGACGCCTCGGCGATCGGCAAGATGCTCATTCCGGCGATGGAGCGTGAGGGTTACCCGCGACCTTTCGCCTCCGCGGTGACCGCCGCCGCGGCGGTCATCGGACCGGTGATCCCGCCCTCCGGGATCATGGTGCTCTACGGCTTCGTGATGAACGTCTCGGTGGGCGCGCTGTTCGCCGCCGGCGTCGTGCCCGGCGTCCTCATCGGGCTCGGCCTGATGGCGGTGATCCGGCTGCTGGCCAAGCGCTACAACCTCCCGCTCGCCAAGCCGCGGGCAAGCTGGGGCGAGCGGGCATCTGCATTCCGCGGCGCCTGGCTTGCGCTGCTGCTGCCCGTGATCCTCGTCGGCGGCATGCTGAGCGGCGTATTCACGGCGACCGAGGCTGCGTCGGTGGCCGTGGCCTACGCCCTCTTCGTGACGATCTTCGTCACCCGCAATGTCGACCGGGCGGGCCTCGTCGCAATCTTCAAGGCCACCGCGCTGCAGTCCGGGGTCATCCTGCTGCTGGTGGGCGCCGCGGTTACGCTGGGCTGGCTGGTCACGGTATCCGGTCTCGCCAAAGACATCGCCGATGCGATGTTGCAGATCACGGACCATGTGCCGACGCTGCTCTTCATGGTCAATATGCTGCTGCTCCTCGTCGGTATGTTCCTCGACGCTGGCCCGGCCATCCTCATCCTCGGCCCCATTCTCTCGCCGGTGTTCATAGGCCTCGGTGTGGACCCCGTCCACTTCGCGATCATCATGTGCGTGAATCTGACGATCGGTCTCGCCACGCCGCCGATGGGGCTGCTGCTGTTCGTCACCGCCTCGGTGGCGCGCGAGAAGGTGGAGAATATCGTGCGCGCGCTGGTGCCGTTTCTCGCGCTCGAGATCCTCGTGATCTTCATCATCACCTACTTTCCGTCGCTGGTGCTGACGCTGCCGCGCCTACTCGGCCTCGCCTGAGGAAACCCCGATGACCGCGAGGCTGCGCAACATCCTGCTCGCACTCGTCACGGTGGCCTGCATCGCCGGGATCCTCAACTCGCGCGCCGAGCAGTCCGAGTTCACGATCCGCATCGCCTTCCTCGCTTCACAGGATGATGAGGACTACATCGGTGCCGCTGCCTTCCGCGATTCGATGGTCAGGCAGCTGGGCAATCGCGTCGACGTGCAGATCTATCCGTCGGGGCAGTTCTGCGGCAGCGAACGCGAGTGCATGGAGGCGCTGCAGAGCGGCATCCTCGAGATGCACCAGACCACGATCGGCGGACTCGCCGGCCTGTACGGGGCCGCGCAAGTGCTCGATCTGCCCTATCTGTTCGCCGACGATGCCGTGGCCGAGTGCGTCATGGATGGTCCGGTGCCGCAGGCCATGGGCGAGGCGATCCTGCGCGAGGGCCTCGGGCTGCACCTGCTGACCGTCGGCAACACCGGCGGTTGGCGCAGCTTCGCGATGACAGAGCGGCGGATAGGCGGTGTCGCCGACTTGCAGGGCCTACGTATACGTACGCTGCCGTCGGCCCTGGAGCAGGAGATGGTGCGCGAGCTCGGTGCGAGCCCCATGGCCCTGCCGTTCTCGGAGATCTACACCGCGCTTGGTGCCGGGATGCTCGCCGGCACCAAGAACAGCATTCAGGACGTGATGGGCATGAAATTCGACGATCACATCCGCCACGTGTTCGTCGATCGCCACAGCTACATGGCCGCGATCTGGTGGTACTCCGCCAAGGCCTGGGAACGCCTGCCTGCCGACGTCCAGGCGGCCGTCCGGCAGGCGTCCCGCGAACTCGCGGCAGCGACCCGGCAAGCGGCCAAGGAGCGCGAGGCCCCGGCACTACAGCGTTTCATCGCCGAGGGCGGGACGGTCGACTACGCTACGCCGGAGCAGCGCGCGCAGTTCCGTGCGGCGACCGCACCGCTGCGCGAGTGGTATCGGACGAAGTATCCCGGTGACTGGCTGCAACGGGTCGATGCAGCGGTCGCTGCCTGTGAAAGCGGAGGCAATCCATGAAAATCCTGTTCGTCGACGCCGGAAACTATTGCCGCTCGCCAGCCGCCGAGATCGTCGCGCGCACGCTGGCCGCGCGTGCTGGAGCGGATAGCTGGCGCTTCGGTTCCGCAGGGCTGAAGGACAAGCATGTCGGCGACAGTGCGGATCCGCGCTCCATTGCAGCCTGCGCCGAGCGGGGATACGACCTCGCCGCGTTTCGCTGCCGGCAGATCACCGACGACGACTTTCGCGACCACGATCTCATCCTCGCCATGGATCGGGATAACGCGGCGCAGCTCGAGGCTCGCAGACCGCCCGGCGCAACGGTGCCGATCCGACTGTTCCTCGGTGAGCGTGAGGTACCCGATCCGTACTACGGCGAGACCGACGGGTTCGCGCTGATGATGTCGCAGATCGAGGAGGGGGTAGCGCGGCTACTCGCCTTGCCCCGCTAAGGCCAGCTCCGAAACCGGCCGAATCAGGGTGTTTCGCGGAGGTGATTCCAATCCCGATCGATGGGATGATCCAGCGATTTAACCGAAACCTCTGATCCCTCCACGGGGCAGGTCCTTGAATCAGCCGCCCAGAGATCCGGCCGATTGGTCTGCGCTCCAGTCGCTCCTCGAGCAGGCACTGGCGCTCCCCGTGTCCGATCGCGCCGTCTGGCTCGAAGCCCTGCCGCCCCGTCACGAGCCGCTGCGCGAGCCGTTGCGGCGCCTCCTCGAAGTGCAGGCCGGACTCGAAACCCGACCCTTCATCGACCACGCCAGTGCCGGCATCGAGGGGCTGACCCCCGTCGCTGCGGTCATCATTGGCGATCTCATCGGGCCCTACCGGCTGCTGCAGGAACTCGGCGATGGGGGCATGGGGTCGGTTTGGCTGGCCGAACGCGCCGACGGTGCGATGAAACGCAAGGTCGCGCTCAAGCTGCCGCGCATGGTGTGGGCGCGAGACCTCGCCACCCGTATGGCACGCGAGCGTGACATCCTGGGCTCGCTGGAGCATCCCCGGATAGCCAGACTCTACGACGCCGGTGTGGATCAGCTCGGCCGACCCTTCCTCGCCCTCGAGTACGTCGAGGGCGAACGCATCGACCGCTACTGCGATCGCCAGCGTCTCGGCGTCAGCCAGCGGATCGGGCTTTTCCTGCAGGTCCTCGAGGCGGTGCAGTACGCACATACCAATCTCGTGTTGCATCGTGACCTGAAGCCCGCGAACGTGCTGGTCAACCAGCGCGGCGAAATCCGCCTGCTCGACTTCGGCATCGCCAAGCTGCTCGACGAGCGCACTTCGCCGGAGCGTGCCGATGCGCATTCCCGATCGCTCTCGCGCGCCATGACCCCGCGCTACGCCAGCCCCGAGCAGGTGCGGCAACTGCGTCTCTCACTGGCGTCGGACGTTTACTCCCTCGGCGTGATGCTCCACGAACTGCTGGTCGGCACCACACCATATGTCACGCATAACGGCTCGCGGGCCGAACTCGAGATCGCCATCACCGAAGGTCGGTTGCGCGCTCCGAGCCGCAGCGCCGCCGATGCCGCAACCGCTGCCCTGCGCCAGAGCACCCCCTCGCGTCTCGCCCGCGCGCTGCGCGGCGAACTGGACGCCGTGCTTCTCAAGGCGCTCGCCCGTAATCCCTCGGAGCGCTATCCCTCCGCCGAGGCCCTGCGCGCCGACCTCGAACGCTGGCTGGCCGGCCATCCGGTTCACGCCAAGAGACCTTCCCGCCTGCTGGCGCTGCGCAAGTTCGTGACGCGCAACGCCTGGAGCGTCGCTGTTGGCGGGACAGCCGTATGCGCCGTGCTCACCGCCGGCCTCATCGCAATCGCTCAGGCACGCGAGGCCCGACTCGAGTCGCGTCGCGCGACAGCCACCCGCGACTTCCTGCTGGGCCTCTTCGAAAACGCCAATCCCGAGCTGCACGGCGGCCGCGAGCTCACCGCACGCGACCTGCTACTCGCAGGCGAGGCGTCGCTCGACTCAAAGCTCAATACCGAGATGGAAACCTCTACGGAGGTACTGCGTGTCATGGCGAACGCATGGGCGCAGATTGGCGACTTCGAGAAGATGTCCGAGCTGGCTGCCAAACGTTCTGCACTGGCGAGAGAAGCCGACGACTTGAGCCTTCGTGCGGAGGCGCTGATCGACGAAGCGCGGATTGCAGCCCGCATTCGGGATATCAGGAAGATCGACATGGTCCTTGCGGAGATTCGCGATCTTGGAGTTGAGAGAACGGTCGCAGGTGAAAGTCTGTCTGATCTGCTCTGGCTAAGGGGATTCAGAGATCTGTCGTCCGGCAGAAACAGAGAGGCGTTGGACAACTTCTCGCGAGCGGCAGGCGTAGCCGACGGGGTGGACGATGTATCCAGATCGATCAGTGCGCTTTACGGGGTCATGCTTGTGCACTCCAGAGCCGGGGATCGCTGGAAAACCGTGCGTGCTTATCGCGCTGCGATGCAAAAAGCGCGCTCCGAGGAAATGGTTCCTGGAGAGCGGTTGCGGAGGTCCTTCGAACTGACGGCGCAACTGTTCGAGGCGGGGGCCTACAAAGATGGATGGGTAGACATGGACCGCCTACTGGGCGAGTCGGTGGCGCTTTACGGGGAGGCTGCAGCCTCGCAGCAATTGCTCTACCTATACTGGATGAACTGGGCGATGAGAGTGGACGAGGTGGATCTTGCCCAAGGGTTTCTCTCCAGATTCATCGATCGCAGAGCGCCTGACATAGTCGCTCCCGAATCGACACTGGATCTGGAGTGGAGATTGACAGAGGCGCGGCTTCTTGTGCTTCGCGGGGACTACACGCGCGCCCAGCGGATCGTTGAGACACTGCTAGATCGCAATAGCGCACACCTGCAGCGGCGATCGATAGGTCTTCTTGAGGCTGAGATCCTGGTGAGATCGAGAAGTCCGCTCAAGGCTCTGCA
>JBILMF010000055.1:0-17295 GCA_044375655.1 Steroidobacteraceae bacterium | reverse complement strand
AGGCTCGAGGCGAAGGCGATCATGCCGTAACGGCTGCAGCGCCCGTAGGTGGGCTTGATGCCGGTCACGCCGCAGAGCGCGGCCGGCTGACGGATCGAGCCGCCGGTGTCGGTGGCCGTCGCGGCAGGCACGATGCGCGCGGCAACCGCTGCCGCGGAGCCCCCCGAGGACCCCCCGGGCACCATCTCGGGGTTCCACGGATTGCGTACCGGACCAAAGAAACTCGTCTCGTTGGAGGAGCCCATGGCGAACTCGTCCATGTTGAGCTTGCCGAGCATGACCGTGCCGGCGGCCCGCAGGCCGGCCACCACCGTCGCGTCGTAGGGCGAGACGAAATCGGCGAGCATGCGCGACCCACAGGTGGTGCGCACGCCGGCGGTGCAGAAAATGTCCTTGTGGGCGATCGGCACGCCGGTGAGGGGCCCCGCCGTGCCCGCGGCCCGCGCGGCATCGGCGGCCGCGGCGGCGGCGAGTGCCGACTCGGCGGTCACGCTGACGAACGCGTTGAGCTGCGGCTGCGCCGCGGCGATGCGCTCGAGATAGGCGCGGGTAAGTTCGACGCTCGAGTACTCGCCCGCGGCAAGGCCGCGCGCGAGCGCGGCGACGGTGGCTGCAGGCGCGCTCACTCGATCACCTTCGGCACCAGATAAAGGCCCGCCTCGACCCGCGGCGCGTTGCGCTGGTAGTCGTCGCGGCGGTCCGTCTCGGTCACCTCGTCGGCACGCAGCCGCTGCGCAAGCCCCGGCAGCGGGTGCGACATGGGCGCTATGCCGGCGGTGGGCGCGCGCTCGAGTTCGCCGACGAACGCGAAGATTTTCGCGAGCGAGTCGACGTAGACGGGAATTTCGGCGGCGGTGAGTTCGAGACGCGCGAGACGCGCGATGTTTTCGATGGCTGCTCGGTCGAGACTCATGGTCGGGGTCCGGTGCTGCGTGGCGGAAGGTCCCAGCGGGACAGCGCGGAAAGACCGCGCAAAGCGCACCCTTCCCGGGCCGCTGATCATATCATCCTTGCCTTGTGGAAGGACCCGCAGGTTGCTAAATTGCAAGCCTTTTCCCCAGCCCTTTCCCCCCTCCGACCACGAGTCCCGGCACCCCAAGATGTTCAAGCGTCTGCGCGGCTTTTTTTCGAGCGACATTTCGATCGACCTCGGCACGGCCAACACCCTCATCTACGTCCGCGACCGCGGCATTGTCCTCAACGAGCCATCGGTGGTCGCGGTGCAGGACGACTTCAGCCGCGGCGGCAAGGTGATCGTCGCCGTCGGTGCAGAAGCGAAGAACATGCTCGGCCGCACGCCGGGCAACATCACCGCCGTGCGCCCGATGAAGGACGGCGTGATCGCCGACTTCACCTTCACCGAGAAGATGCTGCAGTACTTCATCGCCAAGGTGCACGACAACCGGCTGCTCAAGCCCTCGCCGCGCGTGCTGGTGTGCGTACCGGTCGGCTCGACGCAGGTGGAGCGCCGCGCGATCCGCGAGTCGGCCGAGGGCGCAGGCGCGCGCACCGTGGCGATCGTCAGCGAACCGATGGCTGCGGCCGTCGGCGCCGGCCTGCCGGTGCAGGAGGCCCGCGGCTCGATGGTGCTCGACATCGGTGGCGGCACTTCCGAAGTCGCGGTGATCTCGCTCAACGGCATCGTCTACGCACAGTCGGCGCGCATCGGCGGTGACCGCTTCGACGAAGCCATCATGAACTACGTGCGGCGCAATTACGGCATCCTCATCGGCGAGATGACCGCCGAGCGCATCAAGATCGAGATCGGCTCGGCTTATCCCGGACAGACGGTGCGCGAGATCTCCGTCAAGGGACGCAACCTTTCCGAGGGCGTGCCGCGCGCGTTCACGCTCAACAGCAACGAGATCCTCGAGGCGCTGCAGGAGCCGCTGCAGGGTATCGTCGGTGCGGTCAAGCAGGCGCTCGAGCAGACCCCGCCCGAACTCGGCTCCGACGTGGCCGAACGCGGCATCGTGGTCACCGGCGGCGGCGCGCTGCTGCGCGACATCGACAAGCTCATCACCGAAGAAACCGGGGTTCCGGTCGTGATCGCCGAAGACCCGCTCACCTGCGTGGCCCGTGGCGGCGGCCGTATCCTCGAGCTGATGGACGAACTCGGCCCCGGCAACTTCGGGCTTGAGTAAGACGGCAGCCAGCCGCAACATCCTTCAGCGCGGCACTCCGGCGGGGCTGCGTTTTTGCGGCTACGCCGCACTCGCCCTCCTGATCATGTGGCTCGACCAGCGCGGTGGCTGGCTCGACACCGTGCGTTTTGGTCTGCAGGCGGTTGCCCATCCGCTGCAGATCGCGCTGGCCTCGCCCGCGGCCGCCTGGGAGTGGACGCGCACCACCTTCGAGGCGCGTGCCACGCTGCAGGCGGAGAACCGTGCGCTGCGCGAGCGCGTGCGCGAACTCGAACTGCTCGCCATGCGGCGGGCCGACCTCGAACGCGAGAACCGCGAGCTGCGGACGCTGCGCGGTGCCGCGGCGGATGTCGCCGAGCGCTGGCTGGTTGCGCGCGTCATCGCCATCGAGGACAACCGTCTCCGTCAGCGTTTCACGATCGACCGCGGTACCGCTCACGGCGTCTTCAAGGGCCAGGCCGTCATCGCCGGTGGCGGCCTCCTCGGGCAGGTGCTGCGGGCGGGACCGTGGAGTTCGGAACTCATCCTGCTCGCCGACCCGGAGCACGCAGTACCGGTGCAGCTTGTGCGCACGGGGCAGCGGACACTGGCGCTCGGCACCGGCCGCGGCAGCGAACTCAGCCTGCCGCTGCTGCCCCTGCAGACCGACGTGCGTGACGGCGATCTGCTGGTCACGTCGGGACTCGGCGGCGTGTTCCCCGCGGGCTATCCGGTGGCCCGGGTCAGCGCAGTACGCCGCGACGGTGGCACGCCACTCGCCCAGGTGACGGCGCGCATCACTGCCGCCGTCGACCGCGACCGCGTGGTCGCGTTGCTCTGGTTCCGCCCGCAGCATCCCGCCGCCCCGCCGGCTACGGCTGCCGCTGCGGCCACCTCTGCCGCCCCCAGCACCGCAGCGGTGCCTGCGCCATGATCGTCACCACGGTACGCCGCCGCATGGTGCTCACGACGCTGGCAGCCTTCGTGCTGCAGGTGCTGCCGCTGCCGTTCTGGCTCGCGGTGGTGCGTCCGCCGTTCGCGGTGATCGCGGTGATCTTCTGGTCGATCATCGCGCCGCGGGCCGGCGGCATCGCACTCGGCTTCGCCACCGGACTCGCACTCGACGTCTATCGAGGGGCAGTCTTGGGCCAGCATGCGCTCGCGCTCGCGTTCGCGGCGTACGTGGCGATCCGCCAGCACCTGTTGGTGCGCACCAAGCCGCTGTTCGAGCAGACCCTGTTTGCCGCCGGACTGCTGCTCGGCTGCGAGCTGGTGGTCTGGGCGATCGACGGCTGGACCGGCAGCGGGACCGGCGGCTGGACGCGCTGGCTGACGGTATTCTCGGGCGCACTGCTCTGGCCGCTCACCGCCGCGTGGCAGGCGAGCGAGAACCGGGCGCGTCGCTGACACGGGCGTCGGGCCTACTCCGGCATGGGCATCCGCGGACGCATCAAGGATTTCTGGCTCGAGCAGCACCTGTTCGAGCAGCGGGCGATCGCCGCGGTGGTCGTCGTCCTGCTGCTCACAGCGGTGCTGTTGGCGCGGCTGGTCTGGCTGCAGGTCATCCGCCACGACCACTACACCGAACTCGCACAGGGCAACCGCGTGCGCATCGAACCGCAGCCGGCACCGCGCGGCATCATCTACGACCGCAACGGCGTGATCGTCGCCGAGAACCGGCCGGCCTACCAACTCGAGCTCGTACCGGAAGAGGTACCCGACCTCGACGCTACGCTGCGCGGACTTGCCCGCATCGGCCTCGTCGACGTCGACGAGATCGACGAACTGCGCCGCACGGTGCGCTCGCGCCGCCCGTTCGACAGTGTTCCCGTGCGCCTGTTTCTCGGCGAGGAGGACATGGCGCGCTTCGCCGTCAACCGCTTCGAGTTTCCCGGCGTCGACATCCGCACCCGTCTCGCGCGCAGCTATCCCCATGGCGAGGTGGCGGTGCACGCGCTCGGCTACGTTGGTTCGATCTCGGAGCGCGACCTCGCGCGCATCGACCGCGAGGAGTACGCCGGCACCTCGACGATCGGCAAGGTGGGTGTCGAGTCCGCCTTCGAGGACACCCTGCGCGGACGCAACGGCCGCCGCGAGATCATGGTGAACGCGCGCGGGCGCTCCGTCGACAAGGCCGGAGGTCTGGAAGCGAAGCTCGCCGCCGTGCCGGGCACGCCCGGCACCGACCTGATCCTCAGCCTCGACCTCGAGGTGCAGCGAGTCGCCGAGGATGCAGTGCGCGACCAGCGCGCAGCGATCGTCGCGCTCGATCCGCGCAACGGCGACGTGATCGCGCTCGTCAGCCGTCCGGGTTTCGACCCGAACTCCTTCGCCCGCGGCCTCACCCGCGCCGAGTTCCGCGCCCTCAATGAAAACCCCGACCAGCCGCTCTTCAACCGCGCGCTGCGCGGCACCTATCCGCCGGGTTCGACCATCAAGCCCGTGGTCGCGCTCGCCGGTCTGACCTACGGCATCACCGAGCCGCTCGAGCCACACTACTGCGCTGGCTTCTTCTCGCTGCCCGGCAGCCGCCACCGGTTCCGCGACTGGCGACCGCGCGGCCACGGCGCGATCGACCTGCGCGGCGCGATCGCCCAGTCCTGTGACACCTATTTCTACGAAATGGCGAGCCGGATGGGCGTGGTGCGTCTGCACGATTTCCTCGCCGAATTCGGCCTCGGCGAGCCGACCGGCATCGATATCGGCGGCGAGAAGTCGGGCATCCTGCCGTCGCCCGACTGGAAGCGTAAGGCCTTCAGGAAGCGCGCCGACCAGGTCTGGTTCCCCGGCGAGACCGTGATCTTCGGTATCGGCCAGGGCTACATGACGAGCACGCCGCTGCAGCTGGCGCACATGACCGCGATCCTCGCCACGCGGGGTCGCAATTTCCGGCCTCGGCTGGTGCGTGCGCTGCGCGATCCGGCGACCGGTCGCATCACCGAATTGCCGATCCGCGCGCTGCCGATGCCCGATGCCGGCAAGCCGGAGGACTGGGAGCTCGTGGTCGACGGGATGCTCGCCGTCATGGAGGGCGGCACGGCCACCCGCTCTGCGGCGGGCGCCCCCTATCGGATCGCCGGCAAGACCGGCACGGCACAAGTGTTCACCGTGGCGCAGAATGAGCGCTATGACGAATCCAGAATCAACGAGAGACTGCGCGACCACGCCTGGTTCGTGGCCTTCGCACCGGCGGAGGCGCCGCAGATCGCCATTGCGGTGATCGTGGAGAACGGGCGCAGCGGCAGCGGCACGGCGGCGCCGATCGCGCGCACCGTCATGGATGCCTACCTGCTGCGCAAGTTTCCGCCGCCATTGCCCCCCGGGCAGCCGCAGACCGCCGCGGTGACAGACGACGCCGTGGGCGGGGAGTAGCCCATGCTGCGCGAGAACGTCGACGGCACGACCCAACGGACACTCACGCGGACGCGGCAGCTGCTCGGCCGGCTGCGGCTCGACGGGCCGCTGATCGGTGGGCTCGCGGCGATCGCGCTGATCGGCCAGTTCGTGCTCTTCAGCTCGTCGGGCAGCGACTGGGAATCGGTGCTCCGCGGCTGCATCCGTCTTGGCATCGGCGTCATGCTGATGCTCGTGCTCGCGCAGGTGCGTCCCGGCATGCTGCGCCGGATGACTCCCTGGCTCTACCTCGCGGGGCTCGTGCTGCTCATCATCGTCGACGCGATCGGCTACATCGGCAAGGGAGCGCAGCGCTGGCTGGACCTTGGCTTCGTGCGCTTCCAGCCCTCGGAGCTGATGAAGATCGCCGTACCGATGGCCTGCGCGTGGTTGCTGCGCGACCGACCGCTGCCTCCTGACATGCGCACACTGCTGCTGCTCGCGGCGGTGATCCTCGTACCCACCGCACTCACCATCGTGCAGCCGGACCTCGGCACCGGCCTGCTGATACTCATGGCAGGCTCCATCGTCGTTTTGCTGGCCGGTCTCGCGATCCGCTTCATCGTGCTGCTCGGCATCGGCGGCGTCATCGCGGCGGCGGTTGGCTGGTTCTTCCTGCACGATTATCAGCGGCAGCGCGTGCTTACCTTCCTCGACCCGCAGTCCGATCCGCTCGGCTCCGGCTACCACATCATCCAGTCCACCATCGCGCTGGGGTCGGGTGGCCTGTTCGGCAAGGGCTACCTGCAGGGAACCCAGGGGCAACTCGAGTTCCTCCCCGAACGCACGACCGATTTCGTGTTTGCGGTGATCGGCGAGGAACTCGGGCTGGTCGGTGCCTTGTTGCTGCTCGGACTGTATGTGTTCGTCACAATGCGCGCGCTGTGGCTTGCGGCGCAGATGCACGACACCTTCGCGCGGCTGCTCTCGGGCAGCCTGGCAGCGACCTTCTTCGTCTACGTGTTCATCAACGCCGGCATGGTCAGCGGCCTGCTGCCCGTGGTGGGCGTGCCGCTGCCGCTGGTCAGCTACGGCGGCACCTCGATGGTGACCCTGCTCGCGGGCTTCGGTATGCTGATGTCCCTGCACGCGAACCGGAAACTCGCCGCCTGATGACCCTCGTCAAGGCCACGCGCCGCCGCGCAGCCCGCCTACCCGCCGTCGCCGGCCTACCCGCCGCCCTGATGCTGCTCGCGCTCGGCGCCTGCGCTCTGCCACCAAAGAAATCGATCCAGCCTGCCGCGCCCGTGACGGCCGCCGCACCGGCACCGGCTCCGGTCCCGGCACCCGCTCAGGCGGCTCCCGGCACGCTGCCCGCTGAGCCGACGCCCTTCGATCTCGAGCGCGTGGACATCCGCGGGTTCATCGAGGAGGTGTCCGCCGAGCACGGGATACCCGCCGCCGAGATCCGCGCGCTGCTCGCGCAGGGCATGTTCCAGCCTCGCATCATCGCGGCCATCACCCGTCCGGCGGAGAGCGTGCTCAAGTGGTGGCAGTACAGCGAACGGCTGGTGTCGGCAGAGCGGATCGCCCGCGGCGTCGAATTTGCGCGCCAGCAGGCACCGCGGCTGGCGGCGGCCGAGACCGCTACGGGCGTGCCGGCGGCATATATCGCCGCCATCATCGGCATCGAGACCTCTTACGGCCGCAACAAGGGTTCGTGGCGCGTGCTCGATGCGCTCATGACGCTCGGTTTCGACTACCCGCCGCGCAGCCGCTTCTTCCGCGCCGAACTTGCGCACTTCCTGCTGCTGGCGCGCGAGGAGTCGCTCGACCCGCTCGCGGTCCGCGGCTCCTATGCGGGCGCCATGGGCGCCCCGCAGTTCATGCCCTCGAGCTACCGTCGCTACGCCGTCAATGGCAGCCTGGACGGCGCGGGCAATCGCCGGCGCGATCTGTTCGACGACTGGGACGACGTGATCGGCAGCGTTGCCAACTATTTCGTGGCCCACGGCTGGCAGCGCGGTGCGCCTGTGCTGCTCGATGTGGCCGCCGATCCCGCGATCTTCGCCGCGCTCATGCCCACGCTCAACCCGCGCAACCTGCAGCTCGACGAGACCGCAGCCGGCGCGCGCGCGCGCGGTCTGCCGCTGCCGGCCGCCATCGCCGATGACACGCGGCTGATTCTGCTGCCCGCGGAGCTTGCGGACAGACCGAACGTGCGCGTCGGCCTGCAGAACTTCCACGTCATCACGCGCTACAACCGCAGCATTCTCTACGCGATGGCGGTGCATGATCTGGCGACGGCGATCGCCGCCGCGTCGGTCGTCACCCCCGTCACTCCTGCCGCCCCCGCCGCCACCCCAGCGGCAACGCCACCGCTGGTCGACGGAGTACCGGCGACGTGAGCCTGCGAGGCGGCGCCCGCTCGCGCGCACTCGCGCTGCTCGCCTGCGCGCTGCTGCTGCCCGCATGCAGCGTGCTGCGGCGTGCCCCCGAACCGCTGCCGCCGGCACGGCCGTCGACCAGCGTGCCCACGCCGCCGCGGTCGCTCGATGCCATCCCCGACGCGGTGCCGCGCAAAGAGCCGCGCAGCCGCTACGGCAACCCCGAGACCTACGAGGTCTTCGGGCGTACCTACCGCGTCAAGCGCAGCGCCCGCGGTCACGTCGAGCGCGGACTCGCCTCCTGGTACGGCCCGGGCTTCCACGCGGAACGCACCTCGAGCGGCGAGCCCTACGACATGTACGCGATGACCGCTGCGCACAAGACGCTGCCGATCCCGGTATACGTGCGCGTGACCAATCTGCAGAACGGACGCTCGGTGGTGGTGCGGGTCAATGACCGCGGACCCTTCGTTGGCGAGCGGATCATTGATCTCTCGTACACGGCGGCCTGGAAGCTCGACATGATCCGTCAGGGCACCGCGCCGGTGGAGATTCGCGTCATCGAGCCGGGCGAGGAGCCACCCACGCCCGTGCTCACCGCAGGCGTAGGCGGGGGAGCGGACGCGCTGCTGCGCCCGGCGGCCCCGCCCGGAGTCGGCGTCAGCTCGCGCTTCCTGCAGGCGGGATCATTCGCCGCACGGGGCAATGCCGAGGCACTGGTCGGCCGGCTCGCCGGCGCCGGCATCCGCAACGTGCTGGTACGCGAAGCGCGCATCGGCGAGCGTACCGTGTTCCGCGTTCAGATCGGCCCGCTCGACGGCGCCATCGAGGCCGATGACATGGTCGAGAGGCTGCGCCTCGCCGGTGTGCCCGACGCGCGGCCCGCGCACGAGTGAGCGGTTTACAATCCCGGCTTCGGCCATCCATTCCAGACACCCGCAGGAGTCACCGCTTGCCGTCCCCGTCCCGCTTCCTCTCGGCAGCCTGCGCCAGCGCACTGCTCGTCCTCGCTGCCGGTACACGGCCCGCGCAGGCCACTATCGCAGCGATCCCGCCCGCGCCCGCCGTCGCTGCGCGCTCCTGGATCCTGATCGACCAGGCCTCGGGCCGGCGACTCGCCGGCGCCAACGAGGACCTGCGCGTCGAACCGGCGAGCGTCACCAAAGTAATGACCGCCTACGTGGTATTCAAGGCGCTCGCCGAGCGCCGGCTGCAGCTGCAGGAGCCCGTGCCGATCAGCGAGCGCGCATGGCGCGCCGAGGGTTCGCGGACCTTTCTCCAGGTGGGCGACAAGGTGCCCGCCGAGGTGCTGCTGCAAGGCATGATCGTGCAGTCCGGAAACGACGCCGCCACCGCGCTCGCCGAACGGCTCGCCGGTACCGAGGAAACCTTCGCGCAGCTGATGAACCAGCAGGCGAAGATGCTTGGCATGAAGAACAGCAACTTCACCAACGCGACCGGACTGCCTGATCCAGCGCTCTACACCACGGCCCGCGACATCGCGATCCTGGCGCGTGCGTTGGTGCGCGACTTCCCTCAGTACTACCGCTGGTACTCGCAGCGGGAGTTCGTCTGGAACAACATCCGCCAGGGTAACCGCAACGGCTTGCTGTACATGGACCCGAGCGTCGATGGCATCAAGACCGGGCATACCGACTCGGCGGGCTATTGCCTCGTCAGCTCCGCCGAGCGCAACGGCACACGCATGATCTCCGCGGTCTTCGGCACCGGTTCGCCGCGGGTGCGCGAGCAGGCGAGTGCCACGCTGCTCAACTACGGCTTCGCGTTCTACGAAACCGTGACGCTGCGTCGCGCCGGCGAGATGGTGCTGCAGCCCCGTGTCTACAAAGGCGACAACCATTCGGTATCGGTCGGTCCGCAGTCGGCCGTCGCAGTCACCGTGCCGCGCGGCGGAGCTTCGCGGCTGCGTGTATCGACCAGTGTCGAGGAACCGCTGATCGCGCCACTGCGTCCGGGCCAGCGCGTCGGTGAGTTGCGCGTGCAGGACGGCAACACCGTGATCAGCCGGGTGCCGCTGGTCGTCGGCGAGGGTGTCGCAGCCGGCGGCGCGTGGTCACGGACCCGCGACACCTTTGCTCTTTGGTTCCGGTGAATTCCATGGCTGCAACCTTCCCCATCTGCCATCTCGACGGACAGTGGCTGCCGCTCGCCGAAGCGCGTATCTCGCCGCTCGACCGCAGCTTCCTCTTCGGCGACGGCGTCTACGAGGTGGTGCCGGTTTTCCTCGGCCGCCCGTTCCGCTTCGTCGAGCATTTCGAGCGGCTGGGGCGCAGCTGCGCGGCGCTGCGTCTCACCGACCCCTACGATCTCGGAGGCTGGCGGAAGCTGGTAGGTGGCCTGCTGGAACGCAACGGCATCGGTCGCCCCACGGACTCCACCGACAGCTACGTCTACGTGCAGGTCTCCCGCGGCGCCGACGCCGGTCGCGCGCACGCGCCCCTGCCGCAGATCGCGCCCACCGTGTTCGCCTTCGCGGCGCCGCTGGCGCGTCCGGGCGCCAAACAGCTCGCTGCGGGTCTCAGCTGCATCACGGCACCTGACATCCGCTGGGGCCGCTGCGACATCAAATCGGTGGCGCTGCTCGGCAACGTACTGCAAAAGCAGCTCGGCTGCGATGTCGGTGCCGACGAGACCATCCTGCTGCGCGACGGCCTGATGATGGAAGCGACCGCCTCGACGGTGCATGTGGTGCTGGGCGGGGTGATCGTCACGCCGCCCAACTCGACGGCCATCCTGCCCGGGACCACGCGCAGCGTCGTGGAAGAACTCGCCGATCGCCTCGGGATCGCGCGCGAGTCGCGTCCGGTGACCGAAGTTGAAATGCGCGCTGCCGACGAGATCTGGCTGGCATCCGCCACCAAGACCGTGGCTGCGGTGACCCGCCTCGACGGCCAGCCGGTCGGCAGTGGATCACCGGGTCCCGTGTGGCAGCGGCTGCATGCGGGCTTCGGCCAACTGCAGCGCGAACTGGCGGCCGAGCCGTGGTGACGGCCGGCGGGTCCGGCGACGCGGCCGCGAGCCCGCTGCAATTCCCGACCGACTATCCGATCAAGGTGGTCGGGCGCAGCGCCCGCGACTTCCGCAGCCGCATCGACGTGGTGGTGCTGCAGCACTGCCCGGGTCTGCCTGCGGAGCGCGTCAGCGAGCGCCCGAGCGGCGCCGGCAACTTCACCTCGATCACCTACACCATAGTCGCCGAGAGCCGCGAGCAGGTGACCACCCTCGTCGGCGCTCTGGTGGCCACCGAGGGCGTCCTGATGGTGATCTGACGGCGCTGTCCGGGGGTCGCGTCCGGCAGCCGGTCAACGACCGATCAGCGAGAGAAATTCACGTCGCGTGTCAGCGTTGCTCTTGATCGAGCCGCGCAGCGCCGAGGTCACCGTGGCCGTGCCGGTGTGGCGCACGCCACGCGACTCCATGCACATGTGCCGACACTCGATGACCACGGCGACGCCGATCGGCTGCAGATGGGTGTCCAGCGCGTCGGCGATCTGGTTGGTCAGCCGTTCCTGGACCTGCAGACGGCGCGCGAAGATCTCCACGAGACGAGAAATCTTTGACAGACCGAGGATGCGCTTGTCAGGAACATAGCCCACGTTCGCCTTGCCGAAGAACGGCGCGAGGTGATGCTCGCAGAGCGAGTACACCGGGATGTCGCGCACAATGACCATCTCGTCGACGCTCTGCGCGCCGTCCTCGAAGGACTTGAGGATCTCCTCGGGTTTCTCGCGGTAGCCGCGTGTGTACTCTTCCCAGGCCTTGAGGAAACGCGCCGGAGTCTCGAGCAGACCCTCGCGGTCAGGGTCCTCACCGATGTAGGCGAGCAACCGGCGGACTATCTCAAGTTCCTTCCGGGTCGGTACGGGCTTGGGAGGGGTCATGGGAATTCCTCGACAGCAAACGTTGCAGTTCCGTCAGCAGGTCTGCGGCTACACGCGGCAACTGCGCCGGGGCACCAAGCGCCGCCAGCTGGGTCATCGCGAGCCCCTCGTAACCGCAGGGGTTGATGCACGCAAACGGCGCCATGTCCATGGCGACGTTCAACGCGATTCCATGATAACTCGCACCGCGCCGCACGCGGATGCCGACACTGGCGATTTTCCGCCCGTCGACGTACACGCCCGGCGCCCGCGGCCGCACAGCGGCCGCTATGCCATAGCCCGCGAGGCAATCGATGACCGACTGCTCGAGCACGGTGACCAGATCACGCACACCGAGCCCGGCACGGCGCAGGTCGATGAGTGGATAGACGACAAGCTGGCCGGGGCCGTGGTAAGTCACCTGGCCGCCGCGGTCGACCCGCAGCACGGGGATGTCGCCGGCATCGAGCACGTGCAGCGGATCGGCGTTCATGCCCAAAGTGAACACGGGCTGGTGTTCTAGAACCCAGATCTCGTCGGCGGTCGCGGCCGTGCGCTCGTCGGTGAAGCGCTGCATCGCCTGCCAGACCGGCAGGTAGTCGACGCAACCGAGGTTACGGACGAGGCGGGGCGACGGCGGCGAGGGCAGCATTGTCGAGACCCGCGTTGTTGCCGGCGAGCGCCTGCTCGGCGCGATAGCTCGAACGCACGAGCGGCCCCGAGACGCACTCGCGGAAACCCGCGGCAAGCGCCCAGCCGCGGTAGCGATCGAACTCCTCCGGGGTCACGAAGCGCGCCACGGGCAGGTGGTTGACGGTAGGCTGCAGATACTGGCCCAGGGTCAGCAGGTCGACCTCGTGCGCACGCAGATCGGCGATCGCCTCGCGCAGTTCGTCCTCGGACTCGCCCAGGCCCAGCATCAGGCTGGTCTTGGTGAGCACCTCGGGCCGATGCCGCTTGGCATGGGCGAGCACCTGCAGGGTCTGCTCGTAGCCGGCTCGCGGGTCGCGCACCGGGTGGGTCAGCCGGCGCACGGTCTCGAGGTTCTGCGCGAATACCTCCAGGCCAGAGTCGACCACCGTGGCGACATCGGCAAGCACCCCGCGAAAGTCAGGTGTCAATGCCTCGACCGCGGTCTGCGGAGAGATTTCTTTGATCGCCCGCACGGCAGCGGCGAAATGCGCCGCTCCGCCGTCGGGCAGATCGTCGCGGTTCACCGAGGTGAGCACGACGTAGCGCAGCTTCATGAGCGCGACGGTGCGCGCGGTGTTGCGCGGCTCCTCGGGATCGAGCCAGCCGCGGGGATTGCCAGTGTCGACGGCGCAAAAGCGGCAAGCCCGGGTACACACCTCGCCCATGAGCATGATGGTGGCCGTGCCGGCGTTCCAGCACTCGCCGATGTTCGGACACTTCGCTTCCTCGCAGACCGTGGCCAGCCGGTGCTCGCGCACCGTGCGCTGTACGAAGTCGTAGTTGGCGCCCGCCGCCAGCGGTGCCCGCAGCCAGCGCGGCTTGCCGCCAGGAACACGGGGCGGCGCGCCGGCCGTCGCCTTGATGCCATCGCGGATCGCGGCGAAGCCCTGGGAAGTTCGGTACTTCTCGCCGCTGCGGATGCGGGCCTCCCGATCGTTGGTGTCGCGCTCGTCCATCCTGCGAGTTTACGCGACGCAGGCGGTGCAGCGCCCGGCGCCGGCCGGCGGTGCGTCCCGCTGTCTCAACCGTTCGCCCCCCCGGCTAGCCGCTCGTCCAGGTCGTGCAGGCGCTCGGGTGTACCCACGTCGGACCAAAGGCCCCGATAAAGCCGGCCGCGAACCCGCCCCGCCGCCGCGGCTGCGCACAGCAGCGGCAGCAGCGGCTGGCGACCGGGCAGACAGGCAGCGAAGAACTCGGGACGGTAGACGGCGATACCGGAGAAGGTGTGGCGCGGCGCGGCGTCGACGGCCTGCAGACGCTGCGGGTAGGCGAGGATGTCGCAGGCGCCGTCGGCCCGCGGCAGCAAGCCGAAGTCGCCGCGCGGATGCTGCGGCGGATTGGGCACGAGGATCAGGCTCGCCGTCGCTTCGGCATCCAGCAGCGGCGGCCGAGCGAAATCGAAATCGGTCCAGATGTCGCCGTTGACCACGAGGAAGGGCTCGCTGCCAAGCAGCGGCAGCGCCTGGATGATGCCGCCGGCGGTCTCGAGCGGTGAACCGTTCTCGTCGCTGTATCGGATCCGCACCCCGTAGCGGCTGCCGTCGCCGAGCGCAGCCACGATCTGTGCACCCAACCATGCGTGGTTGATGACGATGTCGTGGATGCCGGCGCGTGCCAAGGCCGCGAGGTGCCAAGCGAGCAACGAGCGGCCGCCCACCTCGAGCAGCGGCTTCGGGCGGGTGTCGGTCAACGGCCGCATGCGCTCGCCGCGACCCGCCGCGAGGATCATCGCCCGCACAGACGCCAGCCTCGCGAACGACAGCCTCGCGGACGACAGCCTTGCGGACGACAACCTTGCGGAGGCCAGCCCCTCATAATCCGTCAGCCTGCGGCGCGGTGCCTGCAGCAGCAGCCCGGGCGCGGGCGTTCGCCGCCGCCAGCTCGGGTACGACGCGCCGCTCGAGCCACAGACCGAACTCGCGCAGCGGCTGGTAGCGGGCGGCGGCATCACGCAGGTAGTCGAGCGTGAGCGGCAAATCGTCGAGGTAGCCGATCTTCCCGTCACGCCACCACAGCCGAGCGAATATGCCCAGTACCTTGATGTGCCGCTGCACGCCGACGAGATCGAACCAGTGCAGAAACTCGCGCTCGCTCGCGCCGCAGAGGTCCGCCGCACCGCGGCGCAGCAGCCGCCCGCGGTAGTCGCGCAGCCAACCCTCGACCTGCGCGCGCGGCCAGCGTATGTAGCAGTCCTTCAGCAGCGACACGGGGTCATAGCCCACCGGCCCCGCGAGCGCGTCCTGGAAGTCGATGACGCCGGCCGTGCCGTCCTCGAGCACCATCAGGTTTCGCGAATGATAGTCGCGGTGCACGAACACCACGGGCTGGGCGAGCGCCGCATCGATCAACCACGCGAAGCTGCGCTGCAGCAGGTCGCGCTCGGCCGCGTCGGGCACGAGCTGCAGATGACGGGCGCAGAACCACTCCGGCATGAGCTCGAGCTCGCGGCGCAGGGCGGCGGCGTCGTAGGGCGGCAGTTCGCGCGCCGCCGCACGGCCGTCGATCTGGATGCGCTCCAGCGCCCGCAGTGCCGCGGCATAGAGCGGTGCGGCGCGTCCCGGCCGCTGCAACTCTCCGAGGAAAGGGGTGGAACCGAGATCTTCGAGCAGCACGAAACCGCGCGCGCGGTCGACGGCGTGCACCGCGGGAACGTGCACTCCGGCGGCTTGCAGCAGCGTGGCGACTTTCAGATAGGGACCGATGTCCTCGCGCTCGGGCGGTGCGTCCATGACCACGAAACTGCCGCCGGCCCGCAACCGGGCGCGGAAATAGCGGCGGAAACTGGCGTCGGCGGAAGCGACGCCGATATCGGCAACGTCGTAGCCGAGGTCCTGCATGACCCAGCGCGACAGCAGTTCGAGGCGGGCGTCCGGCACGAGCGATGAAATCCGCGGTCGGGCAAGGGGCGATCATTATAATGGCCGTCTTCATGAGTCCGCCGCGCCGCCCCGCCGCTGCCATCGCCTTCGCTACGCTCGCCGCTTGCGCCGCGGTGCGCGTGTTGGTAGCCGGCGAGGCGTATCCCCAGGGCCAGACGGCTCCCGAAGGCCAGACGGCTCCAGAAGCTCAGGCGGTTACCCGAACTCAGGCCGATCGTCAGGACGTGGCGCCGAGCTCGTTGGGACGCTGTCCCGCACCGAGCTCGGTGCGCGAGGCGCTGGCTGGCGGCAGCACGCTGCCGCAGGCCGGTGCAGCACCGCGCCCGGCGGAATCGCCCGTGCGCGCTGCCGCCGAGCAGATCGAGGTGACCAGCGACGCCGCGCAACTCGGCGTCGCCGGCGATGCCGAGCTCAGCGGGGCGGTGAACATCCGCCAGGGCGAGCGCACGCTGAGCGCCGAGCATGTCCATTACGACGCTGGGCAGCGCGAGTTTGCGGTCAGCGGACGCGTGCAGTACGCGGACCGCCTGCTGCGCGCGGCCGGCCGCTCCGGACGCTACGACCCGGCGGGCGGCGCGGCCTTCGACGACACGCAGTTCGAATTGCCCGAGCAGCCGGCACGCGGTGCGGCGGCCACCATGCAGGTCGGGCTCGATGGCCGGGTGTCGCTCACCGACGTCTGGTTCAGCACCTGCCCCGAGCAGACGCCCGACTGGCGCATCCGCGCAGATAACATCGAGCTCGACACCCGCGAGCGGCTTGGTACGGGCAGGGGTGCGGCGATCGAATTCATGGGCGTGCCCATCCTCTACCTGCCCTATCTGTCTTTCCCCCTCGGCGAGCAGCGCAAGAGCGGGTTTCTGTTCCCCAATGTGGGCTACAGCACCCGCGGCGGCGCGGTGGTGACGCTACCGTACTACTTCAATCTCGCGCCCAACTACGACCTGACTCTGGAGCCCACGGTCTACGGTCGACGCGGCCTCGATATCGGCGGCAGATTCCGCTACCTCGGGCACCTGCATCGCGGCGAACTGCGCTTCAATTTTCTGCCCAGCGACTCGCTCCGCGATGCCGATCGCGACTGGCTGCGCTTGCGCCATCGCAGCGAGCTGCCGGCTGGCTGGCGGCTGGACCTCGATGTGCAGAGCGTGAGCGATGCCGAATACTTCGAGGACTTCGCCACGGGCGCCGAGGGGGCGAGCACCGCGTTCCTGCGACGCAACGTCCGGCTTGGCTACCGCGACGACCACTGGCTGCTGCGCGCGGAGGCTGAGTACTTCCAGACCATCGATCGCGCGCTGACGGCGGACGAGCGACCATACCGCCGCCTGCCACGCCTGCTCGCGGCCGGCGAATGGCGTCGCGAAGGCACGCTGCCGCTGAGCTGGGGATTCGACAGCGAGTTTGTCAGGTTCGATCGTGACGTCGGCGCGGAAGGCTGGCGCGGCGACTTCGCGCCGCGGGCGGGCCTCGAGCTCGGCGCGGCCGGCTACTATCTGCGCCCGCAGGCCGGCTGGCGGTATACGCGTTACGACCTCGACGTGGCGACGCGCGGCAACGATCAGCTGTCGCGCTCACTGCCGTGGGCGGCACTCGATGCCGGGTTGCGGCTCGGTCGCGAGGGTGATGCCGCCGCGCGCACCCGCATGACGCTCGAGCCGCGCCTGCTCTACCTGTGGACGCCGTATCGCAATCAGGATTCGCTGCCGGTGTTCGATACGGCGCTCCCCGATCTAGACTTCGTTCAGCTCTTCCGTACCGCGCGCTACGTCGGCGTCGACCGCGTTGCCGACGCCAACCACCTGAGCCTGGGCCTCACTTCGCGTGTGTTCGAGCGCACTTCCGGTCGGCAGCTGCTCGCGGCCACCATCGGCCAGACATGGCGTTTCGAGCGGCAGCGGGTGCGACTGCCGGGCGAAACCCTGGCTGACTACCGACGCTCGGATGTCGTCGCGCAGCTCGGCATCACGGCCTGGCGCGACTGGAACGTCAACCTCGG
>JBILMF010000054.1:0-17297 GCA_044375655.1 Steroidobacteraceae bacterium | reverse complement strand
CGCGAGGCTAGCGGGCGGCTTCGGCGTATTTCGCAATGATGGGCAGGTGAATTTCCGTCACTTGATCAGCGGTCTGCAGCCTGCAGACAGCGGCTCGGTCCAGGAGCGGACATGGCGCTTCGAGGGCAATGTTCTGGTGCTGGAGGGTGTGGGTCCGACGCGGTCACCACAGACCCGCATGCGCAAGCTGCCGAACCAACCGCTTGATTCGAAGGCGCTCGTCGGCAGTTGGGAGCGCACGAGCTACATCGTCGATGGCAAGCGCGGCACCACCGTGCCGGAACGGCTCATCCTCGGGGAGGACGGCTGGTTTATGGCCACGACCTTGCCGCCAGGACGACCCACCAATGCAGGCAAACCCCAAGCCGACTGGTCCGTCGACGATTTCGTGGTCGCCTTCGAGGGGGTTGAAGCCTCCCGCGGAACCTACAACGCGGATTCTTCTCGCCTGATTCGACGCCACATTGGCGATGTCGACCCCGCGCTGGAGAACC
This sequence comes from Steroidobacteraceae bacterium, assembly GCA_044375655.1. GTDB lineage: Bacteria > Pseudomonadota > Gammaproteobacteria > Steroidobacterales > Steroidobacteraceae > UBA964. Next base: position 16,803 of record JBILMF010000054.1, on the reverse strand, counting down.
GCCTTTCCTCCGGTACCTATCGGCTGGTCTCCAACGAGTTCGTTTGGACGGGAACAGATGCACGAGGCCGAGCTTTCGTGTCTACGTATCGCCGGCTACCACCGCGAGATATCTTCGCGCCGCCTTTCAGGTAGCGAGTCCGCCTGATCTCGCGTCGGGAAAGTCCCCTTGAGAATCATCATCCAGTTGTAGATCACCTCGCTCGCCCCCCCCTGACTCCACCACGCCGGATCTTGTGCTAGGTTGCCGGCATGGATGTCACCCCGGCTCCCGCGCTCAACTGGCTGCTGGCATACACCAAGCCACACGGTGAGGCCCTGGCCGAGGAAAACCTGCGGCGGCAGGGGTTCGAGACCTTTGCGCCGCTGCTGCGGGTGCATCGGCGGCGGCGCGAGCACTGGCACTGGGTGGAGGAGCCGCTCTTCTCCCGCTACGTATTCGTTGGCGTGCCGGAGGGGCAGGCTTGGGCACCCATCCGCAGTACCATCGGGGTGGCCTCGTTGGTTCGATTCGGTGGCCGCGTCGCCACCGTGCCCGACCTGCTGATCGAGGAGTTGCGCACGGCGGGGGACCTCGCCGGGCCGCAGCGCACGGTGTTCCTCGAGGGCCAGAAGGTGCGCATCGTGGGTTCGGGTTACTCCGGCCTGGAAGGTGTCTTCCAGATGCAGGACGGCCAGCAGCGCGCGCACGTGCTGATCTCGCTGCTCGGCCGACCCACGGTCGTGCGGGTGCCGCTCGACGAGGTGGTCGCCGGCTAGTCCTGGGGCGCCGCAGCGAACCCTTGGGCGTTGGCGTCGCGCAACCGGCTGACGATCGCCCCGTAACGGCCGAGCGCCTCCCAGCCCATCTGCGTCAGGCGGACGAGCTTTTCGCGCTGGTCGGCGTCACTGCGCTGGCGCTCCATGCTGATGTACCCCTCGAGCAGCAGTTCATCGAGGTAACCGCGGCAGGCCCGATCGCCACCGAGGCCGCAGAGACGCAGCGACAGCACGAGGTAGGTGACCGGGGATTCGTTGCTCTGTGCAGCGACGAGCAGCGGGGGCAGCAGATGGAGCTTTTCGTTTCGCAGCACGCGTGGTGTCCCCAGAGCCGTTTCCAGTAATTGTATTGATTCAACCTGATTAGAGACGTGCTTCAGCAGGCCCGCCTGTCCCTCAGCGCTTTGAAGGCGCCCGACATCATGGTCTTGAGTACACCCACCACCCTGGGCATGTCGGTGCATCCAGCTTCGGTGACCGCGGCGAAGCACCCCAGACCGTCACTGGTGACGACAGTCTTGGGCAGCAAGCTGGCTTTGGCCCACTTGGCAATGGCATCGGACGTGAAGCCGCTGACGATGTCGAGCTCGAGCCGGATCGGCTGTCCAGCGTCATTCGTCGAGACCGCCGCCACAAAGGGAACTTTGTTCTCAGGGTCCCGGCGGTCAGCAAGGTCTGAAAGCGGCAGCCACCGCACTGGTAGAGCTTGTGCGCACTGTGCTTCGGTGCCGAAGTAGCTCACAAACTCAGGGATCGACATGCCGTGCTGGAACTCGATCTGGTGGCTGGGCATCAGGACTCGCCTTCGTCACGAGGGTTCAGATTACGGTCTCAGTGGCTCACTGGACGAGCCTGTTGAGGCAGGTTTCTGCTTAGGTGATTGAATGCAAAGAACATGCCGCCGGAGTCTGATTTCCTGGGCTGACTGTCGCCTGGCCTACCGGACAGGCGCGGGCGTCGTGTCGGGGCCGATATACCGCGCGAGCCAGGCGAGCACCTCCTCGTGCCACTGGATGCTGTTCGCGGGCTTGAGGATCCAGTGGTTCTCGTCCGGGAAGAACACGAAGCGGCTCTCGATGCCGCGCCGCTGCAGCGCGGTGAAGGTGGCGAGCCCCTGCGCATAGGGTACGCGGTAGTCGAGGGCGCCGTGGGTGACGAGCATCGGCGTGCGCCAGTTCGTGACGTGGTTCGCGGGGTTGAACTTTTCGTGGATCTGCGCCGCCTCGTAGTACGGGCCGCCGTGGTCCCACTCGGCGAACCACAGTTCCTCGGTGGTGTAGTACATCGTGCGGTTGTCGAAGATGCCGGCGTGGTTGACGAGGCAGCGGAAGCGCTCGGGCCACTGGCCGGCGATCCAGTTCTGCATGAAACCGCCGTACGAGGCGCCGAGCGAGCAGGCACGCGAGCCGTCGAGCCAGTCGTAGCGCGCGAGCGCCGCCGCGAGCCCCTTCTGCAGGTCGATGAGCGGCTTGCCACCCCAGTCCTTGCTGATCGAGTCCGTGAACGCCTGTCCGTAGCCCGGCGAGCCGTGGAAGTCGATGAACACCACGCCGTAGCCGGCGCCGGCATACACCTGCGGGTTCCAGCGCCATGACCAGTGGTTGGCGAAGCTCACCTGCGGGCCGCCGTGCACGATGAACGCGAGCGGATATTTTTGCCCGGGTTGCCAGCCGTGCGGCTTCATGACGTAGCCGTAGACCTTGTGCTCGTTGGCGCCGCTGAAGGAGAACTGCTCGAACGGCGCGAGCTGCCGCCCGGCGAGCCGCCCGGCGTTCACCGCGGTGAGCCGGTCGCGACTGCCCGCCGCGACGAGATGCAGGTCGGGCGGGGTGTCGAGTGCGGCCCAGACGACGACCGCACCGCGTGGCGCGGCGGCGGCGGCCTGCACCTGACCGTCGCCGACCAGCGTGCTGCGGCGGCCGCTGGCGGGGTCGATCTCGAACAGCGCCGTCTGGCCGAGATCATCGGCGATGCCGAGCAGCCGGCGGCGATCGTGCGTGGCGAGCAGCGTGGTGACGGAGCGGTCCCAGTCCGCGGTCAGGGCGCGTACCGCGCCGTCGCGCGCGCTGCGCAGCATGACGACGTAGCGGTCGGCTTCGAAGCCGGGCCGCGACATGGCGAGCCAGGCCAGATTGCCGTTGGCGAGGAACACGGGCTGCGCGTCCCAGGCCGGGTTGTCGGCCGTGAGATTGCGCGGCTCGCCGCTGCCGTCGGCGGCGAATTCATAAAGGTCGAAGCTGGTCGACCAGGGCTCCCGCCGGTCCGCGAGGCGCACGCTCGCCACCAGCCGCTCGCCATCGGGGCTGAAGGTGTAGTCCTCGTCGCCGCCGAAGGGCTTGGAGGGCACGTTGCCGCGGATCTTGCCCGAGACATTCACGGCGGTTCCCGCCCGTCGGTCGCGATCGAGCGGCACGGTGAACAGGGTGGAGAGTGTGCCGTCGCGCCAGCTGTCCCAGTGGCGCACGAAGAGTTCGTCGTAGGCGCGACCGCTCGTTTTCCTGCGACCCTCCGCCGCCTTGCGCTCGACCGTGCACTGCAGGGTTGCGCAGTCGGGGAAGACCTCCATCGACAGCGCGAGCCGATCGCCGCGCGGCGACACCTCGAAGGAGCCGACATCGAGCGGCAGGTCGGTCACCTGCTGCGCCTCGCCGCCGGCGAGGCCGATGTACCACACCTGCGAGGAGCCGCTGCGGCTCGAGAGGAAGTAGATCCCCGCGCCATCGGCGGCCCAGCGGCCGCTGCCGTCCGCGGCCGGGTGGCGGGTGAGTTGCCGCAGGGCGGGCACGGGCGTCGCGGCGCGCGCCGCGCCAAGCTCGAGCAGCCAGAGGTCGGTGCGGCCGCGATTGGCGTCGAGGTCGGTCTCGCGCTGCGTGAAGACGACGTAGCGGCCATCGGGCGAGACCTGCGGGTCGGACACCCGGGCGAACGTGTTGAGGTCGCGCGCGGTGAACGGCGCGGACGTGGACGTGGACGTGGACGCGGGCACGGCGGCGGCGCCGAGCGCGGCGGTGCCAAGCACGGCGGTGCCAAGCACGGCGGCGAGGGCGCAGGCGAGGGCTGCGGGACGACGGCTCACGGTGGGTCGCAAGGGCATGGTTGTACTCCGCATCGGCGATCGGTAAAACGTGGCTCCGCATTGTAGTCGAGCCCACGGAAGGGCCCCCCATGATCTCCGCGCCGCGCGCCATCTGCTTCGATCTCGACGACACCCTCTGGGAGGTGCAGCCGGTGCTGCGGCGGGCCGAGGCGCGCGTGCAGGCCTTCCTCGCCGCCGAGCACCCGACACTCGCGTCCCGGCTCGGTGCCGATGAGGTGTACGCGGCGCGGCAGGCGCTCGCCGCCGCGGTGCCGGAGCGGGCGCATGACATGACCTGGCTGCGCACCGAGGCGCTGCGCCGGCTGGCTGCGCAGCACGGCCACGACCCGGCGATCGGCGAGCGGGCCTTCGAGGTGTTCATCGCCGCCCGTCACGAGGTGGAGTTCTATCCCGAGGTCATCGATGCGCTCGCCGGCCTTGCCGGCCGCTTCACGCTTGCCACCTTCTCGAACGGCAACGCCTGCGTGCACCGTATCGGCATCGGGCATCACTTCGCCGTCACTCTGAACGCCGAGTCGGTCGGCCGCGCCAAGCCGCACCCCGAGGTCTATGCGACGGTCGCCGCCGCGCTCGGCGTGCGCACCGACGAGATGCTGCACGTCGGCGATCACCCCGAGAACGACATCCGCGGCGCCGCCGCGGCGGGCTGCCGCACCGCCTGGGTGAACCGGCGCGGGCTCAGCTGGTCGCCGCAGTTCGGTCCGCCCCCTGATCTGCAGGTGAGCGATCTGCAGGGTCTTTTGCAGCACCTGCGCGCGGGCGGGTAGCGGCCGCGTCGCGCGTCAGGTACCAGATGGCGAGCAGCGAGCCGCCCTTGATGAACACCTCGCCGAGATTGTCGAGGCGGTGACGGTTGAGGGCGGGCACGCCGGCGGTGAGCAGCATGACGATGCCGCCGACGGCCATCCACGGGAAGCCGCGGCGCACCCACAGCGCGATGCCGGTGCCGATCACCACGAAGCACGTGACCACCGGGGCGATCGGGAACTCCCCCGTCACCAGCGCCTGCTCGGGTGAGCAGCGGTTCGCTTCGGTCACAGCGCCGCTGTAGCGGATGAGATCGAACTCGCAGACCGGGTAGATGTCCTTGGTCCAGAAGAGCGGCAGGTCGTGCGCCACCAGCGCCACGGTGAGCAGACAGAACCCGGCCATCACGCCGCGCGCGCGGGCGAACTCGAAGCCGGCAAGCCGCAGGATGGAGCCGCTCGCGATGATCAGCCAGCAGCCCGAGAGCCAGTGTGCCCAGAAGGCGGGCCAGGTGAGCCAGTAGAGGGTCTCGCCGAAGCCGAGCACGCTGCCCGAGGCGACGCGCAGGTTGTCCCAGACGAGGAAAAACAGCGGCAGCAGGATCACCGGCAGCGCCTTTGCGCGCGTGCGCCGCCACAGGTGGATGGCCCAGACGAAGAGCGACGCCTGCGCGATCGCGAAGCCGAGGAACATCAGGCTGTACATGCAGCCCCTGCGGGTCGGGTCAGCCGGTGCATGCCACGACGATCTTGCCGACGGCCTCGCGCTGCAACAATTGTTTGATGGCTTCGCCACCCTGTGGCAACGGGTAGCACGCTGAAATCTTTGGTCGGATCCGGCCGGCTGCGTAGAGCGCGAGCAGGGCGCGCATATTGGCCGCCTCCTGCGCGGGCTCGCGTTCGCGCGCCGCGCCCCAGAAGACACCGCGGATGTCGCAGCCCTTGAGCAGCGGGAGGTTGAGCGGGATGCGCGGGATGCCCGCCGGGAAGCCGATGACGAGGTAGCGGCCCTTCCAGGCGATGGCGCGCAGCGCCGCCTCGGCGTACTCGCCGCCGACCGGGTCGTAGATGACGTCCGCGCCCTGCGCTCCGCAGGCGTCCTTGAACTGCGCGGCGAGCGTGCGCGGGTCGAGGGCGTCGCGCGCGTAGACGATCACGCGCTCGGCGCCGTGCTCGCGTGCCGCGGCGGCCTTGGCCTCGCTCGAGACGGCGGCGATCACGCGCGCGCCCACCGCCTTGCCGATCTCGACGGCGGCAAGACCCACACCACCGGCTGCACCGAGCACGAGCAGCGTCTCGCCCGCGCGCAGCTCGCCGCGGTTGATGAGCGCGTGGTACGAGGTGCCGTAGGTGAAGATCAGCCCCGCGGCGATCTCGAAGGGCATGTCGGGCGGCATCGGCATGCAGGCCGCGGCGAAGGTGACGACCTTCTCGGCGAGGCCGCCGTGCGCCGCGGCGGCGATCACGGCATCGCCCACCCGCAGCCCCTCGACGCCCTCGCCGACGGCGTCGATCGTCCCCGAGACCTCGAAGCCCGGCGCGAACGGCCGCGGCGGCCGCATCTGGTACTTGTCCTCGATGATCAGCACGTCGGGGTAGTTGATGCCGCAGTAGCGCACCGCCACGCGCACCTGGCCGCGGCCGGGCGCTGGCTCGGGCACCTCGCGCAGCACGAGGCTGTCGGGGCCACCGGGGGATTCGCTGAGCAGGGCTTTCATGGGGACACTCCGGGAGGCAGCTTGGGGCCGCGGGCGCGGCGGGTCACTCGGGCAGCGGCCGCCCGCGGGTCTCGACGACCCAGCGGCGGGCGAGCAGCGCGGCGGCGAGCGGGAAGAGGGCCACCCACACGAGGGTGTCGGCGATGGCCGCAGAGGAGCCGCCGGCGCGCGCGGTGAGCGCACCGACGATGAACGGGCCGAAGGCGGCGAGCACGCGGCCGATGTTGTAGCAGAAGCCCGAGGCGAGGCCGCGCAGCCGCGTGGGGAAGAGTTCGGGCAGGTAGAAGACGAGCGTGCTGAAGACGCCGTACACGCCGAGGCCGACCACGAACAGCATGAACAGTCGCCACTCGGGCGGCAGCGGCAGGCCGAAGGCGAGCAGGATGCTGGCCGCTGACCAAAGAAAATAGCCGATGAAGGTCGGCCTGCGGCCGAGCCGCTTGGCGAGCGGGATGGCAAGGAACGCGCCGATGAGACCGCCGATGTTGAAGGCGTTGGAGGCGCGGGCCTTCCAGGCCTCGGACATCTGCCGCGCCTCGTCGGCGGGCAGACCGACCGCCGCGGCCGCGTCGTTGGCGAGCAGACTGCCGAGCAGCGGCACGAAGGCGTTGACCGCCCACCAGGTGAGGAGCGCGGTGAGCGACACGAGGAGCGCGGCCCGCGTGGCGTAGCGCAGCTTGCTGCCGAAGAGTTCGCCGAGCGAGGGCGACGGCGCTGCCCCGGCGGCCTGCGCCTGCCAGCGGTCGCTCTCGCGTACGAAGAGGCGCACCGCGAGCGCGAGGAACACCGGCGCCAGCCCGCAGAGGAACACGTAGCGCCAGGAGTTCGCCGGGTCGTCGGCGAGCCACACGCCCGCGATCTGGTAGTTGACGAGGCTCGCGAGCATGATGCCGACGGGCGAGGCGGTCTGCAGCAGCGCGCCGGCTTCGACCCGATGCTCCTCGGGCACGGTCTCGGCGACCAGCGCCGCGCCCACCGCCCATTCGCCGCCGATGCCGAGGCTGGTCAGCGCGCGGAACAACGCGAGCTGCTCGATGCTGGTGGCGAACGCGCAGAGCGAGGTGCCGAGCGCATAGACGAGGATGGTGAGGATGAGCCCGAGCCGCCGGCCGTAGCGGTCGGCGACCCAGCCGAAGAGCACGCCGCCCGCGGCCCAGCCGACCAGCAGCACCGCCGAGAGGATGCCGGTCCAGTAGACCGTCGCCTCGCGCGCCGCCGCGCTGCCGAGCGGCAGTCCGAGCAGCGTCGGGATGCAGTTCGAGGCGACGAAGTTGAAGAGCATCGCGTCGAACACGTCGAAGCCCCAGCCGAGCCAGGCGGCGGCGAAGACGATCCACTGATAGCGGGTGAGCTTCACCCCCCGAGTCTACCCGCCGCCACGGCGTGCTGCGCCCGCAGCAGGCCGATGACCGTTTTGGAGTCGTCGATCTCGCCCTCGAGGCAGCGGCGCACGGCCTCCGCGAGCGGCAGCCAGTGCACGTCGAAGACCTCGGCGGCCTCGCGCGCATCGGGGACGGCCGCGAGCTCGCTGGCGAGAAAAAGATGGATGCGCTCGGTGAACACGCCGGGCGAACTCACCGAGGTGCCGAGGCTCTCGATGCGCCTCGCCTGCACGCCGGCTTCCTCGGCGAGTTCGCGGCGCACGGTCTCGAGTGGCGCCTCCCCGGGCTCGAGCCGCCCGGCGGGCAGTTCCCAGATGCGGCCGCCGACGGCGTGGCGGAACTGGTGCAGGAGGCAGACGCGGCCCTCGCCATCGAGGGCGACCGCGGCGGCCCCGCCGGGGTGGTGCAGGATTTCGAGGTCGGCGCGATGGCCGTTCGGCAGTTCGACGGTATCGACGGTGAGCCGCGTGACGCGGCCGCGGAACACCTCGCGCGAGGACAGCAGCATGCAGGGGTTCTCCGACCGGTCAGCGCGAACGCGCGAGGTATTCTTCGTTCGGCATCATGTCGGTGGCGGCGGCCACCCGGTTGGTCATGTTGAAGAAGCCGGTGATGGCGATGATGTCCCAGATCTCGCGATCCGCGAAGCCGGCGCGGCGCAGCGCCGCGCGGTCGGCCTCGCCGGTCTCGGCAGGCGAGACCGTGAGCTTGTGCGCGTAGTCGAGCATGGCGCGCTGGCGGCGCGTCACTTTTGCGACGCGGTAGTTCATCACCAGGGTCTCGCCGAGCGAGGGGTCGCCCGACATCTCGCGCAGCGCCTGGCCGTGCGCCGTCAGGCAGTAGTAGCAGCGGTTGGCCGCGGAGACCACCACGGCGATCATCTCGCGCTCGAGGGGCGTGAGCTTCGAGTCGCCGAGCATCAGGTCGTTGTACATGCCGATGAACGCGCGCAGCTTCGTCTCGTCGAAGCTGTAGACCTCGAGCACGTTCGGCAGGAAACCGATCTTCCGGTCGCAGACGGCAAAGTATTTCTGCAGATCCGGGGCGAGCCGGCGGCGCGGCGGGATGGGCAGGTCGAGGGCGACCTTCCGGCGGGGTTGGGCGCGGTAGCGGCGGGTCATGGGAGGTCTCCGGCACGAGGATGAGGGAAACCTCGCGGCGCCGCTCGCTGCGGTGCCGCGGGTAGGGGTGGATCCCTGCGCCGCCGGGCTCCGGCCCGGATCAGCGACGGAACCCGCCGCCGCCGCCCGGACGGGGCGGACGCGGGGCGCGTTCCTGCGCCTCGTTGACGCGCAGCGCGCGGCCGTTCATCTCGTAGCCGTTCAGCGAGGAGATGGCGGCTTGGGCATCTGCCGAGGGCATGTCGACGAAGCCGAAACCGCGTGGCCGACCCGTCTCGCGGTCGTTGACCAGCTTGACGGAGTCGACCTTGCCGTAGCGCTCGAAGAGCACGCGGACATCGGCCTCGTTGGCGGAGAAGGGCAGGTTGCCCACGTAGATAGTCGTCATTCGACCGTCTCTCGTATCTTTGGTCCGTTGCACCAACCGTCCGCCGCGGCGTGTGCCGCGACGGACGGCCCGATGCTACTACCGGAGTCGACGGCAAGACAACCGCGCCCCCCGGCTTACTTTCGGGGCGGGGTCGTCGGCGCGACCTTTTTCTTGAAGTAGGTCCAGCTGGTCTCGTTCTCGCGGGCGTCGTCCCCGGCGGGCGGCGCCGCGTACTCGGGGTAGTCGGTGGCGATGGCGTTGCGCAGCACGGCCGGCAGCTGCTCGGCGCTCTCCAGTTTGCGGCCGGCCGCGTGGAAATAGATCATTCCGGCGCGACCGCTCATCTCCATCCACGGCAGCCAGTCGGCCATGCGCACCCAGCCCACCTCGATCGGCGGGTTGGGGATGCGCGGGTCGGTCAGGGTGTCCACGTTGCCGAAGAAATTGAACATCTCGGTGGCGTGGTAGTAGCCGCCGACATTTTTTTGGTACTCGCCGCCGAGCGGGTTGACGTAGAAGAGCGGCACGGTGATCGTGTTCCACCATGTGTTGCCGCTGAGGGTGCCCCGCCAGGTGTTCGGCTTGCCGTCGGCGCCGATCGGGAACACGGGACGCTGGTTGACCGGGTCGTTGGCGGTCTGCAGCACCTTCACGGTCTGCCCGGTCCAGGGGTTCTTCCATTCCTTGAGCAGTTCGCCGGTGTCGGGGTCGACATAGAGCAGCAGCTCGCGCGACACCAGTCGCCAGCCCGTGCCGCGCACCGGGTCGGTGACCGTGACGCACTGGCGGATGTTGTAGCCCTCGGCATCGAAGAGCCTGCGGTCGCGCTCACCCGGCACCCGCGCATAGGCCTCGCCGTGGAAGTAGTAGATGGTCGGCACGTTGTCGACCGAGCCGCACTGGATGCGCCGCGCCGCGAGGGTGGCGCCTTCCGGGGTGTTGAGGTCGATCGGCTTCGGCTTCGCGCCCTTGGCGAGGGACGGTGCGGCAACGAGCGCGAGGGCGGCGGCGGCGAGCGCCGCGGCCAGCGTGGCGGCAGGACGGAACGTCGGGTGGCTCATGCAGGGCTCCTGTGCGACTGAGATTGCGGCCCGCATGGTAACGCGGCCGGGAAGGTAGGCATCACCCGCGCAGGTACTTGCCGACCTCGGGATCGATGTGCGAGACCGGTTCGCGGTCGCGAGTGAGCTCGCTCATGATGCGTTCGGTGTAGGCGCTGAGGTCCGCGGCGCGGGCGGCTGCGGCGGCCGGGTTGTCGCGGTGGTTTTCGACCGCGCCGGGCGGCAGGACCTGCCGGTTCTCGAGTTGCGCCTCGAGCGCGGCGAGCCGCTCGCGCAGCAGCCACACCTCGGCGCTGAGGGCCATGATCGCGCCCACCGCGTTGTCCATGGGCAGCTCGCGCAGAAAGTGCGGCTCTGCGCCGGTGACCGGCCCCTGCAGCGAGGCGTGGAAGCGCTTGCCGGTCGTGGGGTCGACGAGCGGATCGTCGGGCGCGGCGGGGGGTGTTGCGGGGTCGGTCATTTCTCGAACACGTACAGGTTCCAGTGATTGGCGGTGATCGGTGCCTTGCCGGGGCGGATCACCGAGCGGTTCAGCCGCTCGAAGGGCGTGATCTCCACCCGCGAAAAGCCGGCCGCGCGCGCCCACTCGCCGATCGGCGTGGCGTACCACGAGGTCGAGTAGGTTTCGTTGTTGGTCCAGGCGTGGGTGCGCTGCAGCAGGTTCTGGAACGGGTCGCCGGGGCGCAGGTGAAACTCGTGGCCAGCAAAGATGCCGCCTGGCTTGAGGATGCGGGCGGCCTCGGCGAGCAGCGCCGGGGTGTGTGCGGGCGGCAGCTCGTGCAGCATGAAGTTGAAGAACACGAGATCGAAGTGCGCCGACGGATAGTCGAGGTGCTCGAGATCCTGCTGCGAGAGGAAGAGGCGCATGCCCCGTTCGCGGCCGCGCAGGTTCGCGACTTTCAGGCAGGGCGCCGACAGGTCGACCCCGTGACACTCGGCGCCCGGATGGCGCTCCTGCCAGGTGACGAGCGCGGCGCCGTGGCCGACGCCCCAGTCGAGCACGCGCGCGTAGCTGCGCTGCGGCAGGGCATCGAAGAGGATGCGGTAGATGCCGTTCGGGTCGGCATGCGCCGGTACGGTGGTGCGCCGGCCGATTTCATAGGCGAGACCCGCGAGGGTGTCGCCGGCGACACCGCCGGTGTGCTGGTGAAAGGGCACGAAGCGAAAGTATTCGGGCAGCGGCAGCTGCGCATCGAGGCGCAGCGTGCCCTCGGCGATCGCGTCTGCGGCGGCCGCATCGAGCGCCTGCTCGAGCCGCGCCCGCTCGCGCTCGAGCGTCGCGAAGATGCCGAACGATGGGCGGTGGTACTTGAAACGTTGCAGGTTGCGGTAGGCCCAGCAGTAGAACTGGAAGCTCGTCAGCCCATCGAGCAGCGCCTCGGCCTCGCGCCAGTCGCGCACCTCGCCGCGGCGCTCGCCCTCCCGCGCGCCCAGCGCCTGCTCGTAACCGTCGTGCATCTGCCCGACGAGCGGCCCCTCCATGTAGTTGCGCGCGGCGCGCAGGAAGGCGTGATAGCTGCGGAAATCGCGGCTCTCGGCTGCCGCCAGCGGCTCGGGCAGTTCCGGGGTCGGGCGCAGGGTAGCGTTCATTCGAGGTAGGCGTAGCCGTTGAGCTCGCCCTCATAAAAGCGCTTGAGCGCCTGGCTCTCGGCCACCGTCATGCGGCCCTCGCGGATCGCGCGCTCACAGTCGCGCGCGAGTGCGGGGTAGAGCTCGGCGACGTCGTACTCCATGTATTCGAGCACCCGGTTGGCGGTGTCGCCTTTGACCACTTCGTCGATCCACCACTTGCCGTCGTCCTCGAGGCGGATGTGCACGACGTGCGTGTCGCCGAAGAGGTTGTGCAGGTCGCCGAGGGTTTCCTGATAGGCGCCGACGAGGAAGGCGGCGAGGTAATACTCCTCGCCCTCGGCGATGTCGTGCAGCTCGAGCGTGCGCTTCACCTCGCGATGGCTGACGAAGCGGTCGATCTTGCCGTCCGAGTCGCAGGTGATGTCGGCGAGCACCGCGCGCCGCGTCGGGCACTCATCGAGCCGATGGACCGGCAGGATCGGGAAGAGCTGGTCGATCGCCCAGCTGTCCGGCAGCGACTGGAACACCGACATGTTGCAGAAGTAGATGTCCGAGAGGATGGTCTCGATGCCCTCGAGCTCCTCGGGCACTTCGTCGAGCTTGCGGCAGTGGTCGCGGATCTTGGCGCAGGTCGCCCAGTAGAGCCGCTCGGCGAGCCCGCGGAACTCGAGCGACAGCAGCCCGAGGTTGAACATCTGCAGGCACTGCTCGCGCGCCGTCAGCGCGTCGTGCCAGCATTCGACGAGCCGACGGTCGCTCACCTCGCGGTAGGCGCCGAGCAGATCCTGCACGGGCTGCGGCAGCGTGCGGCCCGCATAGGCCTCGTCCTCGCGGCCGGTGACGTGGAATTTGTCGAGCGCCGAAGAGCCGAGCGTGTTGAAGATGAGCACGCTGTGGTGCGCAGCGATCGCCCGGCCCGACTCGCTGACGATCATCGGGTGCTCGATGCCGCGCGAATTACACACGCTCGCGATGCGGTAGACGACGTCGTTGGCGTACTCCTGCACGGTGTAGTTCATGGAGGAGGCGTAGTTGGTGCCCGAGCCGTCGTAGTCGACGCCGAGTCCGCCGCCGACATCGATGTATTCGAGCCCCGCGCCGAGCAGCTTGAGCTCCGCGTACACGTGCGCGAGCTCGTTGATCGCGTCCTTGATGCGGCGGATGTCCTGCAGCTGGCTGCCCGGATGGCAGTGCACGAGCTTCAGGCAGTCGAGCATGTCGTGCTCGCGCAGCACCTGCACCGCCTCGAGGATTTCGGTGATGAAGAGGCCGAACTTCGACTTCTCGCCCGCCGAGTCGCGCCAGCGGCCCGAGCCCTCGGTGGCGAGCTTCACGCGCACGCCGATCTGCGGCCGCACGCCGAGCCGCTGCGCGTGCCTGACGATGAGGCCGAGCTCGGAGAAGTTCTCCACCACCGGCACGATGCGCCGGCCGAGCTTGGTGGCGAGCATCGCGGTCTCGATGTAGCTGTCGTCCTTGAAGCCGTTGCAGACGATCAGGCGGTCGGGCGAGTTCTCGCTCATCGCCATGACGGCGAGCAGCTCGGGCTTGCTGCCGGCCTCGAGCCCGAAGCCGAACTCCGCGCCGTAGCGGTACACCTCTTCGACGACGAGGCGCTGCTGGTTCACCTTGATGGGATACACCGCGGCGTAGCGGTTGCGGTAGTCGTTCTCGGCGATCGCGCGCACGAAGGCGTCGTTCAGCTGGCGCAGCCGGTGCGCGAGGATGCCCGAGAAGCGCACCACCACCGGCGTGGTGAGCTCGCGCTCCTTGAGGCCCTGCACGACATCGAAAAGGTCGATCTCGCGGTCCGCACGCTGCTCCGGACGCACCACGACGTGACCGGCGTCGTTGACGCCGAAGTAGCCCTGCCCCCAGGCCTGCACCTGATAAAGCTCGAGCGAGTCGGCGATGCTCCACGGCGGACCGCGCCGCGGCGCTGGCGTCGCGGCACCCGGTGCCTCCTCTGGTTGCGGCGCGGCGGCGTGACGGGTATCGACGGCGGATTCGTTCATGGGTTCGGTCCTCTTGCCACCGGTCGCGCCGGGTCGCGGATCCATTCGCTCCAGGATCCCGGGTAGAGACGCGCGCCGGCGAGACCGGCGTGTTCGAGTGCGAGCAGGTTGACGCAGGCGCTGACGCCGGAGCCGCAGAGGGCGATGAGCGTTTGCGGCGGGTGGCCGCCGAGCGTCGTCTGCCACTCGGCGCGCAGCGTGGCCGGATCCTTCATGCGCCCGTCGGGCAGGTAGTTGCGCGCATAGTGGTGATTGAGCGCGCCCGGGATGTGTCCGCCCACCGGGTCGATGGTCTCGTTCTCGCCGGCGTAGCGGTCGGCGCCGCGCGCATCGACGAGGCGGCGATCCTGTGCGCCGAGCGCCCGCAGCACCTCCTGCACGTCGAGCGGCGAAGTCAGCGCCTCGCCCGCGCGAAAGTCGCCGCGCACGCCATCGGGCGTGTCATGCACCAGCGCATGGCCGGCGGCCTGCCACGCGGCGAGTCCGCCATCGAGCACGGCGACCGACGCGTGTCCGAGCCAGCGGAACAGCCACCACGCGCGGGCCGCAAAGAAACTATTGCCCTGGTCGTAGACCACGACCTGCGTGTCCGGGCCGATGCCCCAGTCGGCGGCGCGCGCCGCGAACACCGCGGGTTCAGGCAGCGGGTGGCGCCCGGTGTGAGGGCCGGGCGCGGCGGCGAGATCGCGATCGAGGTGCGCGTAGCGCGCCCCCGGAATGTGGCCGGCGGCGTAGGCCGCCTCGCCCGCTGCGGGCTTGCCGAGCTCGAAGCGGCAGTCGAGCAGCACCCAGCCCGGCTCGTGCAGCCGGGCGGCTAGTGTGTCGACGTCGATGAGGGTGGTGAACGGCATGCGGACTCCCGGCGCGAGGCAGCGCGAATTCTCCGGTGTCGAGGTTGCCGTTACAATCCCGGCCCATGGCCATCGACCTCTGGTGGGCCAGCGGCAGCCCCTACTCATGGCGAGTGATGCTGGCGCTGGAGCACAAGCGGCTGCCTTACAACAGCCACCTCCTGCAGCTTGCTTTTCAGGAGCACAAGGCGCCGCACATGCTGGCGATGAACCCCCGTGGGCGTGTGCCGGTGCTCAAGCACGACGACTACGTGGTGTTCGAGTCAGTGGCCATCCTCTACTACCTCGACCGCAAGTATCCGCAACCCTCCATCTTCGGCCGGAATCCCGAGGAGGCGGCAGTCATCGTGCGGGTCATCGAGGAATTCCAGGCCTACACCGAGCCGCACATCATGGGCATCTGCCGCACGCTGCTTGGCAGCACCAATCCGCTCGAGGAGCCGCCGCTCGCCGCCGACGCGCTGACCGACGCCATGCATGTGGTGGCACGCGAGGCGCGCACCATCGAGATGCGCGTGTCGCGCTACGACTGGATCGTGGGCGACGACTACAGCGCCATCGATATGGTCATCTTTCCGGCGATCCAGCTGCTGCGCCGCGCCCTCGGGCGCCCGGGCGCCGAAGATCTCGCGCGCCGCTTCCTGCCGATCGAAGCCAACTACCCGGCACTCGGGCGCTGGCTTGCGCGCATCGAGGCCCTGCCGGGCTACGAGCGGACGGTCACCGGTTCCATCGCCACGGCTTCAACGTAAAGGAGAGATAAGGAAGAATCATGAGCGGACACAAGGTACATGTCGGGTTTGCGGGTCGCATCGTCTTCGTCGGTTTCGGCAGCATCGGGCAGGGTGTTCTGCCGCTGATCCTGCGGCACATCGGCACGAGCCCCGAGCGCATCACCGTCGTCTCGGCGGACGAGCGTGGCGCCGAGGTGGCGGTGCATTACGGCGTGAAGTTCATCGTCGACCCGATCTTGCCTGGCAACCTCGAGAGCCGCCTCGGTCCGCTGCTCGGCAAGGGCGACTTCCTCATCAACGTCTCGGTCGACGTCTCGTCGATCGCGCTGATCGAGTTCTGCCAGGCGCGCGGCGCCCTGTACCTCGACACCTGCATCGAACCCTGGGCGGGCGGCTACACCGACCCGTCCACGCCGGCGGCCCGGCGCACCAACTATGCGCTGCGCGAAAAGGCGCTCGCGCTGCGTCCGGGGCGCGAGAACGCCGCCACGGCGGTGCTCACCCACGGGGCCAATCCGGGGATGGTGTCGCACTTCGTGAAGCAGGCGCTGCTCGACATCGCCGCCGACACCGGCGTCGAGGGCGGCAACCCGCAGACGCGCGAGGAGTGGGCGCGGCTCGCGCACCAGCTCGGCATCAAAGTGATCCACATCGCCGAGCGCGACACGCAGGTCTCGCCGGTGCGCAAGCGCCCCGGGGAGTTCGTCAACACCTGGTCCTGCGACGGCTTCGTCAGCGAAGGCTCGCAGCCCTGCGAACTCGGTTGGGGAGCGCACGAGCGGCACTTTCCGCCCGACGGCAACCGCTACGACTTCGGCCGCAAGTCCTCGATCTTCCTCTCGCGTCCCGGGGCGGCCACGCGGGTGCGCACCTGGACGCCGAAGGCAGGGCACTTCCACGGCTTCGCCATCACGCACGGCGAGTCGATCTCGATCGCGGACTATCTCAGCGTGCGCTCCGGCGAGGAGGTCATCTACCGGCCCACCGTGCACTACGCCTATCACCCCTGCGACGATGCGGTGCTGTCGGTGCACGAGTTCGTCGGGCGCAACTTCGTCATGCAGTCGGAGCAGCGCATCCTGATGGACGAGATCTCCCCGGGCGGCATCGACGAGCTTGGCGTGCTGCTCGCCGGTCATGCAAAGAATGCCTACTGGTATGGCTCGCAGCTGTCGATCGACGAGGCCCGGCAACTCTGCCCCTACAACAACGCGACCAGTCTGCAGGTGACGGTGGCGGTGCTCTCGGGGGTGATCTGGGCGATGGAGAACCCGAACCGCGGCGTCGTCGAGCCCGATGAGATGGACTTCCGGCGCAACCTCGAGATCTGCAGGCCCTACCTCGGCACGGTGACCGGCGAGTACACCGACTGGACGCC
>JBILMF010000053.1:0-17328 GCA_044375655.1 Steroidobacteraceae bacterium | reverse complement strand
ACCGACTCGGCAAACGAGGTCAAGACCTGGCGCGTTGCGCAGGCTCTGGAGGGCGAGTTCAACGCGCTCGACCGCGAGTTCTACTGGGAGGTGGCTGCGGGCTATGGCCGCGCCGAGGCCGTCAACCGGGCCGAACAGTTGTTGGATATCGAGTTTGCGCTTGCCGTCGACGTGGTGACGAATGCGGCCGGGCAGGCTGTATGCCGCCAGCAGACGCTGGCGGCGCCGGAGTCAATCGCCATCCGCAACCCGCAGGCGGGCTTCGTCAACACTCTTCTCAGCCTCACGCCGACCGCTGCGCAGGTGGCCGCGTGCAGGCCGCTGAATCTCTTTGGTGAGGGTGCCGCGTCCCGCGAAGCCATCGACTATGTCAAGACCGACGGTGGCACTACCAACGTCAATACCCAGACCTTCTACTCGGGTAATCTCGGCACGGACCTGTTTACCCTGCCGGCGGGCCCAGTCAGCGCGAATATCCAGGCCGAACGCCGCGAGGAGTCGGTTGAGTTCCTGCCGGGTGCCGCCGCTGCAGTGGGTGCAGCGCGCAACACCACGGTTCGTTCCAACGTCGGCGACGTGGAATTCGAGGAGTATGGTGCGGAGCTGATCGTCCCCGTGCTCGGCCGCGACTTCACTCTGCCCCTGCTGCGCGCGGTGGAGTTGAACGCTGCGTACCGTGAGGTGAATCGTTCCGGCAGCACGCAGAGCGTGTTCTTCCCCGCCGCCAGCCCGGCCACCAAGGACGACACGTACTCCTTCGGAGTCCGCTGGAAGCCCTTCGAGGATCTGACCCTGCGCTACAACCGCTCGGTGTCGGTGCGGTCCGCATCGTTGGTCGAGCTGTTCTCCGCGCCGGGCTCGGGTTTCTCGAACTTCAACGGCAACGTCTGCGCCAACACCTCCATCAACTCGGGCCCAAACCCGACGGTACGTCGTCGCAACTGTATTGCTGCGGTGCAGCGTCTCGGACTCGCGGCCAATGCCGCAGCGGCAGAGGCTTTCCTCGCCGGGTTCACGGGAACCGGTGGGTCGCGGCCCGCCGCTTCGGTGGGCAATCCGTTCCTGCTCAATGAGGAGGGCTCTGCATTCTCGGCGGGGTTCACCTACGAGCCAAGTTGGTTCGAGAACTTCGCGGTGTCGGCTGATTACGTGTCCCTCAACATCCGTAACGAGGTCGGATTGCTGTCGCCCGCGCTCTATATCCCCAACTGCTTCGACTCCGACCAGTTCCCGAACACCATCGTCAACGGCACGCCAGTCTGCGATCTTTTCACCTTTGGCGTGCAGAGCGGCGGGAACTTCATCATCCCGACCACGAACCCGCTCACTGGCAACCCGGTCGCCGGCGGTGCGCCGACCGGAACGCCGGCACTCATTCAGGGGCCCTTCGAGACCGCGTATTTCCAGTTCCCGAACTTCAACCAGGGCGCCCGCAAGCTGCGCTCCACGAACCTCAACGCGGCCTACCGCTTCGAGCTCCAGGATCTGTTCGGCGAGCGCGCCAGCTCGTGGGGAAATGTCGGACTGCGCGCCAACGTTTACTGGGCCAAGACGCTCGATCTGTTCGCCGATGGCGTGAACCGCAGCGATCCGCTGGTTGGCGACGATCTTGCGGAGTATCAGGTGCGCATGGATCTCAGCCATCGGGTTGGCAAATTCAGCCACACTCTGCAGTGGCTGTGGATAGACGGCACGGTCGTCGACATCACCGTGGACCGGGCGACCTATGCGGAGCAGTCGCCGGCATTCGTACGGCCCGCTTTCTCGTACATGAACTACTTTGCCGCCTACGACGTGAACGACAAATTGAAGGTTCGGTTGTCGGTAGCGAATCTGACCGATACCGACGATCAGCTCGGGCCGTTCGGCACGGCTTACGATAACGGCATCGGCCGCGAGTTCACGCTCGGGGTGAACTACAGGTTCTGAGGCCGGCGTTCGCGCAGCCGCCTCGAGTGCCCCCTGCTCAGCCCCTCCGGCTGCAGCAGGAACTCGAGCGGCTCCGCGAGCCGGGCCCTCCAGGCGTCCTCGTCGTGGAGGGCGTCCATATCGCGGGTGCCGTCGGCGACGGTCGACGGCCGGGACGCAGCCACACATCCACCGGACGAGCACGCGGGCATCCTGCGCTGATTGCCGACCTAGCAGCCTCATCGATCCGCTGCGCAATGTGATGCTGGCGTCGGATGAAACGAACCCTGACGGCATCTCCAGTCGAGAGCCAAGCCCTCGATCACCAATTCAGCCGTCTGCCGGGATTGTTTGCCATCGGGCTGTATTCCTGAGATCGTTCCGGGGCAAGTGTTCCGAGTGCCTACATGAAGTTAAAACTCGATGACGTCACCCTCTGCGCGGCCGACTGCGCAAGTCCAGGCCTTGCGCTTCGCGCCATCGAAAGGACACGTCTCGCCTGCGATTTCCGCCGTGCAATCCTTTTTACGGACGTCGACCTCGACACGAAGGGTGTGTGCGATTTGGTGCGGATAGATCCGTTGCGATCCAGCGTCGAGTATTCCTACTTTCTGATGAAACGGCTGCTGCCGTTTCTCGAAACGAGCCACGTCCTAGTGATCCAGTGGGACGGCTTCGTCACGGAGCCGCGTGCTTGGCGCAACGATTTTCTCCGCTACGACTACATCGGGGCCAAGTGGGAATGGCATCGCGATGGCCGCAACGTCGGCAACGGAGGGTTCTCGCTCCGCTCCCGCCGTCTCGTCGAGGCGGTTGCGTCGGTCGACTTCGCCTTCGTGGAAAAGATTCCCGAGGACGAGCAGATCTGTCGGGTTCATCGGGACACACTCGAGAGCAAATATGGAATCCAGTTCGCCGACGAGCGCACTGCCGAGGCGTTTTCCTACGAGAGGGCGCAGCCAGCCACGCCGACTTTCGGATTCCACGGACTATTCAATCTATGGCGGCATCTTGAAGATGAGGATGTGATTGAGCTGGTGGACCAACTTGACCCGCGAAACTACAAGAGCCGCGAGTACGCGGAACTGATGGCCCAGTATTACGTTCTGCGCAAGTTCCGCATGGTCGAGGAGTTGTATCGGCGGATGGCCCGAGCGGGATCTTCGAGTGCGCTCCCGCAGATTCTGGTTAGCATTACGAAAAATGCTGAATTCGCCCGACTGTTCCCGCAGCTTTGCGAAGAGCTCATATCCCCGACGACAACGAATCCGTACTACCCGTCGGGCTAAGCGAAGTGTAGTGCTCGCTGTCGTCAGCCGAGGGTTGCGAGTGCAGAGCGGAAAACATTCTCGAATGCTTCGGGAGTGCTGTTTTCGCAGTAATGGCGGAAGGCCTCATCGCTGAAGCCGATCCAGTTCCCGGTCACTCTCTCGACTATGGCTGGGAGATCGCTCGGAGCGGCCCACGCCAGGTCGGCGTTCGGGTAGACCGACCACGGGCGACAGACCTCCATCCCAAAAAGATCCTGATTGGCGAAAATCACGGGCAGGCCCAGCGATGCAGCAGTCGACGTGGTCAGTCCGCCGCCGTAAGGGAAAGAACTCAGGCAAAGCCCGTATCCGCCGTCGGCGAAGGCCTGTTCCAAGTCCGGCACCAGACCGAGTGGTCTGAATCGCAGCGTGTCGATACCGTTTTGGGCCAGCGTGGTGAAGATAAGTTCAAGATCGCTGTCCACGAGATCGCCGACATGGTGCAGTTCCGATACCAACGGCGACTTCAGCAGTCCGGTCACCAGATCGGCATAGGTCACGTTGTTGACCATGCCGCGGTACTTGACACCGCCCCCAGCCGTTACCACTCGAAAGGGACTGTTTGGGGCGGATACTCTGGGGTGCCGCTTGTCTATGACAAGCGGCAGTCGACGCGTCTGCAGACCGATGGACGCGCAGCTATCGACCATCTCCTGGGTGAAGTCAAAGTGCACGGGAAAGTTCAGCGTCGCACCGAGACCAGGGTTGTAGTCGCAATGGTGAAGGAAGACTGTCCGTTGCCCGCCCTCGAAGCATGCCCCGGCAACGATGGACAGGACGTCTGAATGATGGCCGACAAGCACTACAGCGCTTGGTGAGAGCGTCTCCAAAATGTAGATCAGCTGCGCTGTCTTGGTGGGTAGGCTCCCCGCCGGTAGCACCGTTACAGAGCGACTGCTGTCCGAGATCAAGCCAGCGATGGACAACGCCCCGGCGGCAATATGTCCGAACGTGTCGGTCAGCACCACGTGGGAGGCAAACGACTGGACTATGGAGTTGATGACCCTCGTGTGTCCGCCGGTCGGGTACACCTCCGTTGCAATGATGACGAGTTCCGGGTTGACGGTGCGTCCGGTAAGTCCGGGTTGGCTTTGACTCACGCGCAACGCACGTCGCAAAACAGCCGCATCCAGTTGCGCAAGCCGATTTTTCTTTCCGCGGAACTCGGGGTTATTGGCGGCGAAGTTCGCGAGCTTGAACACCAGATCGAGGAACGCCGCATCGTCGGCATCCTCCAGGACCTTATCGATATCTTGGTCCGGGAAGGAGAACGACACGTCGAGAGGGATCTGGCTCATCACGGGGACTCCTAAGTCAGAATCGAGAACGACGATTCTCCCGGCATTATGCCCCCAAGTGAGTTGACTACGGTCTGTCCCTTCACTCCTTTCGCTACCGTGGCTCTGTCATTCGGAGCGCTGCCTCCGGCTGCAGCAGGAACTCGAGCGGCTCCGCGAGCCGGGCCCTCCAGGCGTCCTCGTCGTGGGTCGCCCCCTTGAAGACACGGGACTTGAAGTTCGGCGGGCGATAGCCCCGCTCCTCAAGCAGTGTATCGACCTGGCGCTGCGCATCATCGTAGAGGGCGTCCAGATCGCGCGTGCCGCGGTCCATGTAGATCCGGCAGCCGCCTGCCGCCGGTAGCCGCCGGCGCAGGTAGGCAAGCAGCGCTGCCGGAATCTGCGTGTTGCGCTCGAATGAACCTATCCAGTGGGTGCTGAGAGCCGCTGCCGCGCCGAAGACCTGCGGGTACTCGCAGAGCGCATACAGGCTGATCAGGCCGCCCATGCTCGACCCCATGATGAAGGTCGATTCGCGCCCACCGAGCACTGGATAGGCGGCGTTCACCTGGGGTATCACCACCTCGACCAGGAAGCGCAGATAGTCGTCGGCTGCCGGTCGACCGCCGAGCGCCTCGGCGATGAAGGTCGTCCGCAGTGCCGCCGGCTCGAGGTCCGTGATCGCAGCTTCCGGGAAGAACTCGGCATGACGCCTCGAGGGGTCGTTGTGGATGCCGATGACGATCACGTTGCGCACCCGCCCGACCGCAAGCAGGCCAGCGATGACGCGGTCGACTTCCCAGGCCTTGCGGTTCCAGGTACCGCGCGGATCGAACAGCATCTGACCATCGTGCATGTACAGCGCCGCGTACCTTCGGCGACGGTCGAAACCGGGCGGCAGCCATACATCCACCGGACGTGCCGCGATGCCCGCTCGCCCCAGCGCTGGCAGACGCTCCAGCCGGCCTTGGTCCACTGCCGGAGCGGCGGCGACCGGCGTGCAGTCGGTGAGCCCGGCGCCGAGCGCCAGCCAGAACATCGTCCGCCGTCGCTGCATGTCGGGGTGGGACATCTCAAGGCCTCGCTGCGGCGCTGGCTCCCGCCACGGGGTCGCAGGCGAGTGGTTCCCGGCGCTGTCTGCGCAAGCTACCATCACGGCAGGAAGGGATTTTTCCCGACAAGGAAGGGGGGCGGGCGCGGCGTTCCGCAGCAGGGAGTGCGCGCCATGCGGCATGTCCACCAAACCCATCAAGGCGACCTCGATCGACATCGCCCATCGGGCGAACGTCTCGCAGGCCACGGTCTCGCGAGCCCTCCGCAACAGTCCGCTGGTGCGTCCGGAAACCCGGCAGCGCATACAGCGCATCGCCGAGGAGATGCACTACCGTGTCGATCGCACGGCGGCTGGCCTGCGCACCCGACGCAGCCGCACGCTGGCGCTGCTGCTCTTCGAGGAGTACTCGAGCGACGCGCAGATCAATCCGTTCTTCCTCAATATGCTCGGTCACATCACGCGCACCGCTGCGCGTCGCGGCTTCGACGTGCTGGTGTCCTTCCAGCAGCAGAGCGAGGACTGGCATACCGACTACGAACTGAGCAACCGGGCGGACGGGTTGATCCTGCTCGGCTACGGCGACTACACGACCTACGCCGAACGTCTGCGCCGCCTCACCGAGTTGGGCGCCCACTTCGTGATCTGGGGCCCGGTCATCGAGGACCTGCACGGTCATTATCTCGGCTGCGACAACGAGCTCGGCACGCGGCGGGCGACCGGTCACCTGCTGGAGCTCGGCCGTCGCGCGATCGCTTTCGCCGGCGGCGCTTCCGACCAGTGTCCGGAGTTCCTGCAGCGTCATCGCGGCTACGAAGCCACGCTGCGCGCTGCGGGACTCGAACCCGACCCGCGGCTGCGCGTGGATGCCCAGAGTACGCCCGCCTCGGGGTACCAGGCGGGCCTGCAACTGGTGAACTCCGGCCGGCCATTCGATGCGGTGATCGCCGCCAGCGATCTGATCGCGATTGGCGTGATCCGCGCGCTGATGGACCATGGATTGTGCGTGCCCGAGGATGTCGCGGTGATCGGCTTCGATGACATCGTCACCGCGAGCTACTACAACCCGCCGCTCACCACCGTCCGTCAGGATACACGGCGCGCCGGGGAGCGCCTCGTGGAGAACCTGATCGAGCTCATCGACGGCGGCGTGGTGCAATCGACCCTCATCGAACCTGAACTCGTCATCCGCGGCAGCTGCGGCGGTCATCCCTCGGCTTCGCGGTCATCCACCCGCAAGGTTGCGAAGCCCGCCAGAAACAGCAGCACGCCGCCGGTCACCAAAGCATAAATCGACTCACCCGCGAATACCTTGCTTACCAGCAGCCCGAGCAGTGTGGCGGCGAGGATCTGCGGGATGACGATGAAGAAGTTGAATAGCCCCATGTACACGCCCATCTTCGAGGCGGGCAGCGCACCGGCCAACATGGCGTAGGGCAGGGCGAGGATCGATGACCACGCGACTCCGACGCCGATCATGGAGAGCACCAGCCAGCGCGGGTCGTCGATGAACACGAAGGACACCAGCCCGGCACCGCCGAGGGTGAGACACAACATGTGCGCGCCGCGACGGCCCAGGCGGCCCGCGAGCGGCGTCAATAGCAGCGCCGCGAGCGCCGCGACACCGTTGTACACCGCGAACAGCACGCCTACCCAGTCGGCGCCGTCGTTGTAGGCGGCGGACGACGCGTTGCTGGCGTCGTAGTGGTGTTCGGTCACCGCCGGCACAGCGTAGATCCACATCGCGAACAGCGCGAACCAGGTCAGGAACTGCACGAGAGCCAGCTGCCGCATCACCCGCGGCATGGCCAACAGATCGCCCCAGATGCTGCGCAGCATGCCGGGGTCGTCTTCCACGCCACCGGTTTCATTGGCGTCGTCGAAGGCCCGCAGGGTCTCCGGCGGGTACTCGCGCGTGCGCAGGATGGTCCAGCCGACCGCGGTCACGAAAACTGCGGCACCAAGATAGAAGGACCAGCGCACGCTGTCCGGTACGCCGCCGTCGGCGGCGACGTTGTCGACGTCGAACCAGTTGGTGAGCATCCAAGGCAGCGCCGAGGCAACGATGGCACCGACCCCGATGAACCAGCTCTGCATCGCGTAGCCGAGGGCGCGCTGTCGGTTTGGGAGCATGTCCCCGACGAGCGCGCGGCAGGGCTCCATCGAGACGTTGATCGAGGCGTCCAGCACCCACAGCGTGCCGGCCGCGATCCATAGCGTCGGGCTGTTCGGCATGAAGACGAGTGCCGCCGATGCGAGCAGCGCGCCGTAGAGGAAGTAGGGCCGTCGACGACCGAGACGGTTCCAGGTGCGGTCGCTCCAGTAACCGACGATCGGCTGTACCAGCAAGCCGGTCACTGGCGCCGCGAGCCACAGCAGGGGCAACTCGTCCACGGATGCGCCGAGCGACTGGAAGATCCGGCTGACATTCGCGTTCTGCAGGGCGAAGCCGAACTGGATGCCCATGAATCCGAAACACATGTTCCAGACCTGCCAGAAACCCAGTGTCGGTTTTTGCATCGGCGCCCCTCCCGCGGCGAGTTTCCGCGCCATGCCGCGGCTGGACAATCGAATGAAATCGTATTCAGCATTCACCTGCGGCAGCGGATCGAAAACAATCGTCGGTGCAGGGCGCGCAGGATCATTGGCGAGGATGCGGCCCCGGGGGGCTCGGGATGCTCGATGAAACACCGATGCTGCGGTCCGCGGACCGGGCGGCGATCGCGACACAATCCGCTGCGGCGGAGTGGTGGCGCGGCGCCGTCATCTACCAGGTCTACCCACGCAGCTTCGCCGACTCCAACGGCGATGGCACCGGCGATCTGCCCGGCCTCATCGGCAAGCTCGACTACATCGCGGGCCTCGGTGTCGACGCGATCTGGGTATCCCCGTTTTATCGCTCGCCGATGGCCGATTTTGGCTACGACATCAGCGATTACCGGGCGGTCGATCCCACGTTCGGCACCCTCGCGGATTTTGACCGGCTGCTCGTCGAGAGCCATCGGCGCGGACTCCGCGTGATCGTCGATCAGGTGCTCAGCCATAGCTCGGACCGTCATCCGTGGTTCGAGGAAAGCCGCCGCAGCCGCGACAATCCCCGGGCGGACTGGTACGTCTGGGCAGATCCGCAGGCCGATGGCACGCCGCCCAACAACTGGCTGTCGATCTTCGGCGGCTCGGCGTGGCAGTGGGAGCCGCGACGCGGCCAGTACTATCTGCACAACTTCCTCGTCAGTCAGCCTGACCTCAACTACCACAACCCCGCAGTGGCCGCGCAGATGCTCGAGGAGGCCGAATTTTGGCTGCGCCGCGGGGTCGACGGGTTCCGGCTCGACGCCATCAACTTCTGCTTCCACGACGCCCGTTTGCGCAGCAACCCGGCCAAGCCGCCAGAAGCACGCAAAGGTCGCGGCTTCACCATCGACAACCCATACGCCGCGCAGTACCACCTGCACGACAACACGCAACCGGAGACGCTAGGCTTCGTCGAGCGGCTGCGCGCACTCGTTGATCGATACCCGGGCGTGATGACTCTCGGCGAAATCTCCTGCGAGGATCCGTTCGCCGCGGTACATGAGTACACACTCGGCGGGCGACGCCTGCACTCGGCCTACTGCTTCGAACTGCTGGTTGAGCGTTTCTCCACTGCGCATGTCCGCGAAGTGCTGGCGACCCTGGCCGAGCGCGCACCCGGTTACTGGCCGTGCTGGGCGGTGGGCAATCACGACGTCGCTCGTGTGGTATCGCGCTGGGCCCGGGACGGCGTCGACGCGACGGGCAGGGCGCGGTTGTTCAACGCCTTCCTGTTGTCGCTGCGCGGCACGGCCTGCACCTACCAGGGCGAGGAACTCGGGCTCACTGAGGCGGAACTGCCCCGCGAGGCGTTGCGTGACCCTTATGGCGTGGCTTTCTGGCCGACATTCAAAGGTCGAGATGGCTGCCGTACGCCGATGCCCTGGAGTGCAGCCGACGCGCAAGGCGGCTTCACCACCGGTGCGCCCTGGCTGCCGATGCCTGAGGAGCACCGGAGCCGTGCAGTGAACATCCAGGCGGCGGATCCCGGCTCGGTGCTGAACGGCTATCGCGCGATGATCCGCTTCCGCAAGTCACAGCCGGCGCTGCGATTCGGCTCCATGAGCCTGCTCGACTCGCCGCCGGACACCATCGCGCTGCTGCGCGAACACGCTGGGCAGATGCTGCTTGCAGCCTTCAATTTCGGCAGCACGCCGGCGAGGCTGGCGCTGCCGCTCGGCAGCCGGGCAGAGCCGCTGCCGGGCCACGGCTTCGAGCCGATCGAACCGGGCAACGGCGAGCTGCGCTTGCCGGTTGCCGGCGCCTTCTTCGGTCTGCTGCGGTTGGCGAAAAACTAGGGCCTCCAGCTGTCGAGACCTCTCCGGCCGTCTTCCCGACGGTTCGCGCAGCCAAAAAAAGCCGGGGCGAGACGCCCCGGCCAGTGGTTGTCGTTGTTGTCGGAAACTCAGAATCGGTAGTTGACCCCGACCAGGTACTGCGAGCCGTACTCCTGGAAGTCGAGCACCCGGTCCTCGATCTGCGAGTAAGCGATGTAAGGCTCGTTGGTGAGGTTGTTGGCCTGCAGCAGCACCTGCAGTCCCTTCAGGGCACCCTCGCCGAACTCGTAGCTCAGCTGCGCGTCGACGATCATGTCGTCCTGAACGTAGCGGAATCCACGCTCGTTGGCGAAGTTGGTCACCTCGCCGATGTATTCCGAGCGATAGCGGCCCGCGATGCGCGCGCTGTAGCCATGCTTCTCGTAGTACAGGGTCGTGCTCCAGACGTTCTCCGAGAGACCGGGCAGCGGAATGTTGCCGGCGGGCAGCGAGCTGATCGAGCCGCGTACCGCGATGTTGCTGTCCGTGTACGAGTAGCTCGCGACTGCTCCGAAGCCCTCGAGGGCTGGCGCGAACATTTCGAAAGGCACGGAGGCCGCGAACTCGAGACCCCACAGCGTGCCGCCCGAACCGTTCACCGGACGCGTGAAGTCTCCGGTGCGCAGCTTGGTGATTCCCGGTGCGAAGAACGAGTTGGGCGTCGCGCCGAAGAGGTTGGCGAAGTCGTAGCCTGAGGTCGTCTGATTGTAGATGTAGGTGGAGAGCTTCTTGTAGAAAGCCGCCGCCGACACATACCCCTTGCGGCCGTCGAAGTAACGCTCGTACGACAGGTCGAGCGCCCAGGCGCGCCACGGGTCGAGGCGCGGGTTGCCGCCGCTGCCGCCCGGCCGGCCGGTGGCGCGGTCGTAGCCGCTCTCCTCGGTCGCCTTGAGCTGGTCCATGCGCGGCCGGGCCATCTCGCGTGCGACACCGAAGCGTATCGCCTGGTTGTCGGACATCACGAAGGCAAGGTTCACCTGCGGCAGATAGTCGGTGTAGCTCTTGCCGTCGCCGACTCGCAGTATCTGCTGCGCCGGACCGTAGGCGTTCGCGGCGAGGAACGAGGACGAGCTCTGGTCGGTGCGGATGATCTGCACGCCGACGCTGCCTTTGAGGGTGACGCTGTCGGAGATCTCGTGATCGAGCTCACCGCGCAGCGAACCGGTCCAGGTCTTCTCCTCGACCGTCCAGAACTTGGGCGCGAGATACGGCAACGTTTCCGGTGTCCCGTAGTTGATCGGGTTGTAGTACGCGCCGAGTACGCCCATCACGTCCCAGGCGAGTGCCTGGCCGGCGCCCGCATAGCCGAGGTTCATCGGCGCCAGCAGGTACTGCGACTGCACCGCGAAGTAGCCGTCGCCCTTTGTGCCTAGGCCGGCCTCCGGCGACTTCTTGTCTTTGGTGCGGTCCGCGTAGTTGAGCGAGCCCGTCACCTTGCTGAACCAGCCGAGCTCCGCGTTGCGGGTGACATCGAAGCGCACCGACGAGAGTTCGTCGACGACTTCGGGCGCCTTGGTGTAGCCGGCGCCGTAGATCGTAGGCCCGACCTGCACCTGCGCGGCATCGGCGTAGTTGCGGGTGAAGGAGAGCGAGGGCATGTCGTTGGATCCGCGCAGCGTGAAGGTGCCCGTGTCGTAGACGTTGCGTGGCGCACCGGCCGGCGCGTTGACCGGCTTGTACTGCGCGTTCACCTCGAACTGGTCCTGTTCGCGCGTCGCCTTCGAGTAGCTGACATCGGCGACCATCGACCAGGTTTCCGAAAGCGTGAACTCGTTGCGGAAGCCGCCGGCGAGGATTTCGTCGTCGGTGGTGAAGAGGAAGTTGCGGGCGAGCGGCACGACGTTGCGCAGCGTGCCGGCGACTACCGTGGCGTTGCTGATGGTGACGTTCTGGTAGCCGAACGGTGTGCCCGGGGCGAACGTGCCGTCGCAGCAGGGCCCGGGATAGCCGCCGAGGTTGACCTCGAGGCTGCGGGCATTGTTGGTCTGCTCCATCGTGGAGTAGTAGAGGTCGATCGTACCGCTGTAGGTGTCGCTGGGCTTGAACTGCAGCACGCCCATCAGGCCGTCACGGACCGTCGAGCCCATGTCCGAGCGCACCTTCATGCCCTTCGTGATGCGCGTCCCGGCCGGGATGCCGACGTTGAGGCCGGGTGCCCACTGGTTGCCAGCGACGTCTTCCCACGGCTCGTAGGTGCCGAAGGCGCGGGTGGCGAGCGGCGAGTCGAGCCGGGCGTAACCGAAGGCGAGACCGATCGTATCGCCGGCGAACTGACCGATATAGGAGAAGCTCGCCCGGTAGCCGTTGTCTTCGGAGTCGGCACCGAGATTGTCGTTGCCATTCATCTCGCGACGCAGATTGACTGCCATCGCGCGCTTCCCGTAGTCGAGGGGACGCACCGTGCGCAGGTCGATGGTCCCGGCGAGGCCTTGTCCGACGAGGGCGGCATCGGGCGTCTTGTAGACGACCACCGAGTTGAGCAGTTCCGACGGGTACTGATCGAACTCGACGCTGCGGTTGTCGCCGGTGCTCACTTGCTCGCGGCCATTGAGCAGCGCCGTGGAGAAGCCCGGATCGGTGCCGCGCAGGCTGATCGCGGAGGCACGGCCTTCGGCACGCTGTGATGTCAGGCCCGGAAGTCGGGAGATGGCCTCGGCAATACTCGTGTCGGGCAGTTTGCCGATATCCTCGGCCGACACCACCTCGACGATGCTCGAGTTGGCCTGCTTGGCGGCGATGGCGCTCTCGAGGCTGGCGCGGAAGCCGGTGACGACGATCTCCTGCAGTTCGTCGGCCTGTTTGCCGGCGGTCTGCGCTTGCAGCGCTACCGGCGCAGCCAGCGTAAGGCCGACGGCCAGTGACAGGGCAGAGCGGCCGGGTCGTTGCCCTGGCTGACGGTTCCCGTGGCTAATATGAGACGGGTTCGACGACGCGTAGCGCGTGACCATGTGCTGGAGTCCCCCTTGTTTTCGTGTATTTGCGGTGACGGAACACCGCAGCGATGATCGTAGGCGTGCCGCGAAATCCCCTGCAATCCATGCATACGATTGCATTCGATGAAAACGTATGCACGCCTGTGGCGCCGGCGGCGGCATATCCGGTTCAATGCAACAACGTCCCCTCACCGAACCCGGGTAAAGCGATGCGAGCAGATGTGGTTTTTTCGCCGCTGAAATCTTTGGTCGCGCTGCTGGCTCTGGCGTCCATAGGTCCGCCCCCGACGATCGCCGCACCGGAGCAAGTGCGTACGCGGCCGCCGGAACGTGAAGTGGTCTATTTCCTGCTCCCTGACCGCTTCGAAAACGGGGACCCGACCAACGATCGAGGTGGTCTTGCGGGCGATCGGCTGCGTACGGGTTTCGATCCGACCTCCAAGGGTTTCTACAACGGTGGCGATCTGCGCGGCCTGATATCGCGCCTCGACTACATACAGGGCCTCGGCGCTACCGCGATCTGGCTGGGACCGATCTACAAGAACAAGCCGGTGCAGGGCGGCCCGGGTCAGGAGTCGGCCGGGTATCACGGCTACTGGATCACCGACTTCACCACTGTCGATCCGCACTTCGGCAGCGAGCGCGAGATGCAGGAGCTGGTCGCGGCCGTACATGCGCGGGGCATGAAGATCTATCTCGACATCATCACCAACCACACGGCCGATGTGATCGCCTACCGCGAGTGCCCGACGAGCGAATGCCCCTATCGCGCGCGAGCCGAATTTCCGTACACCCGACGCGGCGGCCTCGATGGCGAGCCGATCAATGCCGGCTTCGCCGGAGATGGCCCGCGGCACCAGACCGTGGAGAACTTCGCCCGCCTGGTCCGCCCCGACTTCGCCTATACGCCATTCGTCCCTCCCGGCGAGGAGAACGTCAAGGTTCCTGCCTGGCTCAACAACCCCATCTGGTATCACAACCGCGGCAATACCACCTTCTCGGGCGAGAGCAATGACATGGGCGACTTTGTCGGCCTCGACGATCTCATGACCGAGAACCCGCGCGTGGTGCAGGGCTTCATCGACATCTTCGGCGGCTGGATCGACCGCTACGGTATCGACGGCTTCCGGATCGATACCGCCAAGCATGTGAACGACGAGTTCTGGCGGGCGTTCGCACCTGCCATGCTCGAGCGCGCCCACGCGCGGGGCATCCCCAATTTCCACATCTTTGGCGAGGTGTTCACCGATTCGCCAACCGATACCTCGCTGCTTGCCCGTTACACGCGCAGTGCTGCGCTGCCGACGGTGCTCGACTTCGCCTTCGCCGCAGCGGTGCGCGAGACGGTCGCCGGCAATGCCGGCACGGAGACGCTCGCGCGGCTGTTTGCTGATGATGTGATCTATGAGGGTGGCGCGCAGACGGCGCTGCAGCTACCGACCTTCATCAGCAATCACGACTTCGGTCGCTTTGCGCACTTCGTCTACCGCCGGCAGCCAGGTATCGGCCGGGAGGAAGCGCTGGCGCGGGTGCAGCTCGCGCACGCCATGCTGCTGACCCTGCGCGGCGTACCGACCCTGTACTCCGGCGACGAGCAGGGCTTCGTGGGTCTCGGCGGTGACCAGTCGGCGCGCCAGCCGCTGTTCGCGAGCGCCGTCCCCGAGTACCTCGCGCAGCCTGTGCTTGGCACCACGGCCACCCACGCGGACAGTCATTTCGACATGGAGCATCCGCTGTACCGTCTGATCTCGCGCCTCGCGACGCTGCGGGCCGCGCATCCGGCGCTGCACTCAGGCCTGCAGGTGACCCGTCGCTACACCGAGGGCAGGCCGGGCGTGTTCGCCGTGTCGCGCTTCGATCCGGTGAGCGGACGTGAGTACCTCCTCGCCTTCAATACCGCACGATCGCCGATCGACGTGCCGGTGCAGGTGGAAACAGTCTCGCTGGGCTTCACGGCCTTGGAGGGTGAGTGCGCGCCGGCGGCAAGCGCTCCCGGCAGTCTGCGAGTCAGGCTGCCAGCACTCGGTTTTGCCGTCTGCGCCGCCACCGCCACGCGCGCGGAGGGCGGTCGATGATCTGCGACGCGGACGTTACCTCGCGCAGCCGAGCCGCAGTTCGCAGCCGAGCCGCGGCGCCCGCGCTGCTGCTGCTGGGTCTGCTCGTCGCCCTGTTCCCGCCATCACTCTGCGCCGCCGATGTGGCTGCGGTCGACTCCCCGGGTGGAGTACTGCGCGTGACGGTCGCCATCAATGGCGAGGGTCGGGTGTCCTATCGCGTCGATCGTCGTGGACGAGCGGTGGTCGGCGACTCGCGGCTTGGCTTCATCCTTGCCGATGCACCGAAGCTCGAGCGCAACTTCATCCTCGTCGAAAGCACGACGCAATCGCGCGACAGTACCTGGGAGCAGCCCTGGGGCGAGCGGCGCTTCGTGCGCGACCGCCACAATGAGTTGCGGTTGCGTCTGCGCGAGTCCAAGCCTCCGGTGCCCGCGTCGGCTGGCCGTGAGCTGACGGTGGTGTTCCGTGTGTTCGATGACGGTCTCGGGTTCCGCTACGAGTTCCCCGAGCAGGCGGCGCTGCGCGCCGTGAACATCACCGACGAGTTGACCGAGTTTGCGCTGGTGGATGCCGCGACGGCGTGGTGGATCCCGGCGGGTGAATGGAACCGCTACGAGTACCTTTACAACACCACCCGTGCCGCCGAGGTGGGTCAGGCCCATACGCCGGCGACTTTCCGCACCACCGACGGGTTGCATGTCGCCGTGCACGAGGCGGCGCTGGTCGACTACTCGGCGATGTGGCTGCGGCGTGTCGAAGGCACGCTCTTCAAGGCGACGCTGTCGCCGGCGGCGCAGGGAGCGCGGGTCAAGCGCAGCGCGCCGTTCGTGACGCCCTGGCGTACCCTGCAGATCGCAGAGCGCGCGGCGGGCCTCTACATGTCGGACCTCATCCTGAACCTCAACGAGCCCAATGTGCTCGGCGATGTGTCCTGGGTGAAGCCGCACAAGTACGTCGGCATCTGGTGGAGCCTGCATCTCGACACCGAGAGCTGGGCGAGCGGTCCGCGCCACGGGGCCACCACGGCCAACGCGCGCCGCTACATCGATTTCGCGGCGGCCAACGGTTTCCGTAGCGTACTCGTGGAGGGCTGGAACCGCGGATGGGACGCCGACTGGTTCGCCAACGGCGATTCGTTCAGTTTCACCGAGCCCTACCCGGACTTCGACCTTGCGGTGGTCGCGGACTATGCGCGCAGCAAGGGCGTGCGGCTTATGGGTCATCACGAAACCTCGGGCTTTGCCTCGCACTACGAGGAGCAGCTCGGGGCCGCACTCGATCTGAGCGCGCGCCTTGGCATCGAGGCGATCAAGACGGGCTATGTCGCCGATGCCGGTGGTGCCAAGTTCCGCGATGCCGACGGCAGCTTCCGCTTCGAGTGGCATGACGGCCAGGCGATGTCGCGCCACCATCTGCTGGTGGTTACCGAGGCGGCAAAGCGTCGCATCGCCATCAACCCGCACGAGCCGATCAAGGACACCGGCCTGCGGCGTACTTATCCCAACTGGGTGGCGCGCGAGGGTGCGCGCGGCATGGAGTACAACGCCTGGGGCGCGCCGCCCAACCCGCCGGAGCACGAGGCAAATCTCTTCTTCACCCGCATGCTTTCCGGTCCGATGGATTTCACACCTGGGGTGCTTAGCCTGACCGGCCGCAACGGCCAGCGGTTCCAGTCGACCATCGCCAAGCAACTCGCCCTCTACCTCGTCATCTACAGCCCGATCCAGATGGCAGCCGACCTGCCCGAGAACTATGCCCGCTACCCCGGGCCGTTCCAGTTCATCAAGGATGTGCCTGTCGACTGGCAGGAGACCTTGGTGCTCGACGGCGAGATTGGCGACTTCGTGACCGTGGCCCGTAAGGACCGCCACAGCGAGGACTGGTATGTCGGTGGCGTCGGCGATGAGCGGCCGCGCACGCTATCGGTCGCGCTCGATTTCCTCGAGCCCGGCCGACGCTACCGGGCGCGCCTCTATCGGGATGGTGTGACGGCGCACTGGGATACCGATCCGCATGCGATCCTCATCGAGGAGCGCTATGCCATGCGGGGCGACCGCTGGCAGATTCCGGTCGCTGCGGGCGGCGGCTTCGCGGTCCGTCTCGAGGCCTTGCCATGACGCCGCTGGCGGGTGACCTCGCCGGCACCAGCGCCCGCTTCCTGCTGGTGGGTGACGTCGGCGGCACCAATGCCCGCTTCGCGATCCACGATGCGCAGGCGGAACCGCCGGGGGGGCGGCTGCGGCTGCGCGCGACGCTGGCCGCCGCCGAGCACGCGCACTTTGCCGACGCCGTTCGCGCCTTCCTCGCTGCCGGCGGCATAGACGCCGACAAGCTTCGCGGGGCGAGTTTCGCCGTGGCCTGCCCGCTGGGCGAGGGCGAGGTGCGCTTCACCAATTCGCCGTGG
>JBILMF010000191.1:0-4645 GCA_044375655.1 Steroidobacteraceae bacterium | reverse complement strand
TGGCGCTGAGATTGATGTCGAATGGACCGCGCTCATAGCGTACCGCACCGACCAGCTTGTCCTTCGGCGCCCACTCGGTGAGATAGCCGCGCGACTGACGACCGACCAGCGTCAGCGAAGCCCCGGCGAGTTGCGGAGGGTTCGGCTTGATCGTCGTGATCTCATGGTCGTTGAAGTTCGCCGAGAAGGACAGGCTGAGGCTGCCGGCAGAGGCGAGATCGAGCGAGTAGCGTGCCGCCAGATCGACACCGCGTGTGCGGGTATCGGCCTGGTTGGCGAAGAAGCCGACACCGGTGACGTCACGAACTCCGTTGGCGGCGAGGATGCCGGTGACCGCGGGGCCGAGCAGTGTGTCGATCGGCAGGATGACGTCGGAAACGTCGATCTGGTACCAGTCCGCGGTCAGCGAGAGATTGTCGGTCGGCCTGAGCACGAGACCCACCGAAAGGTTCTCCGACTCTTCGGGTGTGAGCGACGACGCGCCGAGTGCCCGCGCAACCGGGCTGTTGACCGGGTAGAAGCCGCGCACCGCAAGGAAGGGCGCTCCGGTTGCCGGAAAAACCCATACTGCGGTGGTGCTCGATGCGCCGACCTGACCCATTGACGGCGCCTTGAAGGCGTTGCTGACGCTCGCGCGCAGCGCTACCCGGTCGCTGAAGTCGTAGCGTGCCGACAGCTTGCCAGTGCTCGCCGAGCCGAAGTCGGAGAAATCCTCGTAGCGCACGGCAGCACCGGCCTGCAGACGGTCGGTGAACTTCTGCTCCAGCCCGAGGTACACGCTCGATACCGAACGGTCATAACGACCGGCATCCTGCGGACGCAGCCCGGCAAAATCGGTGGACCCGGGCGAGGGCAGGCGGCCGGCGTTCGGGCCATCGGCGATCACTACTCCGCCGTTGCCGTAGGAGAAGGGATCGCCGGCGTCGATGCCGAACTCCTCCTCGCGGTAGCCCACGCCGGCGGAGAGCGTCAGCGGAGCGGCGCTGTAGCTCACCTGAAGATCGCGGGTGTAGTCGACCTGCAGCGTGGTCTGGTTGCTCAGGTAGGTGCCGAGATCGAAATTGGTCGGGCTCGCCGCGCCATAGCTCGCCGCCTGCGCGTTGCGGAACTCGTTCTCGTTCTCGCCGCTGCCGTGCTGCACGCTGAAATCGAACTCACCGTCTGCCACGTCGCCCCACTTGGCGCCGAGCACGAGGTCGTAATTGTTGAACCGATAGATCGGATTCGACATCTGGCCGTCCGGGAAACGCGCGCGGACGTTGCCGTTGGAGTTCGGCGTGATGCGATACAGCGCGATTGCCTCGCGGTAGCTGTAGGTGCCAAAGCCATAGGCCGTAATGCCATTGGCGAGCGGCAGTTCGCCGTTGAAGCCGATCGAGGCGGCTTCCGACTCCGGGTTGCCGTAGAAGCCGTAGTTCTTGTTGACGGTCGACTCACGCGGATCGCCGGGGAAGTAGTAGGTGAGGGCGTCGGGGTTGTCGCGATCGGTGCGCTCGCCGTTGCGAGCCGCCAGCGAGAAGTTGATGAAGCCGTCGTCGCCCAGACCCGCGGTGTACCAGCCCTCGATGCTGCGGGTGAGGCCGTCGCCGCGATAGAACTGGCCGACGGACGCCGACAACGAGGCGCCGGGTTCGTTGCCCCGCAGCACCACGTTGACCACGCCCGCGATGGCATCGGAACCGTACTGTGCAGAGGCACCGTCGCGCAGCACCTCGACGCGTGCAACCGCCGGTTGCGGAATGTCATTGAGGTCGACCGGTTGCTGGCCGCGGCTCCACTCGTTGCCGAAGCTGATCTTCGGCGATACCGTGCGCCGCTTGCCGTTGACGAGCACCAGCGTGTTGCCTGCGGGCAGCCCGCGCAGCGATATCGACTGCGCCAGACGCGAGCCGATCACGCCGCCGGTCTGCGCGAAGCTCGCGGAAGGCAACAGCGAGCGCATGGACTGGACCAGCGACAGGTTGCCGCTTGCAGCCAGCGCGGAATCGGAGACGATGTCGACCGGAATCTGGCTGGTCAGCACGGTGACGTCGGAACGCCGAGTACCAGTGACGATGATTTCCTCGAGATCGTCCGCCGCATGGGCCATGGGTTCTAGCGCTGCAGCCACTGCGGCCGCGACGAGAACCATCACCCGACTGTGTTTGCTGTTCATGCCATTTCCGCTCCCTTGGGAAAAATCGGACCTTGTCACCGGTCCCTGAATCTCGACCCACCCTTGTATGTACTATGTCCATTAAGTATATAAAAAGCCAATTCCGGTTGGTTATGGGCCTAGCGCATTCCGTGTGGACGTGCCGGCCGACCGGCGGACGTTTTCCTCGCGGCGGGGTAGTGAAGGAGGTTTCATGTATTTGAGGAACGCCTGGTATGTCGCGGAAATTTCGGCCAGAGTCGGCCCGCGGCTGACGGCAGTCCGGCTGCTCGATGAGCCGGTAGTCCTCTTTCGACGCCGCGATGGCAGCGTTGCCGCCCTCGAGGATGCCTGCCCGCACCGCAAACTGCCGCTGTCGATGGGGCGCCTCATCGACGACACGGTCGAGTGCGGCTACCACGGCATGGTGTTCGAGTCGACCGGCCGCTGCCTCAGGGTTCCGGGGAGCCAGCCCATACCCGATCGCGCCGCCGTGCGCAGCTACCCGGTGCAGGAGCGCTACGGCTTCGTGTGGATCTGGATGGGCCGGGCCGACCTCGCGGACCCGGCGCAGATCTTCCGGATCGACAACTTCGACGATTCGGCTTGGGGCCGCACCGAGCCCGACAGCATGATCGTCGAGTGCGACTACCGCTACATCACCGACAACCTGCTCGATCCAACCCATGTCGCCTGGGTGCATCCGTCCTCCTTCGGCGACCCGTCCTGCCGGCAGACGCCGCTCGAGAACACGATGCTGCCGTCCGGGATGGTCGTTTCGAGATGGATGCTCGATAGCGAGGTGGCGCCGTTCTACCGCAAGTTCGTGCGCTTCAGCGGCAAAGCCGACCGCAAGCAGGAGTACGCGGTGCATTTTCCCTCCCTCGCGGCAATCCGCGCGATCTTTGCGCCGGCCGGCACCGGCGGCCCGGAGGGGCGGTTGCATCCCGACACTTTCCTGATGGACAGCTACAACTTCCTCACGCCGGTCGATGCGGAGCGGACCAACTATTTCTGGATGCAGACCCGCAACTTCGCTCCCGGCGACGGGGCCGTATCCGCGATGTTCGCCGAGTCGGTCCGCGGTGCTTTCCTTGAAGACAAGGTCATCCTCGAGGCGGTCCACAAGGGCATGAAGAGCGCGCGCCGCGCGCATATCGACCTCGTCATCGACTCCGGCCCGACGCGGTTCAGGCGTCGGCTGAAGCAGCTGATCGAGGCCGAGGCAGCAGGCGGAAAAGACTGATCAGACGAAGCGCGTCGGCATGCCGGCGGCGTTGACCTGATAGCGGCTGCCGAGGCTGTAGCGGCCCGCCGGGTAGACGAACAGGCTGCGCGTGGCGACGAGTTCGTTGAACCAGGTCCGGCGCATTACCAGCAGGCAGGGCTCGTCCGACCGCATCTCCAGGCTCTTGCGCTGGGTTTCATTGGGGAAACCGGCAAAGATGATGTTCTCGATCTCGGTTGGCGCGGCGAGCTCACGCAGGTAGCGCGCCGGAGTCACCCGTTCGAAGTCGGTCTCGAGGTACTTCGGTGCGAACGCGGGGTTGACGTAGCGCTCCTCCAGCTGGATTGGCGTACTGCCCTCGGAGTGCACCATCACCGAGTGGAAAAGTCGCATCCCCACGGTGCTCAGGAACGAGGTTGCCAGATTGAGATCCGCACGCATCTCCTCGCGTACAAGGATGCGGCAGCGGTGCGAGTGTCCGCGCCGGGTGATGTCCTCGGCGATGTCGGGAATCGCCAGCAACTCCGAGCGCGGCGCCGGCGGCAGCACGAAGGTGCCGATGCCCTTGCGGCGCGACAGCACACCCTCGACCGACAGCTCCCGCAGCGCGCGGTGTATGGTCATACGCGACATCCCGTACTGCTTCACGAGCTCGAACTCGGAGGGCAGTCGCAGGCCGCCGCCCCACTCTCCGGAGGCGATCCGCTCGAGGATCTCCCGCTTGAGTTGCTCGTAACGCGGCGTTGTCCGCGGCGTGCCGACCGGGGTCCGGGCGGGCTTTGCGGACAATGCGGGCTTGAGGCGATCGCTGCCCCTTGTGGGTCGACGCGTCCGCCCCGCCACCTTCCGCTCCGCGACCTTCGGTTTTGAGGTCGGCAGCTTGCGCTTCACAGCGGGACTCCGATTTCCCGGCGGCTAAACAGTGAGTCGGCGGTGACCCCGAGCTGCGCTGCCAGCTCGGCGAGGCGTGGAGTTCGCAGCGCCGTCAGCAGGCCGTCCTGCCACAGTGGCTCATCGTCGAAGCGGATCGTTGGGTCGAACACCTGACCGCAGATATCCCCGGGCAGCGCACCGCAGAGATGGAAGTGGGCGTACCGCGGACTGCCGAATGCGATGCCGTTCCAGCGGTCGATGTCATCGAGGGCACGACCCGCGAAGAACGTGAACGGGTTGATGCCGGCGTGCCAAGAGCCCACGCGTCGGCCCTTGCCTGAAAAGATGCGATCGACCCGTTCCATCTGCGCGAGAACACGTTCGACCACTGTGGCCTCGCCGTCGACGGC
>JBILMF010000052.1:0-17737 GCA_044375655.1 Steroidobacteraceae bacterium | reverse complement strand
GGCGGGACGCGTCAGATGAGCGGTCGAAGTGGCTGGCCCGCGGGGCCTGATGGACATCGACTCACCCGCGTCGCCGCGGGCGCTGCATCGGAGTAACCGCGGGCCTGAGGTTGCACATGGTTGCCGTCGAAAGCTTGGCCGCCGCGCCCGCCGTCCGCGCGGCAGCCGTCGACCTGTCGAGGGCCCGCGAGGGCGTGCTCGAGTGCGCGGAGCCGGTAGCTCTGCACCACGGGGCAGAGCTCTCTGGGCTGCGTATCGGGTGGCGCCTGGTGGGGCCCCGCGAAGCGCCGGTCGTCGTCGTGCTCGGTGGCATCTCGGCGCATCGGCGGGTGTTCGCCATCGACGGGCTGGACGATTCCACCGCCGGTTGGTGGCCGCGGATGGTGGGTCCCGGCGAGGCCATCGATGCCGCTCGCTTGCGCATCCTTTCGTTCGACTACCTCGGCGGCAGCGGCGACACCGACGGACCGCGGGACGGCGGCGCATTCCCCGCTGTCTCGACCCGCGATCAGGCCGAGCTGCTGCGGCGCCTGCTCGATCACCTCGGCATCAGGACTCTGCACGCGATCGTCGGCGCATCCTACGGCGGCATGGTCGCGTTGGCATTCGGCGAGCGTCATCCCGAGCGGGTATCGCGCCTGATGGTGATCAGCGCCGCCGACCGCGCGCACCCGATGGCCACCGCCTGGCGCAGCCTGCAGCGGCGCATCGTCCGCTTCGGTATCGAGAGCGGACAACCGGCGCGTGGTCTCGAACTCGCCCGCGCGCTCGCCATGGCCACATATCGCAGCCCCGAGGAGTTCGCCGCCCGGTTCACGGCGGAACCGCGGGAGCAGGGTGGGCGTTTCGTGTTTCCCGTCGAGGACTATCTGCTGGCGCGGGGCGAGGACTACGCGCGTCGCTACCGGCCTGACGCTTTCCTCGTGCTGTCCGAGTCCATCGACCTGCACGCCGTGGACGCCTCGCGCATCGCCGTGCCCGTGACGGCCGTGGGGATCCGCGAGGACCAGCTGGTCCCGCTCTGCGACATGCAGACGATGTGCGCCCGACTGCCGCGTGCGCAATTGCACGAACTGTCCTCGCTCTACGGCCACGACACGTTCCTCAAGGGGCCTGCCGACCTTGGGAATCTGGTTACTCAAACCCTTGAGGTGAACACATGACGCGCGCGCTGGATCCACGAACCAAGGCAGTCCGCGCCGGGCTCGAAACCGACCCCCATACCGGTGCGGTGGTGCCGCCCTTGCATCTGAGTTCCACCTACGTCTTCCCCGAGTTCGGCGTCAAAGGCAGGTACGACTATTCGCGCTCCGGAAATCCGACGCGCGACCTGCTCGCCGAGGCGATCAACGAGCTCGAGGGTGGCCGGGGGACGGTAATCACCGGGTCCGGCATGGGCGCGATCGCCTTGGTGGGGCAGATCCTGCCGCTGCACTCGCGGATCGTCGCACCGCACGATTGTTACGGCGGTACGTTTCGCCTGCTGTCGGCCTGGCATCGCCGCGGCGATTTCCGCGTGGATTTCGTCGACTTCGGCAACCCTGACGCACTGGCCGCCGCGCTGCAGCACCCGGCATCGCTGTGCTGGATCGAGACCCCGAGCAACCCGCTGCTGCGCATCACCGACATCGAGACGGTGGCGGCGCTGGCGCGGCGCGCGGGCGCGAAGTCGGTGGTGGACAACACGTTCCTGTCACCAGCCCTGCAGAACCCTTTGTCGCTGGGGGCTGATCTTGTGGTGCATTCAACCACCAAGTACATCAACGGGCACAGCGATGTGGTCGGTGGCGCGGTGGTTGCGGCGAGCGCCGAGGACGCTGCACAGCTGGCATGGTGGGCGAACGCCCTCGGCATGACCGGTTCGGCTTTTGACAGCTTCCTCACGCTGCGCGGTCTGCGTACTCTGCATTCGCGTGTTGCCCTGCACGAGGCAAACGCCAACGCGCTGGCCGCCTGGCTGGCCGCGCAGTCGGCGGTGCGGCACGTGCACTACCCCGGCCTGGCCAGCCACCCGGGCCATGCACTCGCGCGGCGCCAGCAACGCGGCTTCGGTGCGATCATCAGCCTTGAACTGCACGGTGGTACAGACGCCGTGCGCGACTTCCTCAGCGGCCTGCAGTTGTTTTCTTTGGCGGAGTCGCTGGGCGGCGTCGAGAGCCTGATCGCCCATCCGGCCTCCATGACCCACGCCGCCATGGAACCCGCGGCCCGGGAGGCAGCCGGGCTGGTCGACGGTTTGCTGCGGCTGTCCATTGGTATCGAGACTGCGGAGGATCTGCGCGCCGACCTCGCGGCCGGCCTCGCACGGGTCCACTGAGAGTGCCAGCGTCGAGCTTCTCGCCAGGGGCGGGGCGGGTTGCCCGCCCGCCCCCTGGGCGGCATGGATCTCTCAGCCGGGAAGCGCGCTGAGCACGGCGTCGCCCATCTCGCGGGTCGACAACGTCCGATCCATCGAGCCCGCGATGTCAGCGGTGCGCGCACCGCCGGCCAAAGCTTTCGAGACGGCGGTCTCTATGGCGAGTGCCTCGGCCTCGAGACCTAGAGAGTGCCGCAGCAGCAGCGCCGCACTCAGGATGGTACCGCAGGGGTTGGCGATTCCACGCCCGGCGATATCGGGGGCGGAGCCGTGGATCGGCTCATAGAGGCCGCGTCGCGCCTCGCCGAGTGCGGCCGAGGGGAGCACGCCGAGCGAACCGGCGAGCATGGCTCCCTCATCGGTAAGGATGTCGCCAAAAAGGTTCTCCGTGAGGATGACGTCGAAATCCCTGGGCCGGCGGATCAGGTGCATCGACGCCGCGTCGACGAACATGTGCTCGATGCGGACCTGCGGGAACTCGGTGCGAATCACCCGCTCGCTGACCGCGCGCCACAGGCGCGAGGTCTCGAGCACGTTCGACTTGTCGACCTGCGTGATGTACCGCCGCCGTTTCATTGCCAGCCTGCCGGCGACACGCGTGATGCGCTCGATTTCGGCCACCGTGTAGGCGCATTCGTCGACCGCTCGATCGCCCTCGCGCCATTTGCGGCCGAAGTAGATACCCCCCGTCAGTTCCCGCACGAACAGCAGATCCACGCCGTCGAGATACTCCGGCTTTATCGGCGAGGCGTCGCGCAGTGCCTTCTGCACGGCGATCGGCCGCAGGTTGGCGTAGACGCCGAGCTCGGCACGCAGCCGCAGCAGCGCTGCCTCCGGTCGGACCGGAGCATCGGGACCCCATTTTGGGCCGCCAATCGCCCCCAGCAGCACCCCATCGGCCGCGAGGCAGCCTCGCAGCGTGGACTCCGGCAGCCCGTCGCCAAAGGCGTCGATGGCAACGCCGCCGAAAGGCAGTGGCTCCAGAGTGAGGTCATGACCGTACCGCGCAGCCACTGCCTCGAGCACGCGCACCGCCTCGGCGACCACCTCCGGGCCGATACCATCACCGCCGAGCACCGCGATCCGCCCCTTCATGCGACGCGCCGCCGCTCGTAGGCCTTGATGGCGGAGTCCTGCGACAGCAGGTAACCGAGCTCGTCGACGCCGTTCAGGAGGCAGTACCGGGCGAATGGCTCGATGGGGAAACTGACGGGCGGGCGGCCCGGCAGCTGTACGCTCGCGGCTGCGAGATCGATCTGCACCTCCGCCCCGGGATTGGCAAGCAGCCAACCGTGGGTGTCCTCGTCGACCACTACAGGCAGCAGTCCGTTCTTGAGAGAGTTGTTGCGGAAGATGTCGGCAATGCCTGTGCTGATCACCGCCTCGAAGCCGTAGTCGACCAATGCCCATGGGGCGTGCTCGCGCGAAGATCCGCAGCCGATGTTGCGACCGGCCACCAGAATCCGGCAGCCGGTGGCCTCCGGCCGGTTGAGGATGAAATCCGGCCGCGGCTTGCCCTCGGCATCGTAGCGCCAGTCGGCGAAGAGCGCTTTGCCGAGCCCCTCGCGGGAAGTGGTGGTGAGGAAGCGGGCCGGAACCAACTGGTCGGTGTCGATGTTGGTGGAGGGCATCACGACGGTGCGTGAACGGATGATGGTGATCGGTTTCATGCGTGCAGGAACTCCCGCGGATCGGTGACGCGGCCGCGGATGGCCGAGGCGGCGGCGGTTTCGGGGCTGGCAAGCAGAGTGCGCGCGCCAACCCCTTGTCGGCCTTCGAAGTTGCGGTTGCTGGTACTCACCGAGTACTCGCCCTTGCCGACCGTGTCGCCGTTCATGCCAAGGCACATCGAGCAGCCCGACTCGCGCCACTCGGCGCCAGCGGCCCGGAACACCTCGTCGAGACCCTCGGCCTCGGCGAGCCGCTTGACCTCCTGCGATCCGGGAACTACCAGCATCTGCACTCCGCCTGCGACCTTATGGCCGCGGAGCACTGCAGCCGCCGCACGCAGGTCGGAGAGCCGGCCGTTGGTGCAACTGCCGATGAACACCACGTTGACGGGCGCATTGCGGATCGGCTCGCCGGGGTTGAGCCCCATGTAACGCAGGGCTGCATCGAACACGGGATCGCCGCGCCGATCCGGCACGTTGCCCGTGACCGGCGCCACCATGCCCGGGTTGGTTCCGTAAGTGACCATCGGCTCGAGGGCCCCTGCATCGATCTGCACGCTCTGATCGAAGCTCGCACCGGGATCGCTGGGCAGAGTCCGCCAGCGGGCGAGGGCGGCCTGCCAGTCGGCGCCACGCGGTGCCCGCGGACGATCGGCGAGATAGGCG
The DNA here is from genome assembly GCA_044375655.1 of Steroidobacteraceae bacterium. Lineage (GTDB taxonomy): Bacteria > Pseudomonadota > Gammaproteobacteria > Steroidobacterales > Steroidobacteraceae > UBA964. Next base: position 13,045 of record JBILMF010000052.1, on the reverse strand, counting down.
AAGGTGGTGTCGTCCGGGGCGATCATGCCAGCCCGAGCGCCCGCCTCGATCGACATGTTGCAGACCGTCATGCGCTGGTCCATCGACATCGCGCAGATGGCCTCACCGCGATACTCGAACACATGGCCGGTGCCGCCGGAGACACCGACTTTGCCGATGATCGCGAGGATCAGATCCTTTGGCGTCACGCCGGGCTGCAGCCGACCGGCGACTTCGATGGCGCAGGTCCGCGGCTTCTTCTGCAGCAGACACTGCGTCGCCAGCACGTGACCGACCTCGGTGGTGCCGATCCCGAAGGCCAGCGCGCCGAAGGCGCCGTGGGTGGAGGTGTGGCTGTCACCGCAGACGATGGTCTTTCCCGGCTGCGTGACCCCGAGTTCCGGTCCGATGATGTGGACGATGCCGCGACGCGCGTCCTGTAGCCCGAGCAGTTCGATGCCGAAGTCGGCGCAGTTGGCCTCGAGTTGCCGGATTTGCCGCGCCGCCGAGTCGATGGTGATGGGTGCGCCGCCGAACACCTGCTCGGTGCGGGTGGGCGTCGCATGGTCCATGGTGGCGAGCGTGAGGTCGGGTCGACGGACCCGCAGTCCGCGTTCGCGCAGCAGTGAGAAGGCCTGCGGCGAGGTGACTTCGTGAGTGAGGTGCAGATCGATGAAAATGATGGCCGGGGTGTCGGCGGTTTCCGGAACGACCTCGTGGGCCGACCAGACCTTCTCGAACATCGTCTTGGGTGCGGACATGTGTACCTTGGGGTGAGTGCGGGGCCAGCGGGCGTTGGCCGGGAATGGGGGGGTCGGCGGTGATCGGCGGCCCGCTCAGGCCGCCTGCGCGCGCTGCGCCGTCTCGATGCGGTTGATCACCTCGAGAAATGCCCGCGTCGCCGATTCGACGATATCGGTGGTCACGCTGGCGCCACGGTAGCTGCGGTCGTTGAAATTGACGTACACCACCGCCTCGCCCTGGGCGTCCTCGCCCTCGGAAAGGCTGCGCAGTTCGAACTTCTGCAGCACCGGATGCACACCGGTGGCTTCCTCGATGGCCTTGAACGCCGCATCGACGGGGCCGTCGCCGCTTGCGCTGCGCTCGACCCGCGAACCGTCCGCGTTCTGCAGCGTCACCGTGGCGTGCCCGCCGCCGGCCACCGAGGAGGTGGTTTGCAGCGCCGCGAGGCTCCACGGACCGGCGTCGCCTTCCTCGGCGCGCAGCACCAGCGCCTCGATGTCGCCGTCGAAGAGTTCCTTTTTCTTGTCGGCGAGCGCCTTGAACTCCGTGAACACGCGCTCGAACTCGCCATCCTCGAGCGTGAAGCCGAGCTCGCGGATGCGCTCGCGCAAGGCGTGCCGGCCGCTGTGCTTGCCGAGCACCAGGCTTGAGCGTGTGAGGCCGACATCCTGTGGCCGCATGATCTCGTAGGTGCTGGCGTGCTTGAGCATCCCGTGCTGGTGGATGCCGGACTCGTGCGCGAAGGCGTTCTCGCCGACCACCGCCTTGTTGCGCGGTATCGGCATGCCGGTGATGCTGGAAACCAGCCGCGAGACCGGATAGAGACGCTGCGAGTTGATGTGCGTGCAGGCGTTGAAGAACGTCTCGCGCGTGCGCAGCGCCATCACCACCTCTTCGAGGGAGCAGTTGCCCGCGCGCTCGCCGATGCCGTTGATCGTGCACTCGATCTGCCGAGCGCCGGCGACCACCGCCATCAGGCTGTTGGCCACTGCCATGCCGAGATCGTCATGGCAGTGCACCGAGAGCCGCGCCCGCTCTATGTTGGGCACGTTCTTGCGCAGGTAGCGGAACAACTCCGCGAACTCGTGCGGCACGGTGTAGCCGACCGTGTCGGGGACGTTAACCGTGGTGGCGCCGGCGTCGATCACCGCTTCGACCACCTCCGCGAGGAACTCGAGTTCGGTGCGCGAGGCGTCTTCGGGCGAGAACTCGATGTCATCGCAGTACTCGCGAGCGATCTTCACGCCCTCCACGGCACGTCGGATGATTTCATCCTTCGCCATGTTGAGCTTGTACTCGCGATGGATCGCGCTGGTGGCGAGAAACACGTGGATCCGGCGCTTGGCCGCCGGCGCCACGGCGCTCGCCACCTTGGCGATGTCCTCGCGGTCACAGCGGGCAAGACCGCAGATGATCGGCCCGTGCACCTCGCGCGCCACGGCGTTGACTGCTTCCCAGTCGCCGCGCGATGCCGCGGGAAAGCCCGCCTCGATGACATCGACGCCGAGTTCGGCTAGCGCCTTCGCCACCCGCAGCTTTTCGGCTTGCGTCATGCTGCAGCCCGGCGCCTGTTCGCCATCGCGCAGCGTGGTGTCGAAGATCATTACCCGTTCGGCGTTCGAAGTCATGGCGGATCATCTCCCCTGGATGGTGGTCGCGCGCGTGCCCGTCAACGGCCCTGGTCGAGCCAGGGCATGCGGCCGCGCAGCTCGAAGCCGACTTTCTCGATCTGGCGGTCGAGGTCGGTGCGCAGCAGCTTCTCGTACTTCCGTCGACCGGTGGCGTTCTCGCGGATCCACTGGCGGGCGAACTTGCCCTGCTGGATTTCCTTGAGGATCTTGCGCATCTCGGCCTTGGTGCGGCTGTTGACGACGCGCGGTCCGCGGGTGAGATCGCCGTACTTCGCGGTCTCGGAGATGAACTTGTGCATCTTCCAGATCCCACCCTCGTGCAGCAGGTCGACGATGAGCTTGAGCTCGTGCATGCACTCGAAGTAGGCGACCTCCGGCTGATAGCCGGCCTCGACCAGCGTCTCGAAGCCCTTGACCACGAGTTCGGTGGCGCCGCCGCAAAGCACGGCCTGCTCACCGAACAGGTCCGTCTCGGTCTCCTCGGCGAACGTGGTCTGCAGTACTCCACCGCGGGTACCGCCGATGCCGTGCGCGTAGGCGAGGGCCTTGGCGAAGCCCTTGCGCGAGGCATCCTGGAAGACTGCGATCAGGCAGGGCACTCCGCGGCCCTGCTGGTACTGCCGCCGCACCAGATCGCCGGGACCTTTCGGGGCGATGAGCACCACGTCGAGATCCTTGCGCGGCTTGATCTGCTTGAAGTGGATGTTGAAGCCGTGGGCGAAGAGCAGCGTAGCGCCTTCCTTGAGGTTGCCCACGACCGCCTGGTACAGGGACTTCTGTGCGAGGTCGGGCGCGAGCATGGCAACCAGGTCGGCGCCGGCCACTGCTGCGGCGGGCTCTGCCACCGGCAGACCGTCCTTCTTCGCCTTCTTCCAGCTGTCACCCTTGCGGACGCCAATGACGACGTCAAACCCGCTGTCCTTGAGGTTCAGCGCATGCGCGCGTCCCTGGCTGCCATAGCCCAGCACGCAAATGCGCGCGCCGCGCAGCACCTTCTTGTCGACGTCCTTCTGCGAATACAACTTCATCGCGACACTCCCGGTTTGCTCTGCATCGAAAATCGATGTTCGTGGAAAAACTTTCTGCCTGAAACGAAAAACCCCGCATCGGCTGTGGGCCGGTGCGGGGTTCAGGTTTAGCCTGATTCGCCGACGGGTGCTGGACCTACGCTTCAGCCCCCGACGAACGACCCGCGCCGGCCACCCGCGAGGGGTAGCGCGAGCCCGCGGCGTAGCAGAGCCGAGGCAAGAGCCGGCACTGCGCGGTGGAGGGCTTGCTGAGCGCGAATCATGGCGGAAATTGCACCACGCGCTGAGGTTCGCTGTCAATTCGCGCGCGACCGACGGCACCGGCGGCGCGACTGGTCGCCGCGAACCGATCCCGTTGCGAGGCGCTTTTGGCAGCTGGCGAACTGATTCCTCTCGTGCGGTTTCCGGCTACCATCCGCGCATGCCCGTCGACCAGCTGTTGGCTCCCGCCACCGCCACCTCCTTGCCACTCTGGCTGCTTCGCGAATGCGATGTGGCGGCTTTCAAGGGCACCCAGCCTCCCGCGGTCCGCGCCTGGTTGGAGCAGCACGGATTTCAGGGCGAGCGTCATCGGGTGCTGCCGCTGCCCGGCGCGGACGGGTCGATCGCCGGGGCGCTCGCCGGTGTGGGCAATCTCACCGACTGGTCACGCCTCTCTCTATGGCACGTAGCGGGGCTGCCCGAGCGTCTGCCGGCGGCCGATTACCACCTTGCGAATATTTTGCCCGAGCCCGCCCAGCGACAGTGTCTGGCTGGCTGGCTGGCGGGCGGCTACCGGTTGTCGCAGTACAAGTCGAGCCCCGCCCCGGCGCCCCGGGCCCGGCTGCGCCCGCCTTCCTGCGCGGGCTTCGCCAGCGTGGTGAGCCAAGCGGTTGCCTGCGGGTTCGCCCGCGATCTGATCAACGCGCCGGCGAACGAGCTGGGTCCGGCGGACCTTGCCGCGGCGGCGCAGGGAATCGCCGCCGAATTTGGCGCTAACTTCCGCTCTCTCGAGGGCGAGCAGCTTCTCGAGCACAATTACCCGCTCATCCATGCTGTTGGCCGGGCGAGCAGTCGCGCGCCCCGCCTCATCGAACTGCGCTGGGGAGAATCCGGTCGGCCGCTGGTCACGCTGGTCGGCAAGGGTGTCTGCTTCGATTCGGGCGGGCTCGACATCAAGGCCTCGAGCGGCATGGCGCTCATGAAGAAGGACATGGGTGGTGCGGCGATCGCACTCGGCGTCGCGCGCTGCCTCATGGAGCGCCAGGCGCCGGTCCGTTTGCGGGTGCTCGTGCCGGCCGTGGAGAACAGCATCGCCGGCAGCGCGTACCGGCCCGGTGACGTCCTGCGCTCGCGCCGCGGGATCACCGTGGAAATCGGCAACACCGACGCGGAAGGCCGATTGATCCTCGCCGACGCTTTGACCGAGGCCGACGCCGAGCGCCCGGCGCTGCTGCTCGACTTCGCGACGCTGACCGGCGCTGCCCGGGTGGCGCTCGGACCGGAGTTGCCGGCAGTGTTCAGCAACGATGTGCAACTGACCGAGGCGATACGCCGCTGCGGCGACCTCGAGGTCGACCCGGTCTGGCCCCTGCCACTCTGGGATGCCTACGACGAAGAGCTTTCGAGCCGGATCGCAGACCTCAACAACGTGGCCGGCTCGGCGTTTGCCGGGGCGATCTTCGGCGGGCTTTTCCTGCGCCGTTTCGTCACGGCTACGCCCTCGTGGGCGCACTTCGATCTTTACGCATGGAACCCCCGGGAGCGGCCGGGAAGGCCGGTGGGCGCGGAGGCGCAGTGTCTGCGCCTCGCCGACCGGCTGATCGCCGAGCGCTTCGGCGAGTGATCCGCGCGCGGATCGGGCGATCCAGGCGCTGACAACTGATTCACGACAGCGAGGAAGCAAGCAATGGCGACGGCGAGGAAGGGCGCGGGCAAGCCTGCGAAGGGTTCGGGCAAGGTTCGCGGCAAAGGCAACAGCAAGGGACGAGGCAAGGGTCCAGGCAAGGGCAGGTCCGGGGCTGCTGCCGCGGATGCCGGCGCCGTCACCGCACGCCGCAGTCATGATCCGCGCCGCTGGTCGCGGCTGGTGGTCGACGGCGCGAAGCAGACACCGTCGCGGGCGATGCTGCGGGCGGTGGGTTTCACCGACGCCGACTTCACCCGTCCGCAGATCGGCATCGCCTCGACGTGGGCCAACCTCACACCCTGCAATATGCACATCAATTCTTTGGCCGCAGAGGCCGAGGCCGGGGCGAACGCGGCCGGCGGGAAGGGTGTGCTGTTCAACACCATCACCGTCTCCGACGGTATCTCGATGGGGTCCCCGGGGATGCGCTACTCGCTGGTCTCCCGCGAGGTCATCGCCGATTCCATCGAGACCGTGGTGGGTGCGGAGGGCTTCGACGGCTTCGTGGCGATCGGCGGTTGCGACAAGAACATGCCGGGCTGCGCGATCGCCATCGCGAGGCTCGATCGGCCCGCAGTGTTCGTCTATGGCGGCACCATACAGCCGGGCGCGCAGCGGCGGGACATCATCTCCGTGTTCGAGGCGGTCGGCGGTCACGCGGCCGGTCGCGTCAGCGACGCCGAGCTCGCTGAAGTGGAGCGCACCGCGATCCCGGGGCCGGGGAGCTGCGGCGGGATGTACACCGCAAACACCATGGCATCGGCCATGGAGGCGCTGGGATTGTCGCTGCCGGACAGTTCCGCGCAGGAGGCGGTGAGCGAGACGAAGAAGACCGACAGCTGGCGCGCCGGCGAGGCGGTGGTGCGACTTGTCGAGGCCGGCATCACGCCGTCGATGATTCTTACGCGCAAGGCCTTCGAGAATGCGATCACCGTCACCATCGCCGTGGGCGGCTCGACCAACGCGGTGCTGCATCTGCTGGCGATTGCCCGTGCCGCGAAGGTGCGGCTGACCCTCGATGACTTCACCCGGATCGGCAAGCGCGTGCCCGTGCTGGCAGACCTGCGACCGAGCGGCCGCTACTCGATGTCGGAGCTGATCGCAGTGGGCGGTATCCAGCCGCTGATGAAGCGACTGCTCGACCGCGGACTGCTGCACGGAGACTGCTTGACGGTGACCGGCCGAACGCTGGCCGAGAACCTCTCCGGCGCTGGGGACTACCCGTCGACCCAGCAGATCGTGCGTGGCTTCGATGATCCCATCAAGCCGGACAGTCACCTCGTGGTGCTGCGTGGCAGCCTCGCGCCGGAGGGTTCGGTGGCCAAGATCACCGGCAAGGAAGGACTGGCATTCAGTGGCATCGCGCGGGTTTTTGACGGCGAGGAGGTGGCGACCAAGGCCATCCTTGCCGGCAAGGTAAAGGCCGGCGACGTGGTGGTGATCCGCTACGAGGGGCCACGCGGCGGCCCGGGAATGCGCGAAATGCTGAGTCCGACTGGTGCAATCATGGGGCTGGGTCTCGGCGACAAGGTTGCACTGGTCACCGACGGCAGATTTTCCGGGGGCAGCCATGGTTTCGTGGTCGGCCATATTTCTCCGGAGGCTGCCAACGGCGGGCCCATCGCCCTGCTGCGCAACGGCGACCGAATCACCATCGATTCGGTTCGGCGACGGATCGAGGTCGAACTCTCGGCAGCCGAGTTGCGTCGCCGCCGCCGCGCGTGGCGCGCGCCAAAGCCGTATGCAACCCGCGGCGTACTCGCGAAGTACGCGCGCTGCGTGAGCAGCGCATCCGAGGGCGCGGTGACTGACTGATCCGGAAGTGTTGCGACGTGGTTGTAACCGTCATCTTGGACAGTTACAGTTGGGACCGGTTGGGGGACCCGCAAGGGACTGCATCTGCTGCCGGGCGCACAGGCCTTCGCGCAGCGCGGACACGGACATGCAGGTCTTCCGACACACTCCGCAGGCTCTGGGCCGCGCGACTCGAATCCGAGTCCGCCGGTGTCGGTTGTCAGATCGAGTGTAGGGACTTTGCGGAGACGTCCTTGCGACAGCAGGGCGACCGTGAAGAGGTGGTTGCACGCAAAGGTGAAGCCGGGTAGTTTCCGGGGCCTTCCGCCGCAACGTCTGCTTTATTGCCACGAGAGCACATGGCGACCTACGTACAACAGAACCAGTCTCGCCGGATGGCGATCTTCGCTGCGATCGTCGGTTTCCACGTCCTGCTGGCCTACGGGCTCGTGTCGGGTCTGGCCCGCAAGGTCGTCGAGGTGGTAGCGCCTCCGCTGGTCACCGACATCATCGAAGAAATCAAACCCGAAGATAAGCCGCCGCCGCCGCCGCCGCCGCAGATGGAACGGCCGCCGGTGCAGGTGCCGCCCCCCGACGTGGTGATCGACATCCCTGTCGAAACAAGCACCACCGCAATCAGCAACGTCACTGACCGACCGGCACCGCCGCCAGCGCCACCGGCACCAGTGGTGGTTGCGAAGACGCCGGCCAAGATCGGCCGCATGCCCTCCAGCGAAGACTACTACCCAGCCGCCTCCAAACGCGCGGAGGAGCAGGGCACGGTTACTGTCCGCGTCTGCGTCGACGCCAAGGGCAAGATCATCGGCAACCCAACCGTCGTCACCTCTTCGGGGTTCGACCGACTGGACGAGGGCGCCGTCAAGCTCGCGCGTGCTGGGCGCTATCAGCCCGGCACGTCGGGAGGACAACCCCAGGACGAGTCCTGCGTTTCGTTCCGCGTAAAGTTTGAGATCAAGTAAGAGAGTTTCATTCCCTGAGGAAAACATGGAAAACACTGAAGCCACCGCCGTCGTCGAAAACCCGTATGGCCTCGCCGCCCTTTGGGAGCAAGGCGACTTCGTCGCCAAGGGCACGCTGATCATCATGGTGATCATGTCGTTGACCTCCTGGTACGTCATCGCGATGAAGGTCATCGACCAGCGCAAGCTCCGCGCCTCCGCCAAGCTCGCCGAACAGAAGTTCTGGACTGCCGGCTCGATCCGCGAAGCGATCGACCGTCTGCCGAAGCAGGACATCTACCGGCAGATCGCAGAGGACGGCCTGCGTGCCTCGCAGCATCACGAGGGCCGTCTCACGGACCGCATCGCTTTGCACGAGTGGGTCACCATGTCGCTGCAGCGCTCGGTTCAGGGCGTCAACATGGGGCTCACGGGCGGCCTGCCGTGGCTCGCCACGGTTGGTTCCACTGCACCGTTCATCGGGCTGTTCGGCACGGTGTGGGGCATCTACCACGCGCTCGTGGCGATCGGCGTGTCGGGTCAGGCGTCGATCGACAAGGTCGCCGGACCGGTCGGTGAGGCGCTCATCATGACGGCAATCGGCCTTGCGGTGGCCGTGCCGGCGGTGATGGGCTACAACTGGCTCATCCGTCGCAACAAGGAAGTTCAGGAGGAGTTGGGCAACTTCACCTCCGACTTGCATGCCTTCCTCGTTGGCGGCGCGCGCGTCGCTGTGCCGGCGCCGGCTGCTGCCGCGCCTGCCGCTGCTGCCCCGGCGAAGAAGTAACTCGATCGGCTCAGGTTCCTCTGGGGGGAACTGCCCGGACGATGTCCGGGCAGTTCCCGGATCCGGAACCACAAGAGGTTTACTTTCATGGCGATGAGTGTTGGATCCGAAGGTGGCGATGAGGAGCTGAACTCAACCATCAATACGACTCCGCTCGTGGATGTCATGTTGGTGTTGTTGATCATCTTCCTGATCACCATTCCGGTGATCACCAAGACGGTCAAGGTGTCGCTGCCCAAGGCGGCGAACATCGCGACGCAGACCAAGCCCGAGAACATCACCATAGCGGTCGATGCTCAGGGCAACATCTACTGGAACAACGAGCAGGTTGCCACTCGCGACCAGCTGGTCGAGATGATCAAGGTCGAGGCGGTCAAGGACCCCCAGCCCGAGATCCACATCCGCGGCGACTCCAACGCCCGGTTTGAGGACATCGGTCGGGTCATCTACTCCATCCAGCGCGGTGGCGTGGTCAAAGTGGGGTTCATCACCGAGCCGGACCGCGGCATCCGCGGTGCCCGCTGATTTCGGCAGGAGCAAGCAGCCATGGGAATGAACGTAGGCAGCACGTCTGACGACGCTGCGATGGTAGATATCAACACGACGCCGCTCATCGACGTCATGCTGGTGCTGTTGATCATGTTCATCATCACCATCCCCGTGATGACGCATGCCGTAAAGCTTGACATGCCCCGACCGACGAATGCGCCACCGCCGCCCGTGCAGCCCGAGGTCATCGACATCGAGATCGACTTCGACGGCACCATCGTCTGGAACGGCACCGCGGTTGCGGGTGTCGAGGTCGTCGAGCGCTACTTCCGCGTCGAGTCGCAGAAGGACCCGCAGCCCGAGCTGCACCTGCGCCCCGACAAGCGGGCGAAGTACGACACCGTTGCCAAGGTTTTGGCCTCCGCGCAGCGGAACCGCATGAAAAAGATCGGTTTCGTGAACGTCGCCGAGTTTGCGGAGTGATCAAGAGCGGATTTCGGCCACCATCCCGCCCTTGAATCCGTCGGATGAAACCTCGCCGCAGGCCCACCGGGCGTGCGGCGTTTTTTTTTGTGGTGACCAGGATCGGTTGCCCATCCAGAGCAAGAAGAGGACGCCCATGAGGAATTCTTTCGGAATCATCGCCCTGTGCGCCGGCATCGTGATGCTGCCGTTGTCCGCTGCAGCGCTCGCGCAGCAGAAGGTCAGCCCGGCCATAGCCAAGACCCTGCAGTCGGCGCAGAACGCGAGCAAGGCCCGGCGGTGGGCACAGTGTCTCGCGGATCTCGCCACCGCCGAGGGAACTCCCGGCAAGTCTGCGTACGACACCTTCATCATCAATGAGTTGAAGGCGTTCTGCGCGCTCAGCTCCAACGACATCGCCAAGGCGACCCAGGCCTACGAGGAGAATCTCGCCTCGCCGTTTGCGGCGGATCGGATCGCACAGCGCACGCGCGATCTTGCGAAGATCTACTTCAACGCGCGCAACTACGCAAAAACCATCGAGATCGGTCGTAACGCCATCCGCAGCGGATACGCCGATCAGGACACCTATCTGGTGATCGCGCAGAGCTATTTCCAGCAGAACGACTTCAAGAACGCCCGCGACTTCACGGGCAACTGGATCCGCGACATTGAACGCCGCGGTCAGCGCCCGCGCGAGAACGCGATCCAGATCCTGGTGACCTCATGCATGCGCCTTAAAGACGAGGCCTGCACATCGGCTGGCTTCGAGAAGCTGGTGACCTACTACCCGAACCCTGCGGGATGGGCGAACCTCATGCAGTCGCTGTTCGCGACCCGCAACGATGCGGCAGCGTTCAATGCCTACCGGCTCGCGACCGAGGTCGGAGCGATGCGTACGGGCGGCGACTACACGGAAATGGCGCAGCGCGCGCTCGAGAAGGGGCTGCCCGGCGAAGCGCAGTCGACGCTCGAGGCCGCGTTCGCTCGCAAGGTGTTCACGGAGAAGCGTGACATCGACCGCAACACGCGTCTGCTCAATGTCGCGAAAGAGCGCGCAGTAGCGGATCGGGCCGGTCTTGCCAAGCAGGACCGCGACGCCGCGGCAGGAAAGAGCGCCGACGCAGACCTGCGGGTGGGTCAGGCCTTCATGAGTTACGGGCAGTACGCCAACGCCGTTACGGCCATCCAGCGCGCAATTTCCAAGGGCAACGCGACCGATCCGGCCGAGGCCCAGCTGGTGCTTGGAATCGCGCAGCTCAAGGCGGGCAACAAGGCCGAGGCGACCAAGGCCTTCCGCGCGGTGAAGGGTGACCCTGACCTGCAGCGTGTTGCCAAGTTGTGGAGCCTGCGGGCCCAGTAACCGTTTTTCGATCAAGGGGGTTCGATCGATGCGTATGTTCAGCCGCTCCGTGGCATTGCTGGTTGCCCTGGGGGTGTCCTCCATGGCGCTTGCCCAGAACACCAACAGGAATGAAAAAGGCGCTGCCAAGCCGCCTCAGGTCAGTCGGACCGTCGTCAAGCAACTCGTTGCCGCGCAGGAAGCCAGCAAGAAGGAGCAGTGGGCGGAGTGCGTTGCGAAGATCCGCGAGATCGAGGCGGTGCCCAACAAGAGCGCCTACGACAGCTACGTGTCGAACGACATCCTCGGCTTCTGTGCGCTGCGCGCGGGCGACAACGCGCTCGCCCTGCAGGCCTGGTCTCAGGTTGTCGATTCCGAGTTCTCGGATGCAAGCAGGTCATCCAGCCTGCGCAAGGGCTTGCTGCAACTGTCGTACCAGATCAAGGATTACGGCAAGGCCATCGAGTACGGTCGTCGGCTGATCGCGGACGGCGGCGCTGACGAGGCCGTCCACCTGCTGACGATTCAGTCCCTTTACTTGCTGAATGACTTCAAGGGGGCGGAAAAGATGTCGGCGGACTACATCGCCGCGCTCGAGGCTCAGGGTCAGACTCCACCTGACATGGCGCTGCAGTTGCTCACCAGCTCATGCATAAAGCTCGACGACGACTCCTGCACGCTGCGAGCACTCGAGAAACAGGCGCAGTATCACCCCAAGAAGGAAACCTGGCCGAACCTCACACTGCTGCTGTTCCGCAAGGGCGGCGAGGCCAACACCCTCAACATTTTCCGCCTTTCCCGGGAGATGGGCGGACTCACGCGCGGTGATGAGTTCACGGAGATGGCGCAGCTCTCCATCGAGAAGGGGTTGCCGGGCGAGGCACAGGCGACTATCGAAGAGGGCCAGGCAAAGGGGCTCTTTGAAGGCAACAAGGCCAGTCAGGAGCTTGCGAGTCGCCTGCTGGCTACTGCGAAGTCGCAGGCAGCCGCTGACAAGCCCACTCTGCTCAAGCAGGACGTTGAGGCCGCGGGCCGGCAGAACGGCGAGGTGGATGTGCGAATCGCCACGGCGTTCCTCAGCTACGGCGACTACTCGAAGGCCATTGCGGCTTTCGAGCGCGGGCTGGCCAAGGGCAACGTGCGCAACCCTGAAGAGGCGAAGCTGAACCTCGGCATCGCGCAGCTGAAGGCCGGGAACAAGGAGGCCGCAGCGGCGACACTCTCGAGTGTGCAGGGCGACCCGACTCTGCAGAAGCTCGCCCGCCTTTGGGCGCAGCGCACCCGCTGATCGGACGGCCGGGTTCGACGCACAGGACGGCCGGGGCGTGCTGATGGCGCGCTCGCGGCCCTCGGCGCTGGACCCCGTGGCGGCCAGAGATCGGGTGGGGCGTCTGTACCGGTCAAGCGGTCGGCGACGCTAGGACTCGACCGCGGCGACGACCTCTGCCTCCGAGGCGGGCTGCGAACGGCCGGCAATTTCCTCGAGCTCCGCGTGCATCGCGCGCATCGTCCGCTCGACGAAAGCTGCACGGGCCGCGGCCCGCTCGGTCGACGCGGTCGCGTCGGGTTTCCACGCTTCCACCTCCGAGCGGGGCAGCAGTCGCCTGGTGTCGAGCAGTCTCTCGACGGCATCCAGGCGGTCACGGGTCACCGAGAGTTCCTCCATCAGAGTGATGGTCATCCACAGCAGCTTGTCGATCGCGGGGTCGCTGAAATACTGAGGCTTCTTGCCTTTCGCGATGCGGGCGAGACGGACCGGTGGCGGGCTGCCGGGAGCAGCACGATCCGTGGCCGTCCGGCGTCTCGGCGCCGTGACGCGCTTCGACGACGTGGCGCGCTTTGCAGGCGCGTTGCGCTTTGCAGCGGGCCTGGTCGAACGGGTTGACGGCTTGCGTGGCATGCGGGGGCTCCTCAGCGGCGGGCGGCGAGGATCTTCCAGAAG
>JBILMF010000189.1:0-4738 GCA_044375655.1 Steroidobacteraceae bacterium | reverse complement strand
ATCACCGGCAGCAGGTCGTGCTCGAGCAGCGTCGCAAGGGCAGCGACCGTGGCCGGAGCCACGCCGGAGTAGCCCTGCGACAGACTGGCGATCTTCAGCAGCATGATCAGCCGCACCACGGCGTCATCGAGCGGCGCACCGACCCCCGTGCAGTGGGAAAGCAGCAGGTTGCGCTGCAGCTCCGCAAGATGGTCGGCAGCTATGGACGTGCCGGCCAGCGAACCGAAGCCGGTGTTGATGCCGTAGACGGGCGTGCCGCGGGCGAGGATCCGCGCCGTCGTCTCGTGGTTGCGTCGCACCGCATCGATCTGCGCGAAACCGGGTGCGGCGCGGATCGGTCCACGCAACGCCGTCCGGAAATGCTCGCGGCCGAGCCCGACGAGCGGTAACGAACTTGCCGGCGCCAAGCTACCGGCCCCCATGCATCGGCAGATTCAGTCCGTGATGACGGGCCGTCTGCAGCGCGAGCGGGTAACCAGCGTCAGCGTGGCGCATCACGCCGCTCGCCGGGTCGTTCCAGAGCACGCGCTCCAGGCGTCGATCCGCTGCAGCGGTGCCGTCACAGACGATGACCACCCCGGAGTGCTGCGAATAGCCCATGCCCACGCCGCCACCGTGGTGCAGCGAAACCCAAGTCGCGCCGCCGGCGGTGTTGAGCAGTGCGTTGAGCAGCGGCCAGTCGGAAACGGCGTCGGAGCCGTCCATCATGCCCTCGGTCTCGCGATTGGGGCTTGCCACGGAACCCGTGTCGAGATGGTCCCGGCCGATGACGATGGGCGCAGAGAGCTCGCCGTTGCGCACCATTTCATTGAACGCGAGCCCGGCCTTGTGGCGTTCGCCGAGCCCAAGCCAGCAGATTCGCGCCGGCAGACCCTGGAAGCTGATCCTTGCCCGCGCCATGTCCAGCCAGCGATGCACGTGGGTCAGCTCGGGAAAGAGTTCCTTGAGCTTGTCGTCGGTCCGCCTGATGTCCTCCGGATCGCCGGAAAGCGCGACCCAGCGGAACGGACCCTTGCCCTCGCAGAACAGCGGCCGGATATAGGCCGGGACGAAGCCGGGGAAATCGAAAGCCCGCGTCACGCCCTGATCGAGCGCGACCTGCCGGATGTTGTTGCCATAGTCGACAGTGGGGATGCCCATCGACTGGAAGTCGAGCATCGCCTGCACGTGGGTGGCGCAGGAGCGGGCTGCCGCATCACGCACCGCGGCGTGCTGTCTCGGGTCCGCGCGCGCCGCCAGCCATCGCGGCACTGTCCAGCCGGCCGGCAGGTAGCCGTTCACCAAATCGTGGGCGGAAGTCTGGTCGGTGACGAGATCGGGCCGCAAACCTCCCGCACGGACGCGGGCGACCAGCTGCGGCAGGAGTTCGGCGGCATTGCCGAGCAGACCGACCGAGACGGCGCGCCGATGCGCCACGTGGTCGGCAATGCGCCGCAGCGCATCGTCGAGGTCGGTCGCCTGTTCGTCGAGATAGCGCGAACGCAGTCGCATGTCGATGCGCGACTGCTGGCACTCTATGGCCAGCGAGGACGCGCCGGCGAAAGTCGCCGCAAGCGGCTGCGCTCCGCCCATGCCGCCGAGGCCTGAAGTCAGTACCCAGCGCCCCGACGCGTTGCCGCCGTAATGCTGGCGCATCGCCTCGGCGAAGGTCTCGTAGGTGCCCTGCACGATGCCCTGGGTACCGATGTAGATCCAAGAGCCCGCAGTCATCTGTCCGTACATCATCAGGCCCTTGCGATCCAGCTCGTGGAAGTGCTCCCACGTCGCCCAGCGCGGTACAAGGTTCGAGTTCGCCAGCAGCACACGCGGCGCATCGGCATGCGTGCGGAAAACGCCGACGGGCTTGCCCGACTGGATAAGCAGCGACTCGTCGTCGCCGAGCCCGCGCAGTGCATCGAGGATGGCGTCGAAACACTCCCAGTTGCGCGCGGCGCGGCCGATGCCGCCGTAGACCACCAGTTCCTCAGGCCTCTCGGCCACTTCGGGATCGAGGTTGTTCTGCAGCATCCGGTAGGCGGCCTCGACCTGCCAGCTGCGACAACTGAGGCTCGTGCCGCGTGGGGCGCGTATCTCGCGCGGCCGTGATGCGGACTCGTCGGAGGAGCGCAAAGGGGTACTCATGGTTGAGGATCTTCCGGAAAAACAAGCTTCCAATCATTGACACTAATTGTATAGACATACTCAGTCAAGTAGGATTCGGCGATACCGATCAGGCATACGGACAGGGCTTTCTCATGCAGGTGGCGGAACTCTCGGCAGCCGTGCGCAGCCCATGGAGGAATGGCGGCGGGCAAACGCGCGAACTGCTCGCGTGGCCGGCCGCGGGCGACTGGACGCTGCGGATCAGCGTCGCGGACATCACCACGGCCGGACCGTTCTCCACTTATCCGGGCATCGATCGCTGGATCGCCGTGCTGGGCGGCGACGGCATCGCGTTGTCGATGGACACTTCCAAGCCGCGCACTCTCGCGCCCTCGGATCTGCACATGCATGCCTTTGCCGGCGAGTGCGCGGTCTCCTGCTCGCTGCCCGGCTCCGCGACCACCGACCTCAACATCATGGTCAGCCGCGCCCACTGGCGCGCGCGGATCACGCCGACGCTGGTGAGTTCGCGGCTGTCCAGCGCGGCGCGCTTCGTCGGCTGTTTTGCATCCTCGGCCTGCGAGTTCCACACGCCGGTGCCGCCGCACGTGGCGATCTACGGTGCAGGTCTGGTGTGGCACATGAATGACGCGGGTGAAACCCTCCACATCGCGCTCGGTCAGGCTGTGCCCCGCGGGTGGTGGGTGGAATTGCTGCCCCTCTCACCGGAGACGACAGCGGCTGCCTACGACAGGGTGCGCGCGCCCCATGACTGATGCCGACACCGACGACTGGCTTGCCGTACGCGCCGGCGAAGCGCCGCTGCTCGTCAGCATCCCGCACTCGGGAACTTTGATCCCCGGCGAGATCCTCCCGCGCCTTCGATCCCCCGCCCTCGCCCGGCGCGATACCGACTGGTATCTGGATCAGGTGTATGCGGTCGCCGCGGATTTCGGGGCAACCGTCGTACACACCACGATCAGTCGCTGCGTCATCGACGTGAACCGCGATCCGGGAGGCCGCTCGCTCTACCCCGGAATGGCGACGACCGACCTTTGCCCGCTCACTACCTTTGACGGCGAACCGCTCTACGCCGCGGATGCCGAGCCTGACCCGCAGGAGATCTCGCGACGTCGAGACCGGTATTACCTCCCATACCATGTGGCGCTCCGCCATCACCTGCAGCGACTGCGCGGGCAGCATGCCCGGGTCGTGCTGTTCGATGCACACTCGATCCGCTCGCAGGTGCCGCGTCTGTTCGCGGGCATCCTGCCGACTTTCAATCTCGGCACGAACAGCGGCGCGAGCTGCGCTGCAGATCTGACCGCACGGCTGGAGAGCGTCATCGACGCCACAGGCGAATCACGGGCCACGAACGGGCGCTTCAAGGGCGGCTACATCACACGCGCCTACGGCCAACCGATCGGCGGTGTCCATGCCGTGCAACTGGAAACGGCGATGCGGACTTATCTCGACGACGGCCCGGTCGCCATTGAGACAGGCTGGCCGCCGCCCTTCCTCCCGCAGCGCGCAGCACTGCTGGTCGAAGTGGTGCCACGCCTGCTCGCCGCCTGCTTGGAATTTGCGGTCACGGAGGTTGCTCCCTGAGGCACGCGGAGCTGAGGCGGGCGGAGCCGCTCGTCAGCCGGTCTGCCGCGACCCGCGCTGCCGACGGATTTGGTGGGCCTGCGCGAGCGGGCCGTGATCGACGAGACGGCCGAGGTCGAGCGCCGTGCTGATCGTTCCGGTCGCGAGCAACTCGTCGTGCTTGCGCTGCAGCAGCTGCAAGCGCAGCGGCGAGAGTGACACATCGAGCTGCTCGTGGATCCGGGCTGAATACGCGGCGTGCACGAACTCCTCGGGTATACCGGTGTCGCGGGCGATGATGCGCTCGACGGCGTCGCGGTTCGCCCGCGCCCAGGGATCTGCATCGAGCAGCCGCGCCAGCCAGCGCGCCACGAGGTCCGGCCGCGCGGCCACCAGCGACGCGGTCGCGGTGAGCACCAGCGGCGGCGCCATGTCGACATCCGCCGATTCCTCGTGCGCGGTCAGGTCGACGACCACCTGCAGCCCCAGCACCGCCTTGACGATCTCGCCCATCGCCGCGTCGCTGTAGATCACGTCCACCCGCCCTGCGAGCAAGGCGGCGATCTCCTCGCGCTGCACGGCAAACTGGCTGCGCGCACCCCACAGCGACTGGCCCGCCCCCTGGCCTGTGGAGGCGTCGGCGACGTAGGGCCGCTCGATCGGCACATCGACGTACTCAACATCTGCGTCGGTCAGGCCGGCGACACGCAGCGCGCTCGCATATCCCGAAAGCACCAGCGCCCGCCACCAGTCGACCTTATCGTTCAGCCGTCGCGGCACGCTGAAGCGCTTGCCACGCAGATCCGCGGCTGTCGCCACGGCGGATCCGGGCAGCGCGAGGATCGCCGCGTTGCGGTCCGGCCAGCTGAGGCCGAGCACGCTGACATCGGCACCCCGCGCCGCAGCCACCAGCGGCGGCACATAGCCACCGAAGCGGAAGGAGTCGGGCTGGGTGTGGTTGTAGTGGGACAGATGCACCGTCCGCTCACCGGCCGAGGCTAGCGAGCGCACTGCGATGCCATCGCCAGCGAACTCTTCCTCCAGCCATCCCAGCCGGATCGCGACCGAG
>JBILMF010000188.1:0-4741 GCA_044375655.1 Steroidobacteraceae bacterium | reverse complement strand
GCACCCTTACCCCGCTGATTTTTGTTCTTTCCGGTGCTTCGGCATGGAAAGTGCATCATAATCACGCGTCTTTTCCACCCTCAGACCCTTTGAACGGAGCGACCATGACCACCGCCAGTGACGTCATCCAGATGATCAAGGACAAGGAAGTGAAGTGGGCCGACCTGCGGTTCACCGACACCCGCGGCAAGGAGCAGCACGTCACCATTCCCGCCAAGCTCGTGGACGATGGCTTGTTCCGCGACGGCAAGATGTTCGACGGGTCGTCGATCGCCGGCTGGAAGGGCATCAACGAGTCCGACATGATCCTGATGCCGGAAGCCGCCACCGCGGTGCTCGATCCGTTCTTCGAGGAGTCGACGGTCAACATCCGTTGCGACGTCATCGAGCCGGCCACCATGCAGGGTTACGAGCGCGACCCGCGCTCGATCGGCAAGCGCGCCGAGGCCTACCTCAAGAGCACCGGCATCGCCGACGGCGCGATGTTCGGTCCCGAGAACGAGTTCTTCATTTTCGACAGCGTGCGCTGGAAGAACGAGATGCACGGCAGCGCCTATGAAATCGACTCCGTGCAGGGCGCGTGGAACAGTTACACCGACATCGAGGGCGGCAACAAGGGTCACCGTCCGGGTGTCAAGGGCGGCTACTTCCCGGTGCCGCCGGTCGACGCCTATCAGGACATCCGCAACGCCATGTGCGGTGCCTGCGAGGAACTCGGCCTCGTGGTCGAGGTGCATCACCACGAAGTCGCCACCGGCGGCCAGTGCGAGATCGGCATCGGCGCGGGCGGCCTCGTCAAGAAGGCCGACGAAGTGCAGATCCTGAAGTACGCGGTGCACAACGTCGCGCACGCCTACGGCAAGACGGCGACCTTCATGCCGAAGCCGCTGGTCGGCGACAACGGCTCGGGCATGCACGTGCACCAGTCGCTGCAGAAGGACGGCAAGGCGCTGTTCGCCGGCGACAAGTACGGCGGTCTTTCCGAAACGGCGCTCTACTACATCGGCGGCATCATCAAGCACGCCAAGGCGCTCAACGCCTTCACCAACGCCGGCACCAACAGCTACAAGCGTCTGGTGCCGGGCTTCGAGGCGCCGGTCATGCTCGCTTACTCGGCGCGCAACCGCTCGGCTTCCATCCGCATTCCCTTCGTCTCGAACCCGAAGGCGCGGCGCATCGAAGTACGTTTCCCGGATTCTTCGGCGAACCCGTACTTCGCCTTCGCCGCCATGATGATGGCCGGCCTCGACGGCATCCAGAACAAGATCCACCCGGGCGATCCGGCGGACAAGGACCTCTACGACCTCGAGCCCGAGGAGGCGAAGCACATCCCGACGGTGTGCCATTCGCTCGATATGGCGCTGGAGCACCTCGACAAGGACCGCGAGTTCCTCACCCGCGGCGGTGTGTTCACCAACGACGTGATCGATGCCTACATCAACCTCAAGATGCAGGAAGTGACGCGTTACCGGATGAGCACGCACCCGGTCGAACTCGACCTGTATTACAGCTGCTGATCCGCAAGGCGGCGTGATGCGCGGCGACGACCATGGCGGTTGAACGGCTCTTCGCGAGCTTCGCTGCGCATCACGATCCCGCCGACCTGCTCGATGCCCTGGCGACGGGCGTCGTGCTGCTCGATGCCGCACTGGTCGTCGTGCACGCCAATGTCGCGGCGCAGGGACTCATGGCCGTGGGCCTGAATCAGGCCCGCGGCCGTGCTTTCTGCGAGCTCTTCACCGACTCCGCTGGTCTGCAAGCGACGCTGCTGCGCGCGCGTGATGCCGGCGAGCCCTTCAACGAATGCGAGCTCGCGCTGCGGCCGGTGAGTGCGCCGCGTGAATCACGCAGCGTCGACATGACGGTCACGCCGCTCGATGACATCGGCGGTGGCCGCCGGTTGCTGCTGGAGCTCGCCGATGCGGCGCCGCGCGCGCGCCTCAACCGGGACAACGCCCTGCGCGCGCGCCTCGAGAGCAGTCGCATGATGACGCGGCAACTCGCCCACGAGATCAAGAATCCGCTCGGCGGCGTGCGCGGCGCCGCGCAGCTGCTCGCACGTCAGTTGCCCGATCCGGAACTGCGCGAGTACACCACCGTCATCATCAACGAGGCCGACCGGCTCACCGGACTGGTCGACACCATGACGAGCCCGGCCCGACCGCCGCAGAAGCGCCGGCTCAACATCCACGAGATCTGCGAACACGTCCACCGGCTGCTGGTGGCCGAGGCGCCCGCCGGCGTGACGGTGGCGCGCGACTACGATCCCAGCGTTCCAGAGGGCAGTTTCGACCGCAACCAACTGGTGCAGGCGCTGCTCAACCTGGCGCGCAACGCCCTGCAGGCCGTGGGCGAGGCGGGCCGTGTGGTGCTGCGCACGCGCGTGCTCACGCAAACGCATATCGGCGTCGTGCGCCACCGGCTCGCGGTGCGCATCGACGTCATCGACGACGGTCCGGGAGTGCCCGAAGAAATCCGCGGCACCCTGTTTTACCCGCTGGTTACCGCGAGGCCGAACGGGACCGGTCTCGGGCTTGCTGTTGCCCAGGAACTGGTGAACCGCAACGGCGGCCTCATCGAGTTCCACAGCGAGCCCGAGAACACCGTGTTCTCTGTGATCCTGCCCCTGCTTGCCACCGATGTCGGCGCCGCCGGAGGTCATCCATGAGTGCACGCCCGCTGCGCGTCTGGCTGGTCGACGATGACGCTTCCATCCGCTGGGTGCTCGAACGTGCACTGAAGGGCGGCGGCATGCTGCCGCGGACTTTCGACGCTGCCGAGCCCGCCCTGGAGGCGCTGCGCAGCGATGCCCCCGATGTGCTGGTCACCGACATCCGCATGCCGGGGCTGTCGGGGCTGGAGCTGGTGCGCAAGCTGCACGGCACGCGGCCACAACTGCCCATCATCGTCATGACCGCGCATGCTGACCTCGACAACGCCGTCTCCGCCTACGAGAGCGGTGCCTTCGAGTATCTGCCGAAGCCGTTCGACATCGATCAGGTGATCGATCTCGTCAAGCGCGCCGCGCAGAGCGTGCAGCGCAACCCCGCGGAGCGCGATGCGGGCGGCCGCATGCCGGAGCTGCTTGGCAAGGCACCGGCCATGCAGCAGGTGTTCCGCGCCATCGGCCGACTGTCGCGTTCGGCGGTGACGGTGCTGATCACCGGCGAATCGGGCACCGGCAAGGAGCTGGTGGCGCGCGCCCTGCACGCCCACAGTCCGCGCGCCGCGAAGCCCTTCATTGCCCTCAACACCTCGGCGATTCCCTCGGAACTGCTCGAGTCTGAGCTGTTCGGCCACGAGAAAGGCGCCTTCACCGGTGCCGACGCCCTGCGACGCGGACGTTTCGAGCAGGCCGACGGCGGCACGCTGTTCCTCGATGAGATCGGCGACATGTCAACGCCGTTGCAGACGCGGCTGTTGCGCGTGCTCGCCGAGGGCGAGTTCTACCGCGTCGGCGGCCAGACGCCGATCCGCGTCGACGTCCGGGTGATCGCCGCCACCCACCAGAACCTCGAGGATCGCGTCGCCCGCGGCCTGTTCCGCGAGGACCTCTTCCACCGGCTCAACGTCATCCGCATGGAGCTGCCGCCGCTGCGCGCGCGGCGCGAGGATGTGGGCGATCTGCTCGACCACTACCTGCGGGTGGCAGCCGCCGAGCTTGGCGTCGAACCGAAGACGCTGGCAGCCGACGCGCGCGCCGCCCTCGAGGCCTATGCCTGGCCCGGCAACGTTCGCGAACTCGTCAATCTTTGTCGACGCCTGAGCGTGCTGGCAGCCGGCAGCGAGGTGCACGTCGAGGATCTGCCCGCCGAGATCGCCGGTGCGACGCTGGCGCGAGCGGGCGGCGAAGGCTGGCCGGCGTTGCTCACGCGCTGGGCGGAGGCCGAGGCCCTGCGCCGCGACGCGCCGCCGCTGCTCGATGTTGCGCTGCCGGAGTTCGAGCGCACGCTGATCCGCGTTGCCCTTGCGCACACCGGAGGCCATCGGCAGGACGCAGCGAAGTTGCTCGGCTGGGGTCGCAACACGCTGACGCGCAAGCTCAAGGAGCTTGGCATGGACGACGGTGAGGCCGACGGCGCGCCGAGCGACGCGGCGGCGTGAGGGCTGCTTTAGTTTGCGCGCAGCATTCGGCTGCTGAACACCGTGAAGTGGTCGAGGTGGGTCTCGAGAACGCGGATCGCATGCTGGCCCATGTCGATTGCCGCTTCGCAGGCGCGCTGGATATTCAAGACAGCGGCGTCTTGTCGGGTGTAGTCGGTGGCGAACCGCTCGCCTGCCGCGGCGTAACCTGATCGCGTTTTTTTGGGGTCAGCACCGCGAGATCAAGATCGCTGTCAGGCCCCGCGGTACCCTGCGCCCGACTGCCGAACGCATGGACCGCAAGGAGATCGGGCAAGCGCTGCTGCAGGAGTCCGACGATGGCCGCGATCTTCATGCGCCGACGCTATCCCCTGCCGGCCATCGAGCGATACAGCGCCGCGTAGTGCGCCGCGGCGGCCGTCCAGCTGTGGTCGCGGGCCATCGCCGCCTGCTGCAATCTTTGCCAGTGCGCCGGTTCGCGCCAGGCGCGCAGCGCGCCCCGCACGGCCGCAGACAGCGCGTCGGCCTCGGCAGCGTCGAACACGAAGCCGGTGGCGTCGTCGACCGTGTCGGCAAGCCCGCCGACGCGGCGCACCAGCGGCAGCGTGCCATAGCGCAGGCCGTAGAGCTGCGTCAGGCCACAGGGCTCGAAGCGCGA
>JBILMF010000051.1:0-17906 GCA_044375655.1 Steroidobacteraceae bacterium | reverse complement strand
CGTTCGTCGGCCCGCGGTTCCACGAATGCGTGCTGCTGCTCGAGCGCCCGGCGCGTGCCGTGCTCGACGAGCTGGCCGCAGCCGGCATCCTCGGTGGCATCGATCTCGCCGCCGACTACCCTGAACTAGGCTCCGCCATCCTCGTCTGCGCGACCGAGACCAAGACCGACGACGACATCGAGCGCTACGCCACGGCGCTCGGCGCTGCGCTGCAAGCCGTGCGGGCCGCCTGAGCGCGACCGCCGCCGGAGAGACACATGAACCAGACGCTCGAACGTTCTATCTTCGAATACTCACGCCCCGGCAGGACGGCTGCAGCACAGCAGCCACCCGCGCTGCGCGGCGCTGCCGCCGCGACCGGCGCTGTGGCCAGCATCCCCGAGGCCCTGCGGCGCCGGCGCAAGCCCATGCTGCCCGAGGTGAGCGAACTCGAGGCGGTCCGCCATTTCACGCGGCTGTCACAACTCAACTTCTCCATCGACACGAACTTCTATCCGCTCGGTTCGTGCACGATGAAATACAACCCCAAGGCCTGCAACCAGTACGCGATGCTGCCCGAGTTTCTGGCGCGCCATCCGCTCGCTCCCGAGTCGCAGGGGCAGGGCTTCCTCGCCTGCATGTTCGAGCTGCAGGACATGCTGAAGGAAGTCACCGGCATGCAGGCGGTGGCGCTCAGTCCGATGGCCGGCGCCCACGGCGAGTTCGCCGGCGTGGCGATGATCCGTGCCTACCATCGTGCACGGGGCGATCTGGCGCGCAACGAGATCATCGTGCCGGAGGCGGCTCACGGCACCAATCCGGCGACGGCGACGATGTGCGGCTGCGTGGTGCGCGAGATTCCCGTGGACGCGGCTGGCGACGTCGATCTCGACGCGCTCGCACGCGCGGTCGGCCCGAACACGGCCGGCATCATGCTCACCAACCCCTCGACGCTCGGTGTCTTCGAGCGGCGCATCGCGGAGGTTGCGCGCATCGTGCACGGCGCCGGCGGGCTGCTCTACTACGACGGCGCGAACCTCAATGCCATCCTCGGCAAGGTACGTCCCGGCGACATGGGCTTCGACGTGATCCACATGAACCTGCACAAGACATTCTCGACGCCGCACGGCGGCGGCGGTCCCGGTGCCGGCGCGGTGGGCGTGGGCGCGCGTCTCGAGCCCTTCCTGCCGGTGCCGCTGGTGACCCGGGAGGAAGCGGGCTACCGCTGGCTCACCGAGGCTGACCGGCCGCAGACCATCGGCCGGCTGTCGGCCTTCATGGGCAATGCGGGCGTGCTGCTGCGCGCCTATGTCTACATGCGGATGCTCGGTCGCGACGGCATGGGCAGGGTCGGTGACTTCGCCACACTCAACGCCAACTACCTGCAGGCGCGGCTGCGCAGCGCCGGATTCGATCTCGCCTATCCGACGCGTCGTGCCAGCCACGAATTCATCGTCACGCTGCGCCGTCAGGCGAAAGAGCTCAACGTCACCGCGATGGATTTCGCCAAGCGTCTGCTCGACTACGGGTTCCACGCGCCGACTACATACTTCCCGCTGCTGGTGCCCGAATGTCTGCTGATCGAGCCCACCGAGACGGAGAGCCGCGAGACGCTCGATGCCTTCGTCGAGGCGATGGTGGCCATCCTCGGCGAGGCGGAGCAGGATGCCGCAAAGCTCAAGGGAGCCCCCTGGACAATGCCGGTGAGGCGGCTCGATGACGTGCGTGCGGCGAAACAGCTCGAACTGACCTGGAAGCCGGTAAACTCGGCGGTGTGACCAGAATCGATCGACCCAAGCCCACCGGACTCATCCGCGTCGTCAACGCCTTCGGCAACACCTGGAAGGGGTACGTCGGTGCGTTCCGCGAGGAAGCCGCGTTTCGCCAGGAACTTGCGCTCTGCGTGGTGCTGTTTCCGCTGGGGCTATGGCTCGGTGACAACGGCATCGAGCGCGC
Source organism: Steroidobacteraceae bacterium (assembly GCA_044375655.1). Lineage (GTDB taxonomy): Bacteria > Pseudomonadota > Gammaproteobacteria > Steroidobacterales > Steroidobacteraceae > UBA964. The sequence continues at coordinate 15,971 of JBILMF010000051.1, read as the reverse complement.
CCTGCTGGTCGGACCGATTTTCATCATCCTGATCGTCGAGCTGCTCAACAGCGGCATCGAAGCCACGGTCGATCGCATCGGACTGGAGCGTCACCAGCTGTCCGGGCTCGCCAAGGATCTCGGCTCTGCGGCCGTGTTCACGTCCTTCGCGCTGCTCGCGGTGGTGTGGGCGCTGGTGCTGCTCGATGCCTGAACGCAGCCAACACGGGAGAGCGGCATGACGGTACTCATTTGCGGTTCGGTGGCGTACGACACCGTGATGGTGTTCGAGGGCCACTTCAAGGATCACATCCTCGCCGACCGCATCCATATGCTGAACGTGGCTTTCCTCGTGCCGGGCCTGCGCCGCAACTTCGGCGGCTGCGCCGGAAACATTGCCTACAACCTGAAATTACTCGGCGGCGACGGCAAGGTGATGGCAACCGTGGGCATGGACTTCGGACCCTACCGCGCCTGGATGCTCGACAACGGTCTGCCGCTCGATCACATCCGCCAGCTCGAGGACGAATACACCGCGCAGGCTTACATCACCACCGACGCCGACAACAACCAGATCACCGCCTTCCATCCCGGCGCCATGAATCAGGCGCACGTCAATCGGGTGCCGAAGGATGCCGGTATCCGTCTCGGCATTGTCGCCCCCGAGAGCCATCTCGGCATGCTGCAGCATGCCGAACAGTTCGCCGCGCTCGGCATCCCCTTCGTGTTCGATCCGGGGCAGGCGATGACGCTGCTCGGCGCCGACGATCTGCGCACGCTGATCGGCCAGTCGAGCTGGGTGGCCGTCAATGATTACGAGGCCAGCCTGCTCGTCGAGCGCACCGGCTGGCCGCTCGAGCTCATCGCCGGCAAGGTGCAGGCGCTCATCGTGACGCGCGGTGCGCAGGGTTCGCGGATCCACGCCGGCGGTGCCGTGCACGAGATCCCGCCGGTGCGGCCGTCGGCCGTCGCCGATCCGACCGGCTGCGGAGACGCCTACCGCGGTGGCTTGCTGTTCGGGCTGCAGCGTGGCCTCGACTGGCCGACCACGGGACGCATCGCCTCGCTGATGGGCTCGCTCAAGGTGGCGCATCACGGCACGCAGAACCACCGTTTCGGCCGCGAGGAGTTCGCGCGCAGCTATCGGCAGGCATTCGGAGTCGCGCTGCCGGTCTGAGCGCTCGCGGAGCGCAGTCGAGGCTCGCCGTGCAGCCCGATCTTTTCGGCGGCAATGAAGTCGCGCCGCAGCCGGCCGATCGACAGTTGGCGGAACTCGCCGCTCTTCTGCCCGGGAGCCTGCGATTCGGTACTTCGACGTGGTCGTTCCCCGGATGGGCCGGCATCGTCTACCGCGGCCATCACGAGGAGGCGCGGCTCGCCCGCGAGGGTCTGCGGGCCTACGCCAGCCACCCGCTGCTGCGCGGCGTCGGCGTGGATCGCAGCTTCTACGCGCCGCTCGGCGAGGCAACGCTGGCGCGCATGGCTGCTGCAGTGCCCGCCGACTTTCGCTTCCTGCTGAAGGCGCACGCCGCGCTCACCATTCCGCGCAGCGCCCGTCGGCCCGATTTCCTGCAAGGCGCGCCTGAGGCTTTCCTCGATGCCGGGTACGCGGCGCGTGTGGTGGTCGGACCCGCGCAGCGCGTGCTTGGCGAGCGTCTCGGCGTGGTGTTGTTCCAGTTCCCGCCGCTCGGCGAGCGCGTACTGCGTCACCGCCAGCTGTTGCTCGAGCGACTGCGCAGTTTCCTCGCGGAACTGCCGCGGGGCGTCGCCTATGCCTGCGAGTGGCGCGATACCGGCATTCTGGGCGACGACTATCAAGAGTTGCTCGCGGCGAGCGGCGCCGTGCACGGCTTGTGTGCCCATCCGCGCATGCCGCCGGTCGATGGGCAGGGCGCCGATCCGGCGGCGCCCGGGCCGCTGGTCATCCGCTGGCTGCTGCGCGCCGACCGCGGCTATGACGAAGCCCGCGCCGCCTATGCGCCCTTCGATCGGTTGTGCGATCCGGACGCCGCGACCCGCACGCGGATCGTGGGCCTGCTGCGCGCGGCGGCCGCGCGCGGCCGCGAGGCGATGCTGATCGTCAACAACAAGGCGGAGGGTTCGGCGCCGCTCTCGATCGCCAAGCTGGCCGCCGAGTTCGCCGGCCCGCCAACGGGCTGGACCGGCTAGGTCGGCTGAACTGGCGAGCCCCGCTCCGCCGGTTGTACGCGCAGCACCGCGCCATGGACGCCGATGACGCGTACGGCCGCGCCGCTCGCCAGATCGGGGCCGGCGACTTTCCACACGGTGTCGCCGAGGCGCACCTTGCCCACGCCGTTGTCGATCGGCTCGATCAGGGTGAAGGTCTGGCCGACATACTGCTGGCCGCGCTGGTTCAGCATCGGCTGCTCGGTGTAGTCGGGTCGTGTGCGCTTGTAGTTGCGGTAGATGATCATGGCGACCACCCCGAGCACCGCCCACAGCACCCACTGCCATTGCCACGGCAGCGGCAGCACCACGAGCAGCAGCCCGATCACGGCTGCCGAGATGGCGAACCAGATCATGACCGCGCCGGGAACAAGCGCCTCCAGCGCGGCGAGTACGCAGGCACCCACCAGCCACTGCCACCAGGTCAGAGACGAGAGCCACTCGATCACGGAGTGTCCTCCGCGGGGGGGCGCGCCGCACGCCGCACCGCACTGCCCGGCTCACGGCCGCCGGCGCCGCGGCTGCCGGCATCAGGGCCGCCGGCGCCGCGGCTGCCGGCGAGATGATCGCGGGTGAGTTCGGCGACACCGGCGATCGCGCCGAGGATGCCGGTGGCCTCGATGGGCATCATGAACACCTTCTGGTTGGGCGCCGCGGCGAGTTCACGCAGCGCTTCGACATATTTCTGCGCGACGAAATAATTGATGGCCTGTACGTCGCCCTCGGCGATGGCCTTGGAGACCATCGCCGTAGCCCGTGCCTCAGCCTCCGCCAGACGTTCGCGTGCCTCGGCGGCGCGGAACGCCGCCTCCTTTTCGCCCTCCGCCTTGAGCACCATCGACTGTTTTTCGCCCTCGGCCTTGAGGATGGCTGCGGCGCGGAAACCCTCGGCGTCGAGGATATTGGCGCGCTTGTCGCGCTCGGCCTTCATTTGCCTGCCCATCGATTCGACGAGGTCCGAGGGCGGGCTGATGTCCTTGATCTCGATGCGCGTGCACTTGACGCCCCACGGGGTAGTGGCGTCGTCGACCACCTTGAGCAGCCGGTGGTTGATCTCGTCGCGCTTGGACAGCGTCTCGTCGAGGTCCATCGAACCGACGACCGTGCGAATGTTGGTCATCGTGAGGTTGATGATGGCGAGCCGCAGGTTGTCGACCTCGTAAGCGGCCTTGGCGGCATCGAGCACCTGGTAGAACACCACCGCGTCTATCGTCACCATCGCGTTGTCCTTGGTGATGACTTCCTGACGCGGCACGTCGAGCACCTGCTCCATCATGTTGATGCGCCGGCCCACTCGTTCGACCAGCGGGATCAGCACATGGAAGCCCGGTTCGAGCACCTTGCGGAAGCGGCCGAAGCGCTCGAGCGTGAACTGGAACCCCTGTGGGACTGTGAGGAAAGCCCGCGCGGCGATCACGATGATCGCGATGACGATCAGAATTACGGCAGTCAAGCCTGCGTACATGTCACCCCCTCCCCCGGAGCCGTGCTCCGCTAGAACCGTCATTCTGGGACAAGAGTAGCCGAGGATGGTTTCCGGTCCAGCGAAATGCGACAGTCGATGCATGGAGCACTCATACGGTCGGCACTGGCTCGCCCGGTGGCTGCTCGACCCGCGGTTGGCGTACCTCAACCACGGCACGGTCGGTGCCACGCCGGTTGCAGTCATCGAACGGGCACGGCGCCTGCAGGACGAGATCGAACGACAGCCAGCGCAGTTTTTGCTGCGCGAACTGGCCGACCACGAGGCCAGCGGCGAGCCGCCTGCGCCGCGCATGCGGCTGGCGGCACGGGCCGTGGCGCAGTTCGTCGGCTGCGCCGCCGAGCAGTTCGTGTTCGTCGATAACGCCACTGCCGGCTGCAATGCCGTGTTGCGCTCCTTCGCCTTCCGTCCAGGCGAGGAAATCCTGGTCACCAATCTCGGCTATGGCGGTGTAACGCGGGCTGCCGCCTATGCCGCGCGCCTGCGCGGCTGCAGCCTGCGGCAGATCGATCTGCCAGCCCCGGGCGCGCCGGCGGCGCAGTATGTCGCCGCCATCGCGGCGGGGCTCTCGAAGCAGACCCGTATGCTGGTGGTGGATCACATCACTTCGCCGACGGCGCTGGTGCTGCCGCTCGCGCAGATTGCCGCCGTCTGCCGGCAACGCGGCGTGGTGGTACTCGCCGACGGCGCGCACGCGCCGGGGGCCATAGAGCTCGACATCGACGCGCTGGGGGTCGATTTCTATGTGGGCAACCTGCACAAATGGCTGTGGGCGCCGCGCGCCTGCGGTTTCCTTTGGGCGGCGCAGCAGCATGCCGCACAACTCAGCCCGACCGTGACCTCGTGGGGGTTCGGCAACGGCCTCGCGGCCGAGTTCGATCTACCCGGGACCCGCGATCCCACGCCCTTCCTGACGGCGCCCTATGCGCTCGAGTTGTGGCAGCGGTGGGGCGGGATGCGGATCCTCCAGTACAACCATGAACTGGTGACGTGCGGCGCGCGACAGCTTGCGGAACGCTGGAATGTGCCGTTTTCGACACCGGCCGGGATGCTGGGTCCGATGGCCTATCTGCCGCTGCCCGCGGCCCTCGGCAGCGGACCCGCCGCGGCGGTTGCGCTGCAGGCCTCACTCTTGGCGGAGGACGGGATCGAGGTGCCGCTGAACGCCGATGGCGCGCACCTCGCCTGCCGCATCAGTGCGCAGATCTACAATGACGAGACGGACTTCGCGCGCCTTGCCGTGGCGGTGGAGCGGCGCCTGGCCGGGCGGGCGGTGGCTTCTGTCGCGCCGCCGAATCTGCGACCCTAGGCACAGGACTGCTAGTCAGCTGGCGAGGGAAAGCATGGCTTTTGGCAAATCGCTGCTCGATGCGATCGAGCGCACCGGCAACCGGTTGCCTGATCCGACCACCCTGTTCCTGATCCTCATCCTGTTGCTGATCGGCGTCTCGGTATGGGGTGCAGCGGCCGGCTGGTCCGCCATGAATCCTGCGACCGGCAAGGAAATCATCGCTTCCTCGCTGCTCGCCGACGCCAACCTGCGGCGTCTTTTCGAGGAGATGCCGCGGACGCTGACCAGCTTCGCGCCGCTCGGCACGGTGCTCGTCATGATGCTTGGTACCGGTATCGCCGAGCGTTCCGGATTCTTCTCGGCGGCGTTGCGCGGCTCGCTGCGCTCCGCACCGCGCTACCTGCTTACACCGGTGGTGGTGTTCCTCGGCTGCATGTCCTCGCTGGCGATGGATGCGGGCTACGTCGTGCTGGTGCCGCTCGGTGCGGTGGTGTTCGCAGTGGCTGGCCGCCACCCGCTCGCCGGGCTCGCCGCCGCCTTCGCCGGAGTATCCGGCGGTTTCTCCGCCAACCTCTTTCCGTCCGCGCTCGATGCGCTGCTGCTCGGCATCACGCAGGAAGCGGCGCGCATGATCGATCCGCAGTGGTCCTACGTGATCACCGACAACTACTACATCATCATCGTCTTCACTTTCCTCGTCACGCTGGTGGGCTGGCTGGTGACTGACCTCGTCGTCGAGCCGAGGCTCGGGCCTTGGGAGCGCTCGGACGAGCAGCGGCGACTCGAAGAGAGCGCGCTCAACGCCGGCGAGCGCCGTGGCGTGCTGCTCGGTACGCTGGCGCTGACGCTGACAATCGCCGGCATGTGCCTGCTTGCGCTGCCGGGCGGCGCGCTGCGCGGCGAGGGTGGCACGCTGCCGGAGCAGCTCGGTCCGTTCTTCACGGCGCTGGTCGCGGGCTTTGCGATCGCCTTCTTCCTCGCTGGTCTTGCGTTCGGCATCTGCTCCGGTCGCTACAAGACCGATCGCGACGTGGTGGGCGACGTCAACACGGCGATGTCCGAGATGGGCGGGTACATCGTGCTCGCCTTCGTCGCTGCCCATTTCATTGCCATGTTCAACTGGTCGGGACTCGGCGGCATTCTCGCCATCCACGGTGCCGAGGGTATCCGCAGCCTCGGGCTGCCGGCTTCGGCTCTGTTCGTCACTCTGGTGCTGTTCACGGCCTCCGTGAACCTGCTGATCGGTTCGGCCTCGGCGAAGTGGGGTCTCATGGCGCCGATCGTCGTGCCGATGTTCATGCTGATGGGTTACAGCCCGGAGGTGGTCACCGCCGCGTACCGGCTCGGCGACAGCTCGACGAACATCATCACGCCGCTGATGGCGTACTTCCCGATGGCGCTGGTGTTCGTGCGGCGCTACCGGCCCGACGCCGGCATCGGTACGCTGGTCGCGCTCATGCTGCCCTACTCGATCGGCATCCTGCTGGCCGCGCTGCTGATGCTGGGCGTCTGGATCACCGCCGGCTGGCCGGTTGGCGTAGGCGCCGGGATCCAGTACGAGCTGCTGCCGCGCTGATGACGGCAAGTGCAGCGGACATCGACGCAGCCGCCCGCGCGCTGCGCGCCGGCGGACTTGTCGCCTTTCCCACCGAGACGGTCTACGGCCTCGGTGCCGACGCGTGCAATCCCGCCGCGCTGCGCAAGGTGTATCAGCTCAAGGGCCGGCCACCTACCCACCCGCTGATCCTGCATCTGCATTCGGCTGCCGAACTCGGGGAGTGGGTTGCCGAGGTGCCGCCGGCGGCGCGGCGGCTCGCGGCGCGCTTCTGGCCCGGACCGCTGACGCTCGTACTGCGCCGCGCGGCCGGCGTGTCGGATGTCCTCACCGGAGGCCAGGAGACCCTTGCGGTGCGGGTGCCGGCGCATCCGGTCGCCCGCGCATTGCTGCAGGCCTTCGGCGGCGGCATCGCCGCGCCCTCCGCAAATCGTTACGGTCGCGTGTCGCCCACGAGGGCGGAGCATGTGCGCGAGGAGTTTCCAGGCGATCTGCCTGTACTCGACGGCGGCGACTGCGAAGTCGGTCTCGAGTCGAGCATCGTGTCGCTGGCCGGTCCCCGGCCGCTGCTGCTGCGGCCCGGAGCGATCCCGCGGGCTGCGCTCGAGGCCGAGCTCGGTGAGCCGCTGCCTAGCGCGGTGGCGGACGCCGCAGGCGCTGCGACCCCCCGCGTGCCCGGCAGCACGCCGCAGCATTACGCGCCGCAGACCCCGCTGACGCTGGTCGCCGCCGGGACGCTGCCGGCTGCCGTGGCTGCGGCCGTGACCCGTGGCGAGCACGTGGTGACGCTCGCATGTCCACCGTCCGCTGCCGCCGACAGCTACGGCCGCGCGTTGTATGCAGAATTGCGCCGCCTCGACAAGCTGGGTGCCTCGCGTATCCTCGTCGAGTCGGTGCCGTCGTCGCCGGAGTGGGACGCGGTGCGCGACCGGCTCGCGCGCGCGGCAGCCACATTTCTTTGATCGACCCCCGGCCACCAGTCGCCCGCCGTCCGCCACCACCCGACCGCCGCCACCATGAGTCACCGCCAATGAGCCGGAGCCGCCAGCCTGCCTTCATCGATCCTTTCGAGCCGCGCGAGATCCGCCGGCTGGTGAGGCAGTACGGCTCGCCGCTGCTGGTGGTCGACTGTGAGCGCGTCCGGCGCCAGTACCGTGGCCTGCAGCAGGCGCTGCCCGGCGTCGATCTGCATTACGCGCTGAAGCCGCTGCCGCATCCTGCCGTCATCCGCGCGGTCCTTGCCGAGGGCGGCTTCCTCGACCTCGCCACGACCGGCGAGGTGGAGCTCGTCAGCCGCATGGGTGTCGATCCCGCGCGCTGTATCCACACCCACCCGATCAAACGCGACAGCGACATCCGCGCCGCGCTTGCGCGGGGCGTACGCGTGTTCGTCGCCGACAACCCGGACGAGCTGCGCAAGTTCGTGCCGGCGGCCGGGGAGGCCGAACTGCTGCTGCGCGTCTCCTTCCGCAGCCCCGGCGCGGTGTCCGATCTGTCACGCAAGTTCGGCTGCGACCCCGAGGCGCTGCCGGCGCTGGCGCGACGCGCCCGCGACCTCGGCCTGCGCGTGCGCGGCCTGTCCTTCCACGTTGGTTCGCAGGCGCCGGATCCCGGCAAGCACGTCGAGGCCATCGAGGCCTGTGCGCGGCTGCTTGCTGCAGCGCGACGCGAGCGGCTCGGACCGTTCGACACCCTCGATATCGGCGGCGGCTTCCCCATCGACTACGCGGATCGGGCGCCGTCCATCGACTACTTCTGCAAGCCGATCCGTGCGGCGCTCGAGCGGCTGCCGCGGCGTGTGCGGGTGATCGCCGAGCCGGGTCGCTACATCGCCGGCCCCAGCGCCATCGGCGTCGCCTCGGTGATGGGTCGGGCCCGCCGCGAGGGTCGCTGGTGGTACTACCTCGACGATGGTCTGTACGGCTCGTACAGCGGACAGCTCTTCGATCATGCGCGTTACCCGCTCGAGTCGCTGCGCAGGGGTCGCACCCGCGAGCCCGCGGTACTCGCCGGGCCGACCTGCGACAGCATCGACGTCATCACCGAGAACATCTTGCTGCCTGAGCTCGACACCGGAGACCTCATCGTCGGCCGCGCGATGGGCGCCTACACCTGGGCGAGCGCATCCGAGTTCAACTTCTTCCCGCGGGCAACGGTGGTGTCGGTGAACCTGACCGCGGGCGACCGTGGCAGCGTGCTCCGCCTCGACGGCTGACGTTTACGGTCGCGGGGGTTGCGCGGCGGCGCCCGCATTTGGGAGCATGCGCGACCCCATCTCTCCTCCGAGGCAAGCCGATGAACCCACTCTCGCGGCGTCGTTTCCTGCTTGCGTTCTCGGCGAGCGGTGTCGTGGCTGCCGGCGGCTCGGCACTCGCCGCCGGGCGTGCAGGCACCGGTCCGGACGCCGCCCCGCGCTGGCTCGAACTCGTCAACACCCACACCGCGGAATCCTTGCAGGTGACCTACCGCAACGCGGTCGGGCTGGTGGCGCCGGCGCTCGAGCGGCTGCAGTGGTTGCTGCGCGATCATCGGCGCGACGAGTCGGCGCCCATCGATCCCGCCCTCTATGACCAGCTGGTCGCGCTGGCCGCGGCCGCGGCAGTGGAACCGCGCTTCGAGGTGATCTCCGCTTACCGCTCGCCGCACACCAATGCAGCGCTGCAGGGGGCGGGGCGGGGCGTGGCCACGCGCAGCCTGCACATGCAGGGACGCGCCATCGACGTACGCCTGCGCGGGGTGTCCTGCGCGGCCCTCGGCGAACTTGCGGTGGCGGCGGCCCGGGGTGGAGTCGGCTACTACCGCCGCAGCGATTTCGTGCATCTAGACACCGGTCGTGTCCGCCATTGGGCGGGCTGAGCGCGGTTTCCGGGCTGCAGCGATGCACGTGCATCCGGCGGATTTCGTCGCTGGCGCCGCAGCGGCCCGCGGGGTAGCGATCGTCATCGATGTGTTCCGCGCCTGCTCGCTGCAGGCGCACGCGCTTGCCGCAGGTGTCGAGGCCATCGTTCCGGTCGAGGGCATCGACGAGGCGCACGCACTGAAGCAGGCGCATCCGCATTGGCTGCTGGCCGGCGAGCGGCATGCGCGGCGGCTGCCCGGGTTCGACTGCGGCAATTCGCCCGCTGAGCTGCTGGCCATGTCGCCGGCGGGACGCACCGTGATCCACACCACCCATGCGGGCACCCAGGGTCTGCTGGCGGCATCGCGGGCGGCGACCCATGTGTTCACCGGCGCCTTCGTCAACGCCAGCGCGACGGTTGCTGCGGTGCTCGCCCTCGACCCCGCCGACGTGACGCTGGTGGCCATGGGCCACGAGGCGCGTGAGCGCTGTGTGGAAGACGACCTCTGCCGCGAGTGGTTCGCAGCGGCGCTGGCGGGACGGCGGCCCGAGCCGTTCGATCTGGCGGCGCGGCTGCGTGCGGCGCCGGCGGCCGCGAAGTTTTTCGATCCTGCGGCCGACTGGGCGCCGGAGGCTGATTTTCTCCTGTGCGCGGTGCTCGATGCCGTGCCGTTCGCGGTCCGTCTGCAAGCGTCGCCCGACGGCCGGCCCGTTCTGCGACGCTGCGAGGCCTGAGATGCACGGCAGCAGGACGCCGCAGAACATCGTGTTCGATATCGGCTGGGTGCTGGTACACCTCGCACCGCAGCCGCTGCTCGAACTGCTGCGCAGTCATGGTGCCGCGGTGCAGCGGCTCGAGGACGTCACCGATAACATCGAGTTGCATGAGCACGAGAGCGGTCGACTCGACGGCGCCGGCCTGCTGGCCAACATGGCGCGGCTCGCGCCGCGCCCGCCGGCAGTGGATTCGCTCGCCGCCGCTTGGGTCGACATGTTCGACCCGCAGGCCGACATGCTGGCGCTGGCGGGCCGCCTGCGAGCCCGCCACCGTGTCTACCTGCTGTCCAATGTCGGTGATTTGCATTGGGCGGAGTTGCGCCGACGCTTCCGGCTGCACGAACTCGGTGACGACGTGGTTGCCTCCTTCGAGGCCGGGGTGATGAAGCCGCAGGCGGCCATCTACGCGCAGGCCGAGGAGCGCTTCGGCCTCGATCCGGCCGCAACGGTGTTCATCGACGACCGAGTCGAGAACATCGAGGCGGTATTGCGCCGTGGCTGGCACGGCATCGTCCACGGCGGCCACGATTCCACCGTCGCGGCGCTGCACGCGCTTGGCGTCGATACACGGTGAGCGCGCCGGGCGTCGCCATGATCACCGCCATCCACCGCCGGGTCGAGGCGCTGCGCGCCGGACGCGACCCGACGCTGATCGCGCGGCTGCCGGCGGGCTGGGCGGTGTTCGGCGAGCGGCAGTTCCTCCGCGGCTACGCCCTGTTGTTGCCGGACCCGGTGGTGCCGACCCTCAACGATCTGCCTACTGCGGAGCGGGTACGTTTTCTCGCCGACATGGGCCGCATCGGCGATGCGCTGCTCGCGGTCACCGGCGCTCTGCGTATCAACTACGCCATGTTCGGCAATCAGGAGCCCGCGCTGCATGCCCATGTGGTGCCGCGCTACCGTGACGAGCCGCCGCCGCTGGACGTCGCGCACCCCTGGGCCTACGACTGGGGTGCAGCGCCGACCTTTGATCCGCAGCGCGAGGCGGCACTGCTGGAGGCCGTGCGCGCCGCCCTCGATCAGTCGAGCCGCATGTAGGCAAGGGGCAGGGCGGTCGTCGACTTGATGGTCTCGAGCGAGAAGCTGGCGCTCACATCGAGCATCTCGAGCGCGCCGATGAGGCGCTTGTAGACGGCGTCGTAGCCGGCGATGTCGGGGACGACGATGCGCAGCAGATAGTCCACATCGCCGCTCATGCGGTGCAGTTCGGTGACTTCGGGCAGGTCGCGGACCACCTTGGCGAAGCGCTCGTACCATGCGGCACTGTGGCTCGGCGCCTTGATGGTCACGAACACGGTGGTGGCCACGTTCAGGGCGCGGGCGTCGAGCAGCGCCACCGTGCGCTTGATCACGCCGTCGTCGCGCAGGCGCTGCATGCGCCGCCAGCAGGGTGCTTTCGACAGGCCGACGCGTTCGGCAACCTCTGCGGCGGTCAGCGCAGCGTCCTTCTGCAGCACTTCGAGTATCTTGCGATCCAGCTTATCCATGAGACAAAGTTTCTCGATAAGTCATTTTGAAGAAACATTGTTGCGCAAATGGACCCGCGCGTCTACGACTTCGCAACCGCGTCTCGGCAGCGGCGGGCTATCTTTGACGCTCATGAAAATCCTGCGCGCGTTCAGCGATCACCCGGCAGCAGTCGGCGAGACTTACCTCGGCCACCTGCTGCAGGCGAGCGGGTTCGGCCTGCGCATGGTGTGGGCGGGAATCGCCTGCATCCTCCACGGCCTGTTCCCCTTCCTCTTCGCAACCACGGGCTCCGATGCGGTCAAGGCGCTGCACACCGAGTTGAGTGCGCGGCGGGCCCGCATGCCGCAGGGCGGAGTCACGATCCGCTAGACTCCGTGGCGGTCACACCGCCAGGGTCCACAGCATTGTCTTCCGGAACGACCACGAGCCTCCCCGAGTTGCGCCTGCGCCGGGGGGAAGACCGCCGTCTGCGCGCCGGCCACCTCTGGGTTTTCAGCAACGAGATCGACACCACGGCGACGCCGCTTGCCGGCTTCGAGCCTGGGGGCCAGGTCCGCGTGGTTGCGGAGCGGGGGCAATCGCTGGGGGTTGCCTACCTCAACCCCGCGACGCTGATCGCCGCCCGGATCCTTGCAAGGGATATCGATGTCCCGGTGGGCGGGGCGTGGCTGGCGAAGCGTCTGCGCCAGGCGCTCGAGCTGCGCACGCAGCTGGCGCCCACGCCCCATTACCGGTGGGTGTACGGCGAGTCGGATGGTCTGCCGGGCCTCGTTCTCGACCGCTACGGCGATATCGTCGTCGGCCAGATTGGTACTCTCGGCATGGAACGACTGGCCCCGCAGGTGGAGGAGGCGATCCGCGAGGTACTCGCTCCGGCGGCGCTGCTCTGGAAGAACGACTCGGCGGCGCGCAATCTCGAGGGCCTGCCGCTGGAAGTGAGGGTCGCCTGGGGCGAGCCGCCGGCCAAGGCCACCGTCCTCGAGCACCTGCCATCGGGCCGCAGCCTCGGCTTCGAGATCGCGCTGGCGGGTGGGCAGAAGACGGGTTGGTTCTACGACCAGACGTTCAATCGCAGCCTGCTGCCGCGCTTCCTGCGCGCCGGCGCCCGCGTGCTCGACGTCTGCAGCTACGCGGGCGGTTGGGCCGGCACCGCTGCCGCCTGTGGTGCGCGCGAGGTCGTGTGCGTCGACTCATCGGCAGCGGCACTGGAACTTGCCGCGCGCAATGTGGCCGCCAACTCGGAGCTCGCCGCGGTGCTGCATCGCGGCGATGCCTTCGACGTGTTGTCGGCGCTGGGTGCCGCAGGTGAGCGCTTCGACGCGGTGATCGTCGATCCACCGGCGTTCATCAAGCGGCGCCGCGAGATTCCGCAGGGGCAGGCGGCCTACCGCAAGCTCAACCAGCTCGCCCTGCGGCTGCTCGAGCCCGGAGGCTTGCTGGTGTCCTGCTCCTGCTCGCACCATCTTGCCAGCGACGATCTGCTCGCTGCCGTGCAAGGCGCGGCACGCCACGTCGATCGCTTCGTTCAGGTGCTGCACGAGGGCGGCCAGTCGCCCGATCATCCGCGTCATCCCGCCATCCCGGAGACCCGCTATCTGAAGGCGTTTTTCTGCCGCGTCACGCGTGGCTAGCCGCTAGAATCGCCGCGATGCTCGTCTATCCCGGCTTCGATCCCGTCGCCTTCGAAATCGGTCCGCTCAAGGTCCGCTGGTACGGCATCACCTACCTGCTTGCGTTTGCCGCTGCGTGGTGGCTCGGGCGTCGCCGGGCGGCACTGCCCGGCTCCACCTGGAAGCCGGTCGACGTCGACGACTTCCTCTTCTACGCCATGCTCGGCGTCATCCTCGGCGGGCGCATCGGCTACATCCTGCTCTACGGCCTCGAGTTCTGGCGGCAGGATCCGTGGTATCCGCTGCGTATCACCGAGGGCGGCATGTCGTTCCACGGCGGACTGGTCGGCGTGCTCGTGGCCCTCGCCGTGTTTGCGGCCCGCCGCGGCCGCCATGTCGCGGATGTGTTCGACTTCGCTGCGGCCTTGCCGGGGCTCGGCATCTTTGCGGTGCGCATCGGCAACTTCATCAACGGCGAGCTCTGGGGCGAGCCCGGCGAGGTGCCATGGGTAATGTGGGTCGACGGCGTAGCCCGGCATCCGACGCAGCTCTACGAGGCTGCGCTCGAGGGGCTGCTGCTCGCCGCGGTGCTCTGGTGGTTCACCGGCCGGGAGCGGCCACGGCTTGCCCCCTCGGGACTGTTCCTCGTGATGTACGCGCTCGGCCGGCTGCTCGTGGAGTTCTGGCGCCTGCCGGACGCGCACATCGGTTACCTCGCGGGGGGGTGGCTCACGATGGGCCACTTGCTGACGCTGCCGATGCTCATCGGCGGCGTGCTGCTGCTTGTCATCGCCTACCGCCGCGGCGAGGCGTCGGGCAACCGTGGCGCCGCTGCTCCTGCGTGAGACGCCGATGAGGCAGTACCACGAACTCATGCGCCACGTCCGCGAGCACGGCGTACGCAAGACCGATCGCACCGGCACCGGCACGCTATCGGTGTTCGGTCACCAGATGCGTTTCGACCTGCGCGCCGGGTTCCCGCTGGTCACTACCAAAAAAATCCATCTCAAGTCCGTGGTCCACGAGTTGCTCTGGTTCCTGCGTGGCGACACCAATACCGCCTATCTGCGCGAGCATAGCGTGAGCATTTGGGACGAGTGGGCCGACGAGCGCGGAGAACTCGGTCCGGTTTACGGCAAGCAGTGGCGCTCATGGCCGACGCCTGATGGCGGCGCGATCGACCAGATCGCCGAGGTGCTGCGCCAGTTGCGCACGCAGCCCGACTCGCGGCGGATCATCGTCAGCGCCTGGAACGTCGGTGAATTGTCGAAGATGGCGCTGCTGCCCTGCCATGCCTTCTTTCAGTTCCATGTTGCGGAAGGCCGGCTGTCCTGCCAGCTCTACCAGCGCAGCGCCGACATCTTCCTCGGCGTGCCCTTCAACATCGCCTCGTATTCGCTGCTCACCCACATGATCGCTGCGCAGTGCGACCTCGAGGTGGGGGACTTCGTCTGGACGGGCGGCGACTGCCACCTCTACCTGAACCATCTCGACCAGGCGGACCTGCAACTCTCCCGCGAGCCCTTTCCGCTGCCCGAACTCGTGCTGCGGCGCCGGCCGCCGAGCCTGTTCGACTACGTGTTCGAAGACTTCGAGTTCCGCGACTACCGGCACCACCCGGCTATCCGCGCGCCGGTCGCGGTCTGAAAGGCCTTCGACTGCTCACGACCCATTTTCCTGCCTCCACCGGAGACCGTAGTGACGATACCCGTAATGCGCACCAGCCCCTGGATCAAAGTCCGCAATTCCCGTATCCACGGCAAGGGCGTTTTCGCCGCCCGGCGCATCCCCAAGGGGACGCGCGTCATCGAATATCTCGGTGACCGGGTGACGCACGCCGAGGCGGACCAGCGCTACGACGGACACGACCCGAACGATAACCACACCTTCCTGTTCATCGTCGATCGCAAGACCGTCATCGATGCCGGTGTCGGCGGCAATGCTGCGCGCTTCATCAACCACTCCTGCGACGGCAACTGCGAGTCGGTGATCGAGGATCGGCGGGTTTTCATCGAGGCGACGCGTGATATCGCCAAGGGCGAGGAACTCGGCTACGACTACGAGATCGGCCGCGAGAAGGACGATCCGCCCAACGTCGACGAGATCTACGCCTGCCGCTGCGGTTCGCCGAAATGCCGCGGAACCATGCTCTGGCCGGCGCGGGACCCGCGCCGAAGGCAGACGGCGAAGAAGCCTGCAGCGAAGAAGCCCTCGGCGAAGACGTCCGCGGCGAAGAAGCCGGCTGCGAAGGGATCCGCGGCGAAGAAGCCGGCTGCGAAGGGATCCGCGCGGCCCGTTGCAGCGAGGCCGGCAACCCGGAAAGATGGACAATCGCCGGCGCGCGCGGGCGGTCGACGCCGCGGATGAGTGCCGCGGCGCCGCGTCTGACGCTGGTCGTCGCGGTCGCCGACAACGGCGTCATCGGGCGGGCCGGTGGTCTGCCGTGGCGGCTGTCAGCTGACCTGCGCCGCTTTCGGCAGCTCACCCTGGGGAAGCCCGTGGTGATGGGTCGCAGGACCTGGGAGTCGATCGGCAAGCCGCTGCCGGACCGCCACAATATCGTGGTGACGCGCCGCGCCGATTTGCACATCGACGATCCGGCCGTCACCGTGGTCCACGACCTCGATGCGGCGCTCCGCGTCGCGGGGTGTGTGCCCGAGGTCATGATCATCGGTGGCGCCGAGATCTACGCACTGGCGCTGCCGCGCGCCACCCGCATCGAGTGCACGCAGGTACACGCTGCGGTCGAGGGCGATACGCGACTGCCTCCGTGGTCATCG
>JBILMF010000232.1:0-17934 GCA_044375655.1 Steroidobacteraceae bacterium | reverse complement strand
TCTCGCCCAACGAGATCCGCGACCGCGAGGACTTCGAGCTGCTCGACGACCCGGCGGCGAATCAGACGTTCGTCCAGCTCGGGTTCTCCACGCTCGCGGCCGCCGCCGCCCAGGCCGGCGCCGCCGGGGGCGAGCCGCCGGCGAGCGAGCCGACCGACGACACGCCGGCCGACACGACCGTGGACTCGAAGACCGACCCGCTCGCGGCCGCAGCCTCCGGCGCGGCCCTGGCCTCGACCGCCCTCAATGGCGCCCAGGTCACGGCGCTCCTCGATGTCCTGAACCAGATCGCCGCCGGCACGATCGACAAGGACGCGGCCGTCGCCCTGATCACCGCGGCCTTCCCGACGATCACCGAGGCCCTCGCCGCCCAGATGGTCAACGGCACCAACCCCGCCCAGCCAGGAGGCCAGAACGATGCAACCTGAACGCCGCTATCTCCCGATCTCCGAAGGTGGGGAACTGACGGTCGAGCAGCGGGACGGCGAGGCACCGAAGATCCGCGGCATCGCGCCGCCGTGGGATTCACTCTCGTCGGACCTGGGCGGCTTCCGCGAGAAGTTCGCGCCGACGGCGTTCGACAAGGTTCTGGCGAAGAAGCGGCTGGACGTCCCGCTTCTCTTCAACCACGACGACTCCAAGATTCTCGCGAGGACCACGAACGGCACGCTCCGGATCGAGAAGACCGACAAGGGCCTGGCCTACGAGGCCGATCCGGTCGCGACTCCGACGGCCGCCGAGGTCCTGACGCTGATCCGCTCGAAAACGATCTTCGGCTCGTCGTTCGCGTTCACCGTGAACGAGAAGGGAGAGAGCTGGGACGAGGACGGCCGCGGCAACGTCACGAGGACGATCAACGAGGCTTCCGGCCTCTACGATCTGTCACCAGTCACTCGCGCGGCCTATCCGTCGTCGGGCCTGTCAGCCCGGTCCCTCGACCTCTGGCGGTCCGCCCGCGCCGCCGCGGCCGCCCACGGCACGGCCCAGGGCCTCCTGATCTCGCTCGACTTCGACCAGACGTTCACCGCGGCCCCCGGCCTCTGGCGGAGTTTCATCCGCGAGGCCGTCGACCGCGGGAACCGGGTCTGTTGCGTGACCCGCCGCGAGGACTCCGAGACGAACCGCGAAGAGATCCGGCTCGCGTTCGGGGACGCGTTCTCCGCTCTGGCCGGCCTCGTCCTGGCTGGGCCAGACCGGCGCAAACGGTCGGCCGCAGGCGAGGCCGGCCTCTCGCCCGACATCTGGATCGACGACAAGCCGGAAACCGTACCCGACGAGCCGGCCCAGCGGGCCGCGCTGAAGATCTCCACGCTCGCCGGGGCGAAGGCCGCCGCGGCGGCCGCCGTCGCGAGGATGCGAATTCATGCCGGCTGAGTGCACATGCTGCGGCGGACGCTGCCGCGTCGAATCGTCGAAGCGATCCGGCGACCGCCAGGTCCGCTACGTCGTCTGCCAGGCCTGCCGGCGGCGGGCGAGGGTGGCCGTCCCGGCGTCCCAGGTCTGGAGGAGAAAATGATGGTCGACGTTCACGCCCCCGTCGCTGCCGCGGCTCCGTTCGAGATCCTCTCCGAGAAGGTCTCCGCGTTCCTCGCGACTGCCCGGTCGACGGCCGCCGGCGGGATTACCTGGGCCGAGTTCGGAGAGCTGCTCGTCGCCCTGCTCCGGCTCACGGTGACGACGCTCGACTCGATCCAGAACCTGACGGGCGACGAGAAAAAGGCCGTCGCCCTGGCGGCCGCCGGCGCCCTGTTCGACCTCGTGGCCGATAAGGCGATCCCCGTCGGCCTCTGGCCTCTCTGGATCCTCGCCCGGCCCGCTATCCGTTCCCTCGTCCTCTCGCTCGCGGCCGGCGCGATCGAGCAGATCCTCCCGCTCGTGAGGTCCCGATGATCGTCCTCGTCCTGGCGGCGGCCGCCTCCTACGTCCTGTTCGGTGACCAGATCCTCGCCCGCGCCCAGCAGCTCGCCGGCGCGGCTCCGCTCGAGCGGAAACACGTTCTCGGCGCCGCCCTCGTCGCGGCCGCGGCGGTCGTCTGGCTGGCCGGCAGGCCGGCCTCCCCCGGCCCGCAGCCGGCGCCCCCGGCCCCGGCCCGGCTAGAACTCCGCGGAGCGTTCGTCGGCCCCGACGCGGCCGCCGATGCCGCGACGGTCTCGGCCCTTCTCGACGAGCTGGCCGCGGAGATCGAGTGGGACGGCCGCCAACCGGAACCGCTGCTCCGGACGGGGGTCGCGATCGACGACCTCCGGCAGCGGGCGCGAGAACTGCGATGCCGGGGGGTCTCGATCGGGGATCGGAACCCTCGAGCCCGGGACGCGATCCGCGAATACCTCGACCGGAACGCCGGCAAGGGGGGCGGGCCGCTCACGGACGAACAGCGGGCCGCCTGGGTGACCGCGTTCCGAGACATCTCGAGGGCCGCCGCTGATGCCTCCCGCTAACCTCCGACACGTTCGGTTTCTGGCGGTCGTCGGCCTCCTCGGCCTGGCGGCCGCGGCGATCGTCGCCGGCCTCGGCCGGGGACCGCAGCCGACCGGCTGGCTCGACGGCCAGACGAACTACGGCTACCGGCCGGACCCGCGCGGCGTCGAGCAGTTCCTCGCGGAGCTGCCGGAGCCGATGTTCCGCCAGGCCGGGGCCGATACCGTCGCCCAGGCGAAGGGGGTCGACACGTTCCCGTATCGGGCGGCCTACAAAGCCCACCAGGCCCTCTACGGCCGGCCGTGGATCGTCGAGCGGCAGGGCATTGGGGACTGTGTTTCCTGGGGCTGGGCTCACGCGATTTTCGTCGCCCAGGCCGTCGACTGGGAAACCGGCCGGCTCGCCCAGCCGCCGCCGTTCCCGTCGACCGAGGCGATCTACGGCGGCTCGCGGGTCGAGGCCAGGGGCCGGCCGGGGGACGGCAAGGCCCCCGTCGGCGGATGGTCCGATGGATCCTACGGCGCCGCCGCGGCGCGCTGGGTGCGGGACTGGGGGGTCGTCTACCGGGCGAACGTCGCCGGCCACGACCTCCTGGCCTACTCCGCGGACCGCGCGAAACAGTGGGGCGCCTACGGCTGCGGCGGGCAGGGTGACGGCGGCCGGCTCGACGAGGCGGCGAAGAAGCATCCCGCCGGCTACGTCGCGATGGTCACGACCTGGGGGGAGGCCTGTTCGGCCCTCGAGGCGGGGTTCCCGATCGCGGTCGCGTCGATGCAGGGATTCTCGAACACGCGGGACGCCCACGGCTACGCGAGGGCCGAGGGGACCTGGGCTCATGAGATGGCATTCATCGCCGTCCGCTACCAGAAGAACGGGAGCCCGTCCGATGGCTTGCTCTGCCTCAACTCGTGGGGGCCGCGATGGATCTCCGGCCCGAAGTGGCCGGAGGATATGCCCGAGGGGTCGTTCTGGGTCTCGCGGCCGATCGTGGAGCGGATGATCTCGCAAAAAGACTCGTTCGCCGTCGGCTCCGTCCAGGGGTTCGGCTGGCGCGACCTGAATAACGGCGGCTGGCTGATGCCGGCCCCGACCGAGGAGCGGAGGAAATGATGGACCGGAAGAACGTCGCGATCGTCGTCGTCTGCCTGGCGGCCGGCTACTGGCTCGCCTCGAGCCCGTCGAGCCCCATACCCGGCCCGCAGCCGCAGCCCGACCGGCCGGTCCTGCGAATGATCGCGAAGTTCGCGAAGAGCCTCCTCTGGGTCGCGCTCGTGGCCGAGCCCGCGCCGGCCGAGCCGACATCGGATCACCGGGCCGCGCGTGGCCCGGCGATCGGGGACGACGGATATCCGCTGGTCGACAACGCTAGGGGGTGGTGATGTTCAATCTGATCGGATGGGTTCTGTTCGGCTGGATCGCCGGCTCGGTGGCGAATTACCTCCTCCCCCTCCGTGACGACGGGAAGGCGACCGGCCTCGAGACGATCGGTTGTGGCGTGATCGGGTCTATGCTCGGCGGCTACCTCGACCTTCTCGCGAACGGCGGCGCGTACCGGCCGGCCGGCCTGGTCTGGTCCGTGGCCGGCGCCGCCGCGGCGATCTGGCTCTGGCGGGCCTTTGAGGAAGGGGGCAAGAAGTGAACGATCTCTGGAAGTGGCTTGTCGGGATCCTCGTCTGGCTCTCGGCCGACGCGGACCAGCTCGACCTCGAGCAGCCGCGGGCCGCCGCGGCCGTCGCTGCCGCGCGGGCGAGTATGGCCCGCGAGGCCCCCGCGCCGCAGCCGGCCCCGGCCCCTCCGGGGCCGCAGCCGAAACCGCCGGCCCCGGCCCCGAGCGGGTGCCGGTGCGGCTGCACAAACGGGAAGATCAAGCCCGACGGGCGGATCGAGATCCCCTGCGAATGCTCGGCCGGATGCACCTGTAAGCGCGCGGCCGTCCTACGGTAGGACGGTCCCGACTTTGCCGGATCGCGATCGTCGCTGATCTTCGCGTTCGTTGCCCCACAACCACGAACACGCAAGGAAGCGAACCATGCCCAGCCCCACGCTCGCCCGCCTCCAGGACGAATCCGTCGCCGTCGAGAACGAGATCGTCGCTCTCCGCGCCGTGACCCCGGCCGACGAGGCCGAGAAGGCGAAGGTCGAGGAGCGGCTCGCCGGCCTGGCGGCCCGTGCCGAAGAGATCGCGAAGGCGGCCGCCGGCGAGCGGTCGCTCGACGACAAGGTCGCGGCCCTCCGCGGCGTCCGCGGTTCCGACTCCGACGCACGGAAGGCTCCGGCCCCCGAGGCTCCCGAGTTCGAGCAGGCCGACATCCGCGCCGGCGTCCGCTCGTTCCGTAGCCTCAAGGCGGCCGCCGCCTGCGGCGCCTACCTCTGCCGGATGGCGGGGATCGAGAGCCGGGCGATGGGCGAGACGGTCGACGGCTACGGCGATGACTACGTCGTCACGCAGCTCTACAACGCGATCGTCAACCGGCTCCAGTATCAGAGCGTGGCGATGCAGCTCGCGAGCATCTTCCGGCCAAACGGCCAGAAGCTCACGCTCCCGAAGAGCGGAGACTTCACGTTCGGGTTCGCGGCCGAAGGGACGGCGTTCACGGACCAGGACATCTCTTCCAGCGGCGCCGACCTGACCCTCTATGAGGGTGGCGGCTCGGTGGCGGTCTCGAATTCGCTCCTCGCGGACAGCCCGATCGACGTCGCCGGCCTGATCGTCGACCGGATCTCCTACGGTCTGGCGACCTGGCTCGACTCGAAGACGTTCAGCGGCAACGCGTCGAACCCGTCGATCACCGGCCTCGCGGCCTCCGTGGCCGGCGGGAACACGGTGACCGTGGCGGCGAATGCCGCGACGAGTGTCGCGAACCTGGCCGACGTCGTCGGCAAGGTCGACGAGAGCATCATGGGCAACGGTGCCTGGGTCTGCTCGAAGGCCGGTTGGGTCGACCTGATGAAGCTCTGGAGCGCCCAGCAGACGACGATGACCGTCGGCGGCGGCCGGGTCGTCCCGAGCATTTTCGGGGCTCCGGTCTACCTGGCGAAGGGTCTGCCGGCGACCACGCTCGCCCTGTTCGGTGATTTCTCGATGTCGACCGCCATCGGAATGGCTGCGGACGGCGTGCAGATCACGACCGCCCGCGAGCTGCTCGTCCGCAGCCGGCAGACGCTGTTCGTTGCGTCGACCCGGCTCGGGGTGGCGAACCACGGCCCCGAGTTCGTCGGCCGCCTGGCGAAGGCTTCGTCCTGATCCGACCGCGAAACGTGAAACCAGGCCCGGGGGCCGGCAGGGATGCCAGCCCCCGGGCCGACCCGTATCAGGAGGCCCCGATGGATCCCGAGCCTCTCCGCCTGCTCCGGGCCTACCGCGGCTACCGGCGGGGCGAGGTGATCTCCGCGACCCCCAGCCTCGCGAAGGTCCTCGTCGAAAGCGGGGTCGCGCAGCGGGTGGCAGAGGAGCAGCAGCTCCCCGGCATGGAGCGGGCAGTACAGAGCGTCACGTTCGAAACGAGGTAAGACGATGCCCATCCCCACGGGCGGGAACGTGATCGTGACCGCCCTCCGCGGGATGGGGGCCGCCCGCGTCAACCTCGTCAGGAACGGCGCGAGCGTTACCGTCACTGTGAAGTTCGTCGCCGGCCTCGCCTACGGCGGCTGGACTTGCAAGGTCGAGGCGAGCGCGACGGACGCCGGGAAGACGATCACCATCACGCCCACGGTGACCACGGACGCAAACGGCCTGCGGACGGTCGCGCTCACGTTCGCGCCGGCCACGTTCTACGGGATCTCCGGGCTCGACTTCGACTCGCGCTACGTCGCCTATCCGCGGGCCTTCCGGCTGGACGCCTGGATGGAACAGACGATCACCAACGGCGGCCTCTCGACGAAGTACGTCGACCTGTTCCTCGGCGGCTCCGTCACCTTGACCACGCTCCAGCCCAACTACATTCATTCGGTGGTTCAAGCATGAAACCCGATACGATTCGCGTCCTCCAGTGGCCGGCCGTCGAGCCCGTTTCCCTCGTCGAGGTGAAGCATCAGCTCGGGATGACTCCCGAAGAGGACCATCACGACGCGTTTCTCCTCGGGAAGGTGGCGGCCGCCCGCCGCTACGTCGAGCGGCGGCTCGGCCAGACGCTCGTCGCGACCCAGTACCGGGCGACCTGGCGGTCTGCCCCGGCGGTCCTCACGATCCCGAATCCGCCGCTCCTGGTCTCCGAGGCCTACCCCCTGACGGTGACGGCCGACGGGGTGGCGATCGCCTCCGGCGACCTCGAGGTCGACGCCGACGCGATGCCGGCCCTGGTCGAGATCCCGTCGGGCTCGGTCGGGCCGATCGTCGCGACCTACTGGGGCGGGGTCGCCCCGGGGGCCGGGATCTCGCCCCAGATCCGGGCGGCGCTGCTCCTCTACTGCGAACACCTGTTCAAGAATCGCGGCGTGATCGCGGAGGACGGCGCCGTCGAGCTGCCGCAGGCCTTCGAGGCCCTGCTCGCCTCCGAGTCTCATTCGGGGGGCTACTGAATGGGGCTCCCCTCCGGCCTGCTCCGCGAGCTGTTCGCGATCGACTCCCCGACCGAGACGCGGAACGCTCTGGGCGAATCCGTCCAGTCCTGGACGGAGGTCGCGCGGGTCTACGGATCCTATGAGGCGGTCACCTACTCCGAGCAGGCCCGGCGGTCCCAGGTCGGCGGCTCGACCCAGGCGACGGTCCGGATCCGTTACCGCTCCGACCTCCGCGGAAACTGGCGGCTGCGCTGGCTCAACCGCGACGGCCGCGTCCTCTACATCTCGTCGGTCGTCGAGAAGGGTGCCCGCGAGGAAATGGAACTGACGGTCGACGAGGAGGCCGCGGCGTGATCGGGCTCAATTGGAACGGGATGTCGGGCGAGGTCGGCGCGCTGATGGCGCGCTATGCCGCCCTGCCCCGTCACATCGCGAAAAAGCATCTCGCGGCGGCGATGAAACGGGCGCAGAGGATCGGCCTCCCGGTCCTGAAAGCGGAGACCCCGAAACAGAAGGGCCGGATCATGCGAGCCGGCGCCGTCAAGCGGGACGACCGCGGGCGGTTCCAGAAGGGTAGCGGCAAGAAACGGAACGTGGCCGGGTCGCTGCGCCGGGCCGCGACCGTGAATTCGAAGTACGTCGGCCGCAACCGGGACGGAATGATGATCGGCCGCCTCGGCTACAAGTACGGGACCGAATCCCGGAAAGCGATCTGGCTCGAGTTCGGGACGCCCACGATCAAGCCTCGCGCGATCATGGAGCGGGTCCACAACCGGGTAAAGACTCCGGTCTCGCGGATGCTCGTCCGCGAAATGGCGAAGGCCCTCGAGGCCGCGACGACCGAGCTGGCCTCGAACAAAAACCCCGGGGGCGCCGCCGGTTTCCGGCGCAAGAGGTGACCCCATGCCGACGACCTACCCCGAGGGCTGGCTCCGGACCGCGATCGAGGCCGCGGCCTTGTGCAACGCGTTTCCCCTGCGGGTCCCGGCCGGCCAGGCTCCCCCGTTCGTCATGTTCGGCCAGGCCGGGCAGCAGGACCTCGACACGCTCGACGAGACGGCGGGCCTGACGACGATCGTCGAGGGGACGTTCCAGGTCGAGATCTACGCGGACGGCTACCTCCAGGCGAAGGAGATCGCCCAGGCGATCCGGCTCGCCCTCCGAAACTTTGCCGGTTCGGTTGGGGACCTGAAGATCCATCGGGTCGGGATCGACGGCCAGCAGGACGGCGATCCCGTGTTTATGGACGGCCGCGACGAGCCGACCTACGTCGTCGAACAAACCTACTCGATCGCCTGGGAGGAGTGAGAAATGCCCGATCCCGTGACCTGGATCAGCTCGCAGGGGACGACGTTCACGTTCGCCGGCGCCTCGTTCAAGTGTATGGAAATTTCGCGAGAGGGCTCCGCCCCCAGCCGCGAACGGCTCGACCTCTCGACGCTCGACATCGCGGACGGATCGGACAAGGTCTACGCGAATGCCCCGCTCAAGGAGCCTGCGGACCCGCTCAAGTTCACGATTCAATTCCGCGCCCACGGCAGCTCCGACGGGCCGACCGCTGGCGCTGAGGGGACCCTGACCACGACCGGCGGCAGCGGGACCTACCGCTGCACGGCCTCGAGCATCAGCCGGCGGACGGCCCAGTTCGTTGAGGGTTCGGCCACGTTCGAGCAGGTCCTCTCCTGATCGGGGGAGCCGATGCCCCCGCCGTCCTCTCATCCATGTATCGTCACCTTCGCCGGCGTGACCCTCGGACGCCTGACGGGGTTCGACAGCGGCTTCGCGGGCGGTTCGCTCCAGGACGCGACGAGCGGGGATTCGCGGGTCGTCGGCTACGGGGCGAATGCCCGGGTCGTCAAACAATGGGACTGCACCTCGATCGAATCGGGGACGCTCTCGTTCACGTTCTGGGGGCCTCCCGGGTTCTCGCCGGACGACTGCGGGACCCGCGGCCTCCTCACGTTCTCCGCCCCAGAATCGACCTATTCGGCCGAGGCGATCCTCGTCCGGTTTTCTCACTCCGGCCGCGCGGGGCAGTATGCCTCGGGATCGGCGGAGTTCCAGTTCACGGGAGCCTGATCTGATGCCTGCGATTCTCACGTTCGACGAGCTGCTCGACCTTGCCAAGCCGGGGGCGCCGGTCGCCTATCACTGCCGGGCCTGGAAACGGGACGTCCTCCTCCGCGATCCGACCGCCGAGGACCTCGACGCCTGGCGGGCGTTCTGCAACCGGCACAAAAACGACGACGTCCCGTTCTCCGCGCGGCTCCTCCAGATTTTGCTCTGCGACGAGAAGGGGGAGCGGATCGTCCCGCCCGGGGCCGAGGGCCTCGAGGCCCTGGCCGGGATGCCTGCGGCCGGCGTGGCCGAGGTCGCGGAGTTCGCGTCGACGCTCGTCTCCGGCCTGAACGAGGAGCGGGTCTCGGAACACGAAAAAAACTGAGGCGCCACCCGGAAGAAGCCCTGCTCTACCGGCTGGCTTTGGCATGCGGGGAGTGGAACGTCGAGGAGGAGATCCGACCACGAATCACGAAATCACAGCTGGAGCGGTGGGCGGCGTTCTACAGGTGCGAGCCCTGGGGCGACCCGTGGCGGCGCGAAGGGCGAGCGGTCGCCCTGCTCCGCTCTGCCTGGGGCATCAGGTTCGACAAAGGAGACGAGGAGCGGTTTCTGCCGACCTACCGGCCCGGTGACGAAAACCGGCTCCCGGTTCCGCAGAGCGACGACGAGATCGAGCAGGCCCTCGCGGGCCTGCCTGGGCTGAAGAAGGAGAGGAGGCGACGATGTCGACGATCGGAAAAGTTCGCGCAGTCTTCACGGCCTCCTCCTCCGGCCTGACGAGCGGGGTCAATTCGGCGATCGGCGCGATGGGGAAAATGCAGGCCTCGGTCGACCGGCTCCGCGGGGGAATGGCGACGCTGACCGCGATCAACGCGGCCCAGCTCTTCGGCTCGGTCGCCTCGTCGGTCTCGAACGGGGTCTCCTCCCTGGTCCGCTACGGCCAGGCCCAGGCCGAGGTGATCGACGGCCAGAGCAAGCTCGCGGCCCGGCTCGGGATGACCTACCAGGAGTTCTCCGGGCTGGCCCTGGCCGGCGACCTGGCGGGGGTCTCTGCCGAGACGATCGCGAAGGCCGCGACGAAGGCGGACATCGCGTTCGCGAGGGCGGCCGGCGGGTCGAAGACCGCGCAGGCGGCGTTCTCGAACCTCGGCCTCTCGATGGACGACCTCGGCCAGATGTCGGCCGCCGACCGATTCTCCGCGATCTCCGAGGCGATCGCCGGCCTCCCGACCGAGGCCCAGCGGGCCGCGGCCGCCGTCCAGGTCTTCGGCAAGAGCGGCGTCGATCTGCTCCCGATGTTCGCGGGCGGCGCCGAGGGGATCCGCCAGGCCCGGGAGCAGGCGGAGAAGTTCGGTCTCGCGCTGACGACCGCCCAAGGGCAGGACGTCGAGGCGATGAACGATTCGATCACGCTCGCGGCAAAGGCGATGGAAGGGATCGTCAATCAGGTCGTGGCCTACCTGTCTCCGGCCGTCCAGGCCGTCGCGGACACGTTTACCGGCATGATTGAATCCGCCGGCGGCGCGAACCTCGGGAAGATGATCGGGGATGGCATCATGCAGGCCGTCCGTTTCATGGCGACGATCGGGGACTGGCTGATCGGGCAGTTCTCCGCGGTCTTCGAGTACCTCTCCTCGGTCGGCCAGCAGTGGGGCGGCGTGACCGATCTCTTCGGCCGCGCGGTCTCGTTCCTCGCGGGGGTGTTCAACATCATCCAGGCCGGGCTCGGCCTGGTCGTCCTGGGTTTCGGCGCGGTCGTCGAGGGGATCACGCGGGCGGTCCGATACGGGGCCGATCTGCTCGGGTTCGACACCAGCTCGATGGATGGTCTCGTCGCCGGGGCGACCGCGTTTAACCAGGAGATCTCGAAGGGCATCGACAAGAACGTCGCAGACATGCAGAAGAATTTCGGCGCGGCCTTCGGTGAGGGCGCGCCGCAGATCGGGAAGGCGATCGCCGGACCGCTGACCTCGGCCGTCGATGCCGTGATCGCGCGGGCCGACGCCTCGGCCGCGGAGCAATCGAAGGCCTCGCCCCCGCCGGGGGCGGTCGCCGGCCCGGCGGCCGCGGCCGAGCCGACGGCGATCAAGGGGATCGACTCGCGATCCCAGGAAGGCATCGCGGAGATGTTCCGCCTGATGCGGGGCGACACCGGCGACGTACAGCAGCAGCAGCTTTCCGTCCTCGAGCAGATCCGCGACGGCATCGCGAGCGGCGAGGACGCCTATCCATTCTCGCTCGAGGGAGGTTGATCTATGGCGGTCGTGAATGTCGTCTGGCTCGCGTCCGGAGGGGTCTCCGGGAAGGTGGGCGAATCCCACAAGTTCACGGAGAAATGGCGGGTCCGCGTCGACTCCCCGCGGACGTCGAAAATCCTCATCGTGAACGCGGTCGGCTACGGCTACGGCTCCGCCCACTGGGACGTCGCCGCCTGCAAATCGCAGGAATACTCCTGCGATATGGCCGACGACGTCGGCCTCGTCTGGACGGTCACGATCCAGTTCTACGTCCCGCCGAATGGGAAGAAGATCGGAAACAATGGGATCCCGACCGACTTCTGGCAGGCGAGCGGCGGGACGACCTCCGTCCCCGCGTTCCGCGACCGGAACGGGGCGCTGATCGTCAACAGCGCCGGCGATCCGCTCGAGGGCCTGTCCCGCGAGCGTGAGGAGCGCGGCTGGGTCCTGACGAAGTTCTACGAAAACGACTCCTGGATGGACGACCGCGACACGTTCTCCGGGTCCGTCAATTCGGACCAGTGGGACGGCGAGGCCGCGGGGAAGTGGAAGGTCAGCCTCAAGAGCGCCGACGAGCGGCAGTCCCAGAAGATCGACGAGGACGACGAGACGGGCGAGGTCAAGAAGTACGTCGAGACGAAATGGGAGTTCAGGTTCGACCCCGACGGCTGGCAGCTCAAGCCGTGGGACGTCGGCCTGATGGAAAAGTGCGACTCCAACGGCAACGCCTCTGCAAGCGGCACGAATCGGAAGGCGATCGTCGGGAAGGATAGTAGGCCCGTGAAACAGCCCGTCGCCCTCGCGAACGGGATCGCGAAGGCCGTCGGCCAGGCCCCCGACCCGATCACCGTGAACGTCTACCCCGCGACCGCGTTCCAAGCCGAATTCGGAACGCCGGCGATCGTCCCAGCCTGAAAACGAGCGCGCCACGATGGAACGAAAAGTTCAACTCACGGAGAACACGGCCCGCCGGATGGCGGCCGCAACGATCGCCTTTGAGCGGTCCGGCCGCGATCAGCCGCCGATCCATTTCCGAAACGCTGGTGACGACGGCGAGCCGATCCGGCTCGGAAAGACGACGTCGAGCTGGAGCAAGGGGACGACCGCGACGATCGACCTCTGGGAGGGTGGCACGCCTGGGAGCGAGACCCAGGCCGGGACGCTCGCAGGGTGCGTGAACAAATTCGCGAACGTCGCGGGCGGGAAATGGGTGGCCGTGGCCCGCGGCCCCCTGGGGGCCTTCTACCTCATCGCGGCGGAGTGCTGACCGTGTTCGAGCTGCTCGCGACGGTCGTCCATGCCGATCCGGCTCCGGTCGCCGCGGGCCTGCTGCTGCTGCTGGCGCTGGGCATGTACCCGATCGGCATCCTGCTGCCGTCCTGCTGCGCGTGCGGCAACGCCCCGTGTGAAAACTGCCCGGCCGGCACGCTGCCCGATACGGTCACCGTGCAATTTCCGGCGTGGGACGACGAGATGCTGGGCGCATACCGGCACCGGGTCAGCATCAGCACGATCACTGACTGGGCCGCCGGGGCCGTCCGCCCGTCCGCCCGCGTGAGCGAGACAGTGGACGGCGTGATCACGAAAATCGACATCCTAGACGGCGGCTCCGGCTATGCCCTGATCGGCCGGGTCGCCCCGACGCTGACGCTCTCCGGCGGCGGCGGCACCGGCGCGACGCTCACGCCGACGCTCACCAGCAGCGGGACGCCGGCCGTCTGGACGCTCGACAGCGCGACGGCCAGCGGCGGCAGCGGCTACGTTGACGGGTCGTCGCTGACGATCACGGCCGCGGCGGGCGACACAGAGACAACGAAGGCCGCGGCGACGGTCGTCGCCCGTAGCGAGCCGACGATCACGGCCACGGCCCCGGGCGGCAGTGGGGCTACGCTGTCCCTGACGCTCTCGAAATCGGGATCGCCCCCGGCGTGGAGCGTGGCGGGCATGACGGTGACCGCCCCCGGCACGGGATACACGCACAACGGAGCGGTCCAGTTTTCGACGGGCGGCGCGACGACGCTCTCCGCCGCCTCGGCCACGGTTCGGACGCTGGAGGTTCCCGCTCATACGGTCGATGCCTCCGGCGCCGGCGGAACCGGGGCGACGTTCTCGATCACCTACACGGAAGAAACCGATCCGGAGTTTGCCGGGTATTACTACATCACGGGGCTCGCCGTGACCAACGGCGGGTCGGGCTATTCGGCTGGCGGCACGGTCCTGCTCAAACCAAACACCGGAACCCGGTCTGGCGTGTGGCCGGATGGTGATGCCGCCGACATCGTGCTGGACTATACGCTGTCTGGCGGCGCGATCGCGAGTGTGTCTGGCTACGACAACGCGGTGTATTACCGTGACCGCGGCATCATTCAGGCCGTGACCGTCACGGACGCCGGCTCTTACTACTCTCCGACCGGCCCGGCCTACGGCGTCACCGTTGCCGCTGGCGGCTCTTACTACCGCGAAGACAAGACGGCTGCCCCGTATGTCGCAGCGCTCAGTTCGGCATCAACCACGGTCGAGGATGGAGGGGCTTACTCGTGCACGCCGAGTCTCACGCCGGTCGTCGATGACGACCCGTACAGTGCGACGTTCGGCCAGGTGACCTCCGTCACGATCGACGATGGCGGATGCGACCACAATTACCGCGTCCTAAACCTCGGAAAACGGTGCTGCAAATCCATATTCGCCAGCAAGGCGTTCGTTTTGCGGAGGAACCCTTCCGACCCCTGCAAATTCCTGTATGAACGGTGCGAGGGTCTCGGTCTCACGCGCATCGAGCTAGTAATCCCGGCGACCTCGGCTAACTACGGCCGGCAGCCTGCATACATGACGACCTACAGCGGCGACGTTGCAAGCGACGGCGAGACCTGCGCGACAACGTGGACCGCGACGACGTTCATCGACGACTGCTCAACGCTCTTGCCGACTGGCGCATCGTCGGGCGACACGCTCGAACTGGAAGCCGGCGAGCGCGTCGCGACCGTAGTGCCTGGAGGAACGTACACGGCCGCGGCGATAGTTGGTCCGTGTTCGCGATGCTGCACCAGCGGCACGCTGCCGGCTGAGATCGAGGTCGAGTTGGAAAGCAATACGGACCCGGGCGCCGATGGGACTTACGTCCTGTCGCTCGGTGCTGCCGGGACATACGCCGACACTCCCTCCTCTGCGGCGTGGACGTATTCGTCTCCGCTGGAGTTGGTCGGGGGAAACTGGGGCCGGCGGGTAACCCTGCGCGTGCAGTATCAGCATTGTGGAGGCTGGGGAACGCCCAGCGGCACGTACAAACCGGACCCCGACGAAACGAGCGATTCATGGTCTGTGCGTGGCTGGGAAAATGCCGCCGTAAACGATGCCTATGACTTCGCGCCGCGGCAGACAGTAAAAGCCCCGTGGCCGACGGGCGTCGGCGGCGGTGTGCCGAATGCACGCGCGGAAGACCCGTTTCCCGGCACGCAACTAAACTCGCAGGATTACATCTCACACTGCGGGGTGGACTGCTCGACGAAGTGTTACATAGTCGCACAGATTAGCTTCTGGAATTCGTCGAACAACTCCTATCTGACGAGTGCCTTTGTCGACAGCATGCCGGCCGCCGGCGCTCTGATCGCTGACGCGTATGAAGCCGGCGATACGGAGCGGAACAAAGTCATCGCGGGCTTCGAGGTGTTCTACAGTTACTTTTCCGTAATCTTCACGGGCGGAACCACTTACGATATCGACTTCCCGCCGACGATCGACCTCCCCGACAAATGGCCAGGGCGGCGAATGACGCAATCGGTCTGCACGGCGTGCGAATCGAACCTCTGCGATCCCAGCGGGCGAATAATCACTATCGACTTTCCGCAGTTCAACAACGACACGAACACGCTGACGATACTATGAGCGAGTGCGACTTTTCTGCCGGCCTCGTCTGCCCCGCGTGCGGCTACCGCGCGCGGCGCGCGAACACGCACAGAATCTGCCGGCCCCCGGTCGAGCCGCCGCCCGTGATGTTGGGCGACCTGGTCGCGGGCTGGCTCGAGCGGATCGGGATCACGAAAGCCGCCGTCTCCGCGATCGTCGGCCGTGACTGCGGCTGCGCCGGCCGGCAAGGCTGGCTGAACGATTTCGGCGCGAAGGTGCAATTGGCAGCGGGGAGGGCGGTCCGCGCGGCGGCTCGGTTCTATGGGCTCGGGTGACATATGGCGAAGCTCGACAGCAGCCTTGACGAGACCGACGACGACGACACGCCGGACGGCATCGGCGACGAAATTCACTGGCTCCGGAAACCCAAGGAGGGGAAACGAAATGCGAGACGAGATCACGGCGATCGTCCGGCAACTGGTCGCAAAGCATCACGACAAGCCGGCGCGAAGCATCGCGCGGCTTGTCGTGGCCGAAACAAACGGCGCCCTGACGCTTGAACAGGCGAGGAGACGCGTCCGGTCTGCATTCGGCCAGGGGGGCAAGGCGGACCGCCGGTTCGCCAGTTCGCCGCGCCCGGCCCGCAAGCCCGGGCAGGGAGTGCCGATGCCGTTGAGCAAGGCCGAGCCGTGGAACCCGTTCGTGTTCGACGTCGTCGGGAGGGTCGGGATCCTGTCCGACGTCCATATACCGTACCACTCCGAGACCGCCCTCGGCGCCGCCGTCGGCTACCTGCAGAAGGTCGGGATCGACGGTCTCGTCCTCAATGGGGACATGCTCGACTTCTACGCGATCTCGCGATTCGTGAAGAATCCTCGCCTCCGAAACTTCGCGGCGGAGCTGGCGGCCGGCCGGCATTTCCTCGGGTGGATCCGCGACCAGTTCCCCGAGATCCCGATCGTCTTCAAGCTCGGGAACCACGAGGAGAGATGGCGCGCGTATCTCTGGCAGCACGCGATCGAGATCTCCGAGGAGCCGGAGATGGGTCTCGCCGCCTGGATGCACCTCGACCGCCACAAGATGCAGATCGTCGAGGACAAGCGTCCGATCATGGTCGGGAAATTGCCTGTCCTCCACGGCCACGAGAAGGGGGCCGGGATAACGGCGCCGGTCAACCAGGCCCGCGGGGCCTTCCTCCGGCTCCACCATACGGTCCTCGAGGGGCACGGCCACAGGACCAGCGCTCACTGTGAGCCTGATATGTTCGGTCGCGAGGTTTTCTGCTGGTCGACGGGATGCCTGGCGGATCTCCGTCCGGAATATGCCCGGTTCGCGAAATACAACCACGGGTTCGCGCTGGTCACGGTCCAGCCTGGCGGGGATTTCGACGTCCAGAATCTCCGGATCACGGCCGACGGGACGGTCCGGCAATCGTGACCGGCTACCTCCTGACCGCCGCGGACCTCGAGGAGGCGGAAAGACAATGCCGGCGGATAGGTCCCGCGAACTGCTGGACTGGGACGAGCGGAACGATAGCCTCTTATCTCGTCCACGCGATCAGGACGATCAGGCATCTCCAGGAGGGAACCGTGAAAGATCCCAACCATCCAGGCTACGGGGCCGAGGTCGTGACCCCGGCCGAGAGCCTGCTGGTAACGGCGACGGCCGTGATCCGGCAACGACGGACGACCTACGGGCCGCCGCGCGAACACTTCGCGAAGACGGTCGCGGCCGTCAACGCGATATTCGCGGACAAACTCCGCGAGCCCCTGACCGAGGCCGACTGGGCGCAGATTATGATCCTCGACAAGCTCGCCCGGCATCAGGGGACCGCGAAGAGTGCCGACACGCCGATCGACCTGGCCGGCTACGCGGCCTGCCTGGCGGAGTGTGAGGCGGCCCCATAGGCCGCTGGACTCACGCCCCGAATCTGGCAGGCTGGCGGGCCGGGTCGGTTTCACTCACGCGAAAGGATTCGCTATGCGCTCGTTTGTCTGTCTGCTCGTCTGCCTCGTCGGCTCGATCGCCTCCGCCCAGGAGGTGATCGTCGCGCCCCGCCGGTCCGTGATCGTCACGGCCCAGGACCACGCGATCCTCCTCGCTCGACGCGGGGCGCTCGTGCATTCGTCCTGCGGCCAGGTCGAAGGGATCGGCACCGGCTCGACGCCGGATTCTGCCCGGCGGAACTGCTGCTTCTTCGGGAAGCGGGTGATCGTCGACGAGGGGGTCGCCTACTCCCCGGATACGCGCCGCTGGTACGCGGTGATCCGTTACCGCTGACCGGACCGGCCGGCCCCCGGCGGGCTCTCCGCCGGGGCCGCCGGCCTCCGGGCGAGGGCCTCGACGAGCAGCTCGCGAGGGGCCGGGGTTGCCCGGCCGATGATCGCCTGGCTCCCGTAGTGGCGGTCGAAGACGGCTCGGGTGTTCCCGAGATGTAAATGCCCGGCGCCGCCCCTCTGGACCTCGACGTCGGTCCCCGAGCCCCGGCGGATCCATTTCCAGGTTCCGGCCCGGATGCCGGCCCGCAGGACGAGCCGGCGAACCTGGGCGAGGAATGTCTCGTGGCTGGCCGGCCACGGGCAGACGATCGCCCGGGGGCAGGCCGCGAGGCTGGCCCGCAGGGCCTCGATCGTCCCCGGCGCGAGGCGGAACACAGCCGGCCGGCCGGTTTTGCTCTGGACGACCGAGGCCGTCCCGTCGGGCCGGATCGCGGCGACCGGCAGGGCAACCAGGTCTCCCCATCGGAGCCCCGAATCCCAGGCGACACGGATCGCCAGGTCGAACCAGGCCGACCGCCGGAGGCCGCAGGGGTGGCGGCGGGGGAGCCGGGCCGCGGCCTCGAGGAGCAGCTCGACCTCCGACCGCTCCCAGGCCT
>JBILMF010000050.1:0-18132 GCA_044375655.1 Steroidobacteraceae bacterium | reverse complement strand
GGCATAGGTCTCCGCAGCCTTATCCAGCTGCCCGCGAGCATGGAAAGTTTTCGCTCTGGTTCGCAGTTCGTCCAAGGTGGTCACGAAAAAAAATCCTCGGTGAAAATTCGAGAGTTCAAATCGCCAACTTATAATCTTCTCATATGTATGACGAGGTGACGAACTCGGTCGGTGTGGTTGTCCCGTATTTCCGCAACCCGGATGCGTGGCGGCGATCGAAGCGCGCACTCGATGCGCAGGGGGTCGATCAAGAACTCATATTCGTCAGGGACAACTCGGAGGACAACGTCCTTTACACGGCGGCGATCAACGAGGGACTCACGCGATTTGCCTTGCAGGATCGATTGCCATTCGTGATGGCGTTGACGCAGGACGCCGTGCTGCACGCTGGGGCCCTTCGATCGATGGTCAATGTTATGCAGGAGAATCCGACCGTCGGGATCGTGGCTCCGGTGTCTCTTGATCGGTCGGGTAGGGTGCGGTGGTGCGGTGGCTCGGATGCGCTGCCGTGGGGCCGCCACTTCACCACCTCGCGGGATCGACTCCCCAACGCACCGTACACGACGTTGTGGGCGAACGGAGCCTGCCTGTTGATCCGTTCGCGGTTGGTAACGGACATCGGGCTGATGGACGATTCCATGCGCTTCGTGTTCTCCGACATCGATTATTCGTTTCGTGCCCGCCAGCACGGATGGGAAGTCGTTGTCTGTCCTTTTGCGTTTGTCGAGCATGAACTCGCGGGGAGTTCATCGGCGGCGCCTCCGTGGCTACAGATAATCAAGTTGCAGGATCAGATCCGCTTCGCCGAGAAGTGGGCGTTCGGCGAGGACTACCCGCGTCTTGCGAGGGAAGCGCAGAGGATGTCTGCCGACCGGGCGAGGGAGCTTTGCTTGAAGGCTCGAGCGCAAATCGATGCGTTGTTGCAGTCGGACGCGATCGATCCACCGGGCTCGCCGGTCACTTGACCAGCACCACCGGTACCGGCGAGAGGTGCACGACCTTCTGAGCCACGGAGCCGATCAGCGCTCCCGCGAGGATGCCCCGACCGTGGGTACCCATGACGATCTCGGTGGCCGACTTCTCGATGGCGTAGTCGCAGATGATGCGTCCAGGGTCGCCGACGCCGATGTGCGGAGTGGCGCTGAGCCCGCTTGCCGAGAGGCGCACAACTGCTGCTTCGATCGCCTTGCCACCTTCCTCCCGATAGTAGTCCTCGAGGCTCTCGCGGCTGACGAAGAGTTTGACGTTTACGGTGACGATGGGCAGCTGCACGTTGAGCAGGTGCAGCGCCACGGGCTCCCGGCTCAGCGCAACCCGGCCGATGGCGTAATCGACGGCGCGAGCCGCGTACTTGGAACCATCGACAGGAACGAGCAGTGTTGGCATGCGGGTCACCCTCTGGGATCGGAATCGGCTAGATCGATGGGCTTGGCGGCGACGCTGGGCCGCGCCTGTCGGGCGAGCAGCTTGCCGGCGGTCACCACGAGCGCAGCGCCGATTGCCGCAGCCGCGTAATGCGCGATGCCGCCAAAGCCGGCGGTCCAGTTCCTGAGAATGACGTCGTCGATGAGCATGCCGCCGCCGATCCAGCCAAGCAGGGCGGCGCCGAAGACGATGACGGCCGGAAAGCGGTCCATCAGGATAAGCACGAAGCGGCTGCCCCAGATGATGATCGGAATGCTGAAGAGCAGCCCGAACACCACGAGACCAAGACTGTCCTTGGCTGCGCCTGCGATGCCGATGACATTGTCGAGGCTCATCACGGCATCGGCCACCACGATGGTCTTGATGGCGCCGAGCAGGTGGGTGCTTGCCGCGATGTCGTGCCCGCCATCCTCGTCCGCCGGCAACAGCAGCTTGATGCCGATCCACAGCAGAAGGATGCCGCCGACGATCTTGAGGAGGGGGACCTTGAGCAGCTGCAGGGCGAAGAAAATCAGCACGACCCGCAGCGCCACGGCGCCGAACATCCCCCAGAAAATGGCCTGCCGGCGCTGCGCCTCCGGCAGTCTCCGCGAGGCGAGGGCGATGACCACGGCATTGTCTCCCCCGAGCAGGATGTCGATCATCACGATCTGACCGAGGGCAACCCAGAACTCGGGCGAGGACAGTTCCACGGCCGTAGTTTACCCTTTTGCGCTGTCGTCCTCCGCGCTTCGCCGACATGCACCTGAAACATGCACCTGAACAAGATCCTGCCGGTGCTGTTCCGCGGACGTCGCGCCTGCGGATGCGCTGGTGGTGCTGGCCGGCAGCATGGGGTACACGTTGGGTCGGCGCGGACCTGTCATCGATCGGGGCGGGTCGGTCGATCGGGTGCTCGCCGAGGCCGGTTTTAGGGTCATTGCCTTTCCGGTAGACATCGATTTGCCACTCGAGCGCAAATGGCTCGATGACTGGCTTCCCGACGCCAAGGCTTTGGTGCGAACCGATACGGCAGTCCGCGAACTGATCGGGCTGGCGTATCATCGCGCTTTGTATCGGCTCCCCTGATTGTCGGACCCTGGCGTCCGCGAAAGGCTCCCTTGATGGCCCCCGGCTTTATCGACCGTCGCGTCTCGGTCGCGCCGATGATGGACTGGACCGATCGGCACTGCCGCTATTTCCTGCGCGGGTTTTCGCCGGATTTGCTGCTCTACACGGAGATGGTGACCGCGTCGGCGATCCTGCGGGGCGAGCGTGAGAAGTTGCTGGAGTACTCGCCCGAGGAACACCCCGTCGCCCTGCAACTCGGCGGCTGCGAGCCCGATTATCTCGCCGCCGCGGCCCGCTACGGCGAGGAGTGGGGTTACGACGAGATCAACCTCAATTGCGGCTGTCCGTCGGACAAGGTGCAGAAAGGGTCCTTCGGCGCCTGTTTGATGAACGAGCCCGCGCTGGTGGCCGACTGCGTGGCGGCGATGTGCGAGGCCGTCGAGCTGCCTGTCACCGTGAAAATGCGCATCGGTACGCTGCGCTCGAGTCATCGCGACCTCGATGCGGTCGTGCAGCGCTTCGACGAGCAGGACTACGACCGGCTCTGCGACTTCGTGGGCGCCGTGCGCGATGCCGGCGCGGAATGCGTGATCGTGCACGCCCGCAAGGCCGTCCTCGGCAACTGGTCGCCCGCCGACAACCGTGAGATTCCGCCTCTGCGTTATGACGTGGTGCAGCGCCTCAAGGAGGATTTTCCGGCGCTGCCGATGATCCTCAACGGGGGGCTGCGCCTTGCGGCGCGGTCGCTGGAGGCCCTCGAGTGGGTCGACGGCGTGATGCTCGGCCGCGAGGCGTACCACCGGCCGATGGTGCTCGCCGAGATCTTCGAGGGGCTGGATGGCGATCGGGGTTACCGGTCGCTGTCGGTTCGCGGACACCTCGAACGGATGGCGGCCTACGCCGAGCGCGAGATGCTGCGCGGCGAGCGGCTGCCGGCGATCACCCGGCACATGCTCGGGCTGCTGAGCCATACCCCGGGCTCCCGTGAGTTCCGGCGGCTGTTGTCCGAGGGGGCGAGGGAGCGCGGCGCGGGGCCGGAGTTGTTGCTGCAGGCGATGCGATTGGCGGCCTAGAGCGTTTGGCAAGGTTCTTGCTTCATCGTTGCCATGGGCAGCGGGCCTCGGGATTGCTGGCGGGCAGGGCGCGGGCCGTGGTGGCTCGCGGTGCTGCTGATGGCGTTGCAGCCAGCAGCAGCCCGTGCAGAAATGACTGGTCTCTCGACCGTCACCGTCTCGAAGATCACCCGGACCTCGGCGACCTTCACGGCTTCGATCAGCACTGACGCCCGCGGGTCGGGCACGCTCGGACCGCGTTTCTTCGTCGTCAGGGCCGGCGAACGCGCCGGGTGGATCACCGACAATTCGGTTCCGGCGACGGTACCGACCGCCGGCAATGCAACCACCGTTTTCGTCGGGTCGTTCTCCGCTCTCGAGTGTGGCAAGCAGTACGAGGTCACGGCGGCATTTGCCCGTGATCCGGAGATCAACGGCAATCGGGCAACCTTCCTCGACGCCCGATACGTCTTGTTCACGGCCTGGTCCTGCACCGTTCCCTTGCTCTCGGATCTCGAGGTCCTGCGCTACATCGCGAGCTACCCGGATCTGATCGCAGCCTTCGGAACAGACATCGGCAAGGGTCGACAGCACTACCTGGAAAGCGGATTTCGAGAAGGTCGCAAGGTCGATTTCTCGCCCCTGAACTACGTCGCCAGCCACCTCGATCTGATGGCGGCTATCGGACCCGATGAGGAGAAGGCGACCCGTCATTTCATTGAATCGGGAAGTCGGGAGGGTCGCAGGACGGCCTGGACGGATGTCGACAGTTTGCGCTACATCGCGAGTTATCCCGACCTCGTCCGGGAACTCGGTGCCGATCCCGCCAAGGGCGCACGGCACTACATCGAGTGGGGGTACAAGGAGGGCCGCAAGATCTCGGTCACGGCGGACGAGGCGCTGCGCTATGTGGCCAGCCATCCGGATCTCATCCTCGCGGTCGGCAACAGCGTCGAGGGAGCCCTGCGTCACCTGATCGCCTTCGGCGTCCGCGAGGGGCGCCGTATCACCTTCGATCCGGCGGCATATCTTGCAGCGCCCGGCAACGGCGATCTCCGGGTCGCATTTGGCAACGACCTCGCGGCGGCTACGGCGCACTACATCAAAGCGGGCTTCAAGGAAGGCCGACTGCAGACTGCCGAGCGTCGACCCGCCGCAATCGAGATCAGCGACTCGCGTATAGCGTTCGACAAGCAGAACGTCGGCGTGTCGGCGTCCCGCGCACTGACGATCCGCAACACGGGCGGTGAGACCCTGTTCTTCGAGTCGGTGGGTCTCGCGCCCGGTGCGTCGAAGGAGTTCTCGGTCCGATCAGCCTGCGGGTCGTTGCTGGCTCCGGGCGAGTCCTGCACCGTGACCGTGTCCTTCAAGGCAGACGACCGCGGGGTCGAGTCAACGAGCCTGATCATCACGCACAACGCAGGCGGGCGGTCGAGCTCCCTCGCCGTCTCCGCTCAGGGAGTGGCTCCGACGATCGAGGCTTCAGCCTCGTCGGTCGATTTCGGCAATCGGGAGATCAACTCCCCGAGCGAGCTCCGACGCATCATCTTCAAGAACGTCGGCGACGGTCCATGGATTTTCGATGGGCACTACACGCTGGGTGCTGCATCGTCGCGCGATAGTTTCACCAGCTTCACGGGTTGCCAGGCGAACTACGGCCGGGTCGAACCCGGGCAGAGCTGTCACATGGACATCCGCTTCAAGCCGGCGGCGACGGGTCCGCTGGCCGCGACGATCCATTTCGGGACCTTACGTGTCGACGGCGACTCGGTATCGGTACGCGGTTCGGGTAGCGGTCCTGGGTTCGCGCTCTCGCCCACACGCCTGACGTTTCCCACGCAGCCCACCGGTTCGACGGGGGAGCCGCGCAGTTTCCTGATTTCCAATCCCGGCGATGCACCGCTGAAGATCTCCGAGGTCTCCCTCTCCGGCGCCGATGCGGCGCAGTTCATCGTGAACAATCCCTGCACCGAGATTCCGGCCGGTGGACGTTGCGCGGTGGCGGTGACGTTCAAGCCAGCCAGCGTCGGTGACAAGCTTGCCGAACTCACCGTCCGCCACAACTCGCCGAGCAGCACCGGCGGGTCGCAGACCGCGCAGATTGCCGGCAAGGCGGGCGAGCTCGCCGCCCTGCCCAGCCTGTCACCGCGCAATATCGACTTCGGTCAGCAGCGCGTTGGTAGTGCGGGCAGTACGCGCGTCGTTCGGCTCACCAACCGCGGACTCGCCGAGTTGAAGCTCGGCGGGATAACCCTCGCGTCCGGCGACTCAGGCGACTTTTCGCAGACCAACACCTGCGGCGCCACGCTCGCAGCGGGCTCGGGCTGCGACATCGCGGTGGTTTTCAGACCGACCGCTCTCGGAGCCCGCTCGGCACGGCTCAGCATCAACCATGACGCTGCCGGTAGTCCCTCGATGGTGGCCCTCTCGGGGGTAGGGGGTGGCGCGTCGCGCAACGAGCTGATCTGTGATGCATCGCTGACCGCATTCCGTCCGGATGACGCCGGTATCCGGAGCGATCTGGATGTACGCGATACGGCAGACAAGCAAGGCTTTGAGGTAAGGGTTCCAGCATGGATCGAGAGCGACCGTCAGCAGGGAGCAATCGTCCTTGAAGTGTTCGGGAATCCTGCCTTGTCGGTATCCTGGCCGGCCTCCTGCCCGGTGATGCGCCTCGTCGATCCCGCCAACTTCGACGGTCGCCCTACGCCTTGCGATCTCGATATGGGCCGCGTACTCGAAAATCGTGCAGGTGGCAGATTCACGATCCGATATCAGCGTACGGACACTCCCGCGGGCTCGGCGAATCGCCTGGTTACCCTCCACTCGACCACTGTGACCCTCGGCAAGGCCACGCTGCGCCCACCCATCCTTACGGGGGACATTGCCGGCAATCAGGTCACCCTCGCCTGGCGCGAAGTCGCCGACGCGGCTTTCTATCGGGTGTTCCGCGTCACCGACGCGGGCCTTGATACCGTGGTCGAGCGGACGACCTCGCTGAGCGCGAGTTTCAACGCCGTCGGCGAACGGCCGGCCGCCTACGTGGTCCGCGCCATCAACGACCATCACGAGAGCGGGCTGTCGAATCAGGTCCGGCTGACTCCCGGATCTTCACCATCGACGAGTGTCGTCATCACCGACCTGCAGGTGTTGCAGTCGGTCGGGCCGTCTCGCAGCGGCGCGATCCCGTTGATCGCGCAGAAACCCGGCATCGTTCGCGTTTTTCTTGCCGTGAGCGGCAGCAGCGACGGCAAAGCCGGAGTCGTTCGTCTGTCGAGACCCGGCGAGCCTTCCCTCGAGATCCGCGGCCCCCTCCTCAATACGCCGGCAAGCGGCAGTGCCTCGGCCTCGTGTGTTGCAACGTTTGACTTGCGCGAGTTGGCGGCGAACTGGTTCGCGCAGGGCGATGTCGAACTGACGGTCGAGGTCGATCACGGCGACAAACTGCAGGCCGACTCGCCGACGCGCAGGCAGCTTACCCGGAGGTTCTCTTTCGTCGCCCAAAAGCCGCTCCATATCAAGCTGGTCCCGATGAGTACCAACTTCGGGCTGCCGAGCGCGGCGGAGCTCGCCGAGTTCAAGGCGGACGTCGGCACGCTGATGAATGCCCAGTTCCCCAATGCATCGGTGCACGTGGACATCGCCGACTCGTCGCTGCCGTGGAATGCGGCGATCGCACCCCTCTCGAACGAGGATTGGGACCGTGCGCTGATGGGGCTGGGCTCGTTACGTGCGACCGAGTTGAACAATAGAAACTGCGAACGTTTCTATTACGGAGTATTCAAGAACGCGGGTCCGGAGCTGCTTGTCAAAGATTACAGGGGTATAGGCGGGGTCGCCCTGATTCCGGAGGAAAACTCGCTGGCGGGGTGTCCACCGCTGTTCGGCATCGGCATGATGCATCGCACGCCCAGCTACTCCGGCCATGCGGTTGCGGTACACGAGATCGGCCATAACCACGGCTTGAAGCATGTGGCCGCCGACGGGGAGACCAACGACAGTTGCGCCGAGCCAGTCGGAATCGACGAGGACTACCCGCACGCGAAGGGGCGGATCGGCGTTACGGGCTACGACGCGCGGCAGCACCGCATGCTCGATGCGGATCTGCTGCACGACCAGATGAGCTACTGCACTCGAAACTGGATCTCGGACTACCACTATCGGAAAGCGAGACGTTTCCAGGAACGGCTCTTCGACAGCCAGGGCATTTCCGGGGCGCTCGGGCGCGAGGGGCTCGCGGCGGCGGGGGATTCCGCGGGCGGCGTGCTGCTCACGGGCCTTGCGCGACCGGGCGCGGGGTCGTGGGAGCTGACTTCGGCGCTGCAGCTCGACGGCACGCGCGCGCTGACGGCGGTAGCGGAAAGCCTCGAGGCGGAAGTCGACTTTGGTGGCGGCAAGAGCCGGCTCTACCCGGTGGTGGTACACGATCTCGATCACATCACCAGCAAAGTTTTCGAGGTCTGGATCCCCGGGGACGAAGCGCCATGGCGTATGCAGATCCGCAGGCGCTCCGGCGAGGTGCTGCTCGACTGGAACTCGGGTCGCAGCGAGTCGCGAGCCGATTTCGAGGAGCGGCAGGCGGCCGCGATCCGTGTGCGCGAGGTGTCGGCCGGGAACTGGGAGTTTGCGCCCTGGAGTTGGGGTCCGCGCACGCTGGTGCGGGTGGTGGACGGGGTACGCAGTTTCGTCGGCAATGACGACGGTAGCGGGGCGCTGCGCATCGAGGCCGCGGCAGGTGATTCGATCGAGGTGTTCGCTACCCGCCTCGGGACGCGTACCACGGTCGTCCTCGATACGCTTGCGGAAATCATTGGAGCGGCGGGTCCGCCCGCCCCTGCGCAGGGCGCTACGCCCGCGGCGAGTGCAGCGGCTGCGGGTGCCGCAGGTGACATAGATGCCGCGAGTGCCATGGGTGCCGCGGGCGCCATAGGTGCCGCTAGTGTCATGGGTGTCGTGGGTGTGCCCGCTG
Source organism: Steroidobacteraceae bacterium (assembly GCA_044375655.1). Lineage (GTDB taxonomy): Bacteria > Pseudomonadota > Gammaproteobacteria > Steroidobacterales > Steroidobacteraceae > UBA964. The sequence continues at coordinate 9,636 of JBILMF010000050.1, read as the reverse complement.
CCTCGGCGAGCACTGGCAGCGACGGCCGCAGCGCGGAGCCCAGCGCGGCGACTGCGCTCGCCGTCGTCGTCGACGGGGCGGGCAGTTTCTACCAGCTGTTCCGCCGCGACGGTATGGACGGCTTGCAGGACTGGCGTGTCGACTATCTCTCCTCGGGCAAGCAGCCGCTGGGTTCGCGCTCGCTCGGTGCGACACCGTCGGTCATGTGGCACGCTGCAGCGTCAGGCAGTGCCGCGGCGCAGGCGTTGCCCTCGTCGGGTTGGGTGCTGCACTGCCGCGCCTCGATCTGGACCGTGCGCGATGGCTACGCACTCGAGCTCGATCGCATGGACCAGGCGCTGAACTCTGCGGTCGGATTCCGGCATACGATCGATCCGGCGGGCGGCGAGGCGATCTTCCTGACCGCCGCGGCGTGCACCGTGGACGGTGGCGTTGCCATGACGGGTTACTCGCTGCGGGCCGACGCGAAGCGGCCGTCCCTGCGCGACCTGCGCACCGACGCGCTGCACTTCCGGCTGCAACTGCAGCCGGATGGCGCCGTCGCGGTGCTGGAGTCGGCGGGAGCGGTAATGGATCTGCAGCAGCTTTGCGCAGCCCCGGTGGTCGAAGGCCGTCGTGATTTCTGTGGCCGGCTGGAGACCCTGCGGCAGCCTTGAGGGCTGCCCGCCGGCACACAGGCTCAGGCTTCCAGCAGGCGTTGGGCGGTCTCCTCGCCGATGGCGAGCGAACTCGTGAGTCCGGGACTCTCGATGCCGAACAGGGTGACGAGTCCGTCGAGGCCGTGGACGGCCGGGCCATCGATGCGGAAGTCGGGTTGTTTCTCGCCCGGACCATGGATCTTCGGGCGGATGCCTGCGTAGTCGGCTTGCAGCGCGCCATCCGGCAGCGTGGGCCAGTAGCGGCGGACATTTTCGTAAAAACTCTGTTCGCGCGCCGGGTCGATCGAGTAGTCGATCGAGTCCACGTATTGCAGATCCGGCCCGAGCACCACCTGCCCACCGAGGTCCTTGCGGTAGTGGGTGCCGAGGGCCCCCGGGATCGGCGGCGGATAGATGAGGCGGTTGAACGGCGCCTTGCCCGCGACCCGGAAGTACACGCCTTTGCCGAGGTGGCGCGGGGGTATCTTTGCGCGCGGAAAACCTTCGATCCGTGCCGCGACCTGCTGCGCTTCGAGTCCGGGGGCGGTGACGAGGTAACGGCAGTGCAGTTCGGTCGCGCCGTCGCCACCGATACGCACCTGCCAGCCGCCCGCCCCGGGTGTACCACTTCCCGCTGCTGCTGCCGTGGGACCCCTCGCGACCAGCGGGGTGGCGCCCACGAGCGCCGAATCGCAGACCACGAAGCCGCCGCGGTTCTCGATTTCGCCGCGCAGGGCGAGCATGTAACCGTGGGAGTCGAACACGCCGCTCTCGGGTGAGTGCATCGCCGCCACGCAGTGCAGCTGCGGCTCGAGCGCGCGGGCGTCGGCGGCGCTGATCATCCGCAAGCCTTCGACGTCGTTCGTCAGGCCCTGCTGGTACATCTTCTCGATGGCCGGTATCTCGCCGTCGTTGGTCGCGACCACCAGCTTGCCGCAGCGCCAATAGGCCACTCCGTGGGCCTCGAGGAACGGGTAGAGCAGGCGACGCCCCTGCACGCAAAGCCGCGCTTTGAGGGAGCCGGTCGGGTAGTAGAACCCGGCGTGGATGACCTCCGAGTTGCGCGCGGAGACGCCCTCGCCGATCCGCGGTCCCGCCTCGAGGACGATCACCGAAAGGCCGCGGCGCGCCAGCGCGTATCCGCAGGCGAGGCCTACCGCCCCGGCGCCTACGATCACGGCGTCGGCATCGAACTCGCGCATGGCTCAGCGCGCCTGCTCGGCGTCGAGACGCGGCACCGGTCCGTCGATCATCGCCGCTGCGTATGCGCTGACCGCAAACACGGCAATCGATTGGCGCAGGTGCGCCGGGTCAAGCTGCTCGAGGGTGTCGTTGACGGTGTGGTGGACGTCGAAGTAAGTGCTCGCATCGAGTTGCGGCGCGAGAATCGGCACACCGAGCCGGCGCAGCGGCCCGAGGTCGGCACCGCCCGTCGCGCTGTTGTCGCCGATTTCCACTTCGAGCGATCTGACCACCCGCTGGATTTGCTCCACCGCTGGCCAATAGGTGGGCGGTACTCGGGCCGCGAGTCGCCATACAGGTCCGTCACCGAGGTCGGCTTCCATGGCGAAGGCATGGCGGGAGACGGCCTCCTCGCCCGCGGCGGCCGGGTAGCGCGCAGCGCCCGAGAGGCCAAACTCCTCGTTGGCGAACAGCACCACACGCAGTGTGCGTCTCGGTTTCGGGTTGACCGCCGCCGCGGCCCGCGCTGCGGCGATCGCGATCGCCACGCCCGCGCCATCGTCCTGTACCCCGTGGCCCGTGTCCCATGAGTCGAGGTGGGCGCCGAGCAGTACGATCTCATCGGCAAGGTCGGTACCCGGAAGGTCGCCGATGACGTTGGCGGAGCGGACCTGGGGCAGGTCGCGGGCGGTGAGGCGCATCCGCACGGTGACCTGTTTTCCGGCCGCCTTGCCCTCGGGTCGCGTTTGCGCGATCTGCCGTTCGAGCAGGTCGGCGTCTGGATTGGAAATGGCCATCGCCGGAATGCGCGGCGCCGAGACGTTGTAGGACAGCGTTCCGGTATGCGCGATCCGGTTCTTGCTGGTGCCGATGGAGCGGATGACCACGCCCACCGCACCCAGGGCTCCGGCGGCGCTCGGACCCTCGGTGCGCGCACGGACGGCTCTGCCGTATCCGCTGCCGTCGCGAGTGCGCTCGGTGCGGCCATTGAAGAACACGATCTTGCCGCGCACCGTGCCTTCGGGCAGCGCCTGCATCGCCGCGATGTCCTCCACCATCACCACCGGCGCTTCGAGGCCTTCATCGGGGGTGCCGATACTGCCGCCGATCGCCGTGGTGACCATGGCCATGGGGTAGGGCGCAGTCACCTCGAAGCTCGCCTCGCCGCGTATCCAGCGCGGTACCACGACCTCCTGGGTATGCACGTTGGCGAACCCGAGGCGCTGCAGCGCCCTCACGGCCCAGTCGACTCCAGCGCGATCGCCCGCCGTGCCTGCAAATCTTTGTCCGACCTCGGTGGTCAGCTCCTCGAGCAGCTGGTAGCCCTCGTCGGTGCGTTGGGCGATTTCGCGCACCCCGACCGCGCCTGCGAGCGCCTCGGGCGTGAGCAGCACCGGGGGCGCCTGCTGGGCGAACGCTTCGGGCGCAAGCGGCCCCTGAGGCGCCTGCTGGGCGAGCGCGGGGGCGCAGCACAGGGCGAGGACGGCGGCTCCCCGCCAAAAGGCCATCAGCGCCGCGACGGGGTGGTCGGCGGGCATCGATCGCCCGCTCACCCGAGGCGTTGCTGCAGCGCCCTGACTTCGGCCCGCAGCTGTGCCGGGGTGCGATGGCCGAACTCGTCGAGATACTTGTCGAGGTCGGCGGCTTCCGCGCGCCATTCGTCCGCTTTGACCGACAGCAGTTCCTCGAGAGCGGCCGTGGCGATGTCGAGGCCCTGCAGATTGAGATCGGTGGCGCGCGGCAGGTTGCCGATTGGCGTTTCGCTGGCCCCCGCCGTGCCTTCGCAGCGCTTGAGGACCCAGTCGAGCACGCGCAGGTTGTCGCCAAACCCCGGCCAGAGGAACTTACCCGCACCGTCACGCCGGAACCAGTTGACGTGGAAAATCTTCGGCGGGTGCTTCAGCTTGCGGCCCATGGCGAACCAGTGCGCCCAATAGTCGCCGTAGTTGTAGCCAGCGAACGGCTTCATGGCCATGGGATCGCGTCGCAGAACGCCCGCTTGGCCGATGGCCGCCGCGGTGGTTTCCGAGGCGACGGAGGCGCCTACCAGCACGCCGTGATCCCAATCGCGCGCCTCGTAGACCAGCGGCGCCACGCCGCGGCGACGGCCGCCGAAGATGATGGCGGAGATCGGCACGCCGCGCGGACTGTCGGCCTCCGGGGCGTAGCGGGGGTTGCGCCTCGCGGACACGGTGAAGCGCGAATTCGGTTGGGCCGCCGGCCCGTTGGCGGGGTCGTAGGGACGCCCCTGCCAGTCGATCACCGGCTCACCGCTCTCCAGCCCTTCCCACCACGGCTGGTTGTCGGCGGTCAGCGCGACATTCGTGAACAGGGTGTCGCGCTGGATCATTTCGAAGGCGTTGCGGTTGGTGCGCGGATTGGTACCCGGCACCACACCGAAGTAGCCCGCTTCGGGGTTGATCGCGTAAAGGCGACCGTCGGGTCCCGGGTGTAGCCAGGCAATGTCGTCGCCGACGGTGGTGACCTTCCAGCCGGGCATGGAGTCGGGCGGGATGAGCATGGCGAGGTTGGTCTTGCCGCAGGCGGAGGGGAACGCCGCCGCCACATACCGCGTCTCGCCCTGCGGGTTGGTCAGGCCGACGATCAGCATGTGCTCGGCCAGCCAGCCCTCGTGGCGCGCCTGATGGCTGGCGATACGCAGCGCGTGGCACTTCTTGCCAAGCAGGGCGTTGCCGCCGTAGCCGCTGCCGAAGCTCTCGATGGCGAGTTCCTCGGGAAAGTGCATGATGAAACGGCGGTTCGGATCGAGTTCGCCGATGGAGTGGAGGCCCTTGACGAAACTGCCGTCGCGGGCGATGCGCTCGAGTGCCGGACGACCAGCCCGGGTCATGAGCATCATGTTGATGACGACGTATGCACTGTCGGTGATCTCCACCCCGCAGCGCGAGTACGGCGAGTCGATCGGCCCCATGCAGTACGGGACGACGTACAGCGTGCGCCCCTTCATGCAGCCCTTGAAGAGCTCGCGCATCTTGGCGTGCGCCTCCGCGGGCGCCATCCAGTGGTTGTTGGGACCGGCGTCTTCCTCACGGGTCGTGCAGACGAAGGTCAGATGCTCCACGCGGGCGACATCCGAGGGATGCGAGCGGGCAAGGAAGCAGTTGGGGTAATGCTGCTCGTTGAGCTTGAGCAGCTCGCCGCCGCGCTGCAGCTGGTCGATGAAGGATCGATACTCGGCGTCCGAGCCCTCTACCCAATGCACCGCGTCGGGCTGCGTAAGCTCGCGGATTGCGGCGACCCAATCGGTGACCGGTTTGGAGATGCCCGACAGGGGCGGCATGGTCGATGCGGCTGTGGCCATCAGATGTCCCTATACGACGGTTTTCAGCGGGGCCGCAGAGTATATCGACTTGATTTTCCAGCGTCCCATGCGGTTTCCGCCGGCCGCCACGCCACGGGTCTTGTACGTGAGTTGACCATGGGGGTAGCGTGCGCCACCCATGCAGGCCATAGAGGACATTTTCGGCCCCGCCGGGCCGCTGGCCAGGCATCTGCCGGGCTTCGTGCCACGCCGGTCGCAGATGCGGATGGCTGCGGCGGTGGCTGAGGCGCTCGAGGCGCGTCGACCGCTGCTGGTGGAGGCGGGGACCGGTACGGGCAAGACCTTCGCCTACCTCGTACCCGCACTGCTGGCCGGGATGCGGGTGCTGGTGTCCACCGGCACCCGGACGCTGCAAGATCAGCTGTTCAGCAAGGACGTGCCGCTGGTTGCCGGAGCCATCGGTGCGCCGGCGAAGATTGCGCTGCTCAAGGGGCGGGCGAACTATCTGTGCAACCACCGTCTGCAGCGCGAACTCGCTCAGGGTGCGCTCGAGGGGGTCGCACACCGCGAGCCGATGCTGGCCCGGATCGAATCCTGGGCGCTGGTGACGCGCACCGGAGATCTGGCCGAAGTGACGGGTCTCGGCGAGAGTCACGCGGTATGGCCCAAGGTGACCTCGACGCGCGACAACTGCCTCGGCACGCGCTGTACCGAGTTTGCGAACTGCCACGTCGTCGCTGCGCGGCGCGAGGCGCAGGCTGCCGATCTGGTCATCGTCAACCACCACCTGCTGCTGGCGGACCTCGCGCTCAAGGAGGACGGCTTCGGCGACCTGCTCGGCACGGCGGATGCCGTGATCCTCGACGAGGCGCACCAGTTGCCGGACCTCGCCACGCAGTTCTTCGGCGTGCAGGTCTCGAGCCGGCAGCTCGAGCACGTGCTCGCCGAGGGGCGCGCGGCCCTGCTGCGCGCCGGCGGCTCGCTGGCCGACATCGGCAGGGCGGGGCGGACCGTGGAGGCCGCAATCGGCGCGGTGCTCGCGGCGCTCGCCGCCCGCGCGGACAGCGAGTCCGCGACGCTGGCCGCGGCCTCGGCGATGCGCGACTACTCCGCAGCGCTCACCGATGCCGCAGACGAGGCCGCCGTGGCCCAGGTGGCGGTGCGGGCCGGGGAACTCGCGGCGTCACTCGAGCGGATCGCGCTGTGTACCGATGATGAAGGCGCGCGGACGGGCGAGTCGAATGGCCGGAGCTTTTCGCTTGGGCTGCTGCCCTTCGATATTTCGGAGCGCTTCCGCGCGCTCGTGGACTCGCGTCCCGCCGCATGGATCTTCACCTCGGCGACGCTGTCGGTGACGAAGTCAGCCGAGCTGGACGACTTCAGCCACTTCGCCTCGCGCCTCGGCCTCGCCGACGCGCAGGCGCTGCGCATTGCGAGTCCCTTCGACTACGGTACGCAGGCCATGCTCTACCTGCCCGGCGGAATTCCCGAGCCGACGGCGCCGGGCTACGTGGAGGCGGTCATCGGCGCCTGCATTCCGCTGCTCGAGGCCTCGGGCGGCGGCGCATTCATCCTCTTCACGAGCCATCGTGCGCTCGCGCAGGGCGCGACGCTGCTGCGCGCGCGCTGGGACGGCGCTGCGCTGATGCCGATCCTCGTGCAGGGCGAGGGGCCGCGCGAGCGTCTGCTGCGCGAGTTTCGCGAGCACGGCGATGCCGTGCTGCTTGGCACGGCGAGTTTCTGGGAAGGCGTGGATGTGAAGGGCGAGGCGCTGCGACTGGTGGTCATCGAGAAACTGCCCTTTGCCTCCCCGGACGATCCGCTCACCAGAGCGCGCATCGCTTACCTGCAGCGGCGCGGCGAGAACGCCTTCCGCGACCATCAGCTGCCAGAGGCGGTGCTCGCGCTGAAGCAGGGGGTGGGGCGGCTCATCCGCAGCGAGACGGACCGCGGCATGATCGTGATCGCCGACCCGCGGCTGCTCACCAAGGGCTATGGCCGGACGTTCCGTGCCAGCCTGCCGCAGATGCCGGTGACCCGGGATCGCGAGGAGGCGCAGCGGTTTCTGCGCAGGTTGCGATGAAGATCCTTGCGCTCGATACCTCGACCGAAGGTTGCTCCGTGGCGCTGCTGCCGGGGCGCGGTGCCGACGTGCTTGCGCGTGCGGTCGAACAGCCGCGTGGCCACGCGGAACTGCTGCTGCCGATGATCGACGAGCTGCTGCGCTGCACCGGGCTCGCGCTCGGCGATCTCGACGCGATCGCCTTCGCGCGCGGCCCCGGCAGTTTCACCGGTGTGCGACTCGGGGCAAGCGTCGTGCAGGGGCTCGCCTTCGGCGCCGGTGTCGGTGTCGTGCCGATATCGACGCTGCAGGCGGTGGCGCGGCGTGCATTGTCGAGGGCAGAGCCGTCGTTCACCCATGTGCTGGTCTGCAACGATGCACGCATGGGCGAGGTTTATACCGCCGCCTATGCACGCGGTCCTGCGCCGGGCGCTGTCCGGGGTGGCGTGTTGTCGGATGTACTGCCCCTCGGCGCCGAGCGGGTGTTGCCCCCGACGGCTGTCACGTTGCCGCAGGCGACGGCGACGTTGTCGCCAGCGGCGCCTGCTACGCCCGCGGGTGCGGTCCGCTGGCTCGGGGCAGGTCGCGGCTTTCGTGCGTATCCGGAACTTGCCGGGCTGGTGGGCGACTGTTTCGCGGATCTGTTGCCGCATGCCGCCGATGTATTGGCGCTCGCCGTAGAAGACGTGGCGGCCGGGCGCGTGCTGGCGCCGAGCGCCGCGCAGCCGGTGTATGTTCGCGACGAGGTGGCCAGACCCGCGGGTGGTTCGCAGTCCGGATCCGCAGCTTGAGGCCCGCTCCGTCCGCCGATTGGGGTGTTGTCATGCCGCTGCAACACGAGTCGTTTGAAATATGAGTGAAACAAGGACTTCACGACTCCCCCTGATGGCTGCCAAACAAATTCTCGTCGTTGAGGACGAAAAGCCCATCCGCGACATGATCGGCTTCGGCCTGCGTCGCGCCGGCTTCGAGGTACGCGAGGCGGTGGACGCACGCAGTGCGCGCGCCGAGCTCGCCAACCGCCGTCCCGACCTCGTGCTGATGGACTGGATGTTGCCGGACACGAGCGGGCTGGAGTTCACCCGCCAGCTGAAGCGCGATCCCAACCTGCGGGACCTGCCGGTGATCATGCTGACGGCGCGGGCAGAGGAGCCCGACAAGATCGCGGGCCTCGAGGGCGGTGCCGACGACTACGTCACCAAGCCGTTCTCGCCGCGGGAACTCGTGGCGCGGATCAACGCCGTGCTGCGCCGTGTCGACCCCGCGGTCGAGGGGACGGTGCTCGAGTTCGATGGTCTTAGTCTGGATCCGGTGGCGCATCGCGTGCTGGCCAAGGGTCGGCCGGTTGCCCTCGGACCCACCGAGTACCGGATGCTTGAGTTCTTCATGACCCATCCGGATCGTGTCTATTCGCGCGAGCAGCTGCTCGATCGGATCTGGGGCGGCAACGTCTACGTGGAAGAGAGGACAATCGACGTTCACATCCGTCGCCTGCGCAAGTCACTCGAGGAATTCGGGTACGATCGCATGGTGCAAACGGTACGGGGCGCGGGCTACCGCTTTTCCACGCAGACGGAGTGATGTTGCCGAGGAATCCGTTCGAGAACTGGGGGTTCGCACTCTGGCGGGTCGCGCTCATCGCGGGCGCGGGTGCGCTGTTGGGGCTCTTCATTGGCCATTTGTGGTGGGGTATCGTCGCGGCACTCGCGCTCGAGCTCGCGCGCCAACTCGCCAACCTGCACGAACTGCTCGATTGGCTGCGGCACCGCAACCGGCGCGATCCGCCAGATGCCGGCGGTCTGTGGGGCGACGTGGTCTCGCTCGTCTCCAGGCTCCACCGGCGCAAGCAGTTCCACAAGCAGCGCATCCTGCGCCTGTTTCGTGAACTGCGCCGCTCGACGGCCTCGATGCCGGATGGCGTGATCGCCCTCAACGCCGCACGCGAGATCCTCTGGTTCAACCGCAAGGCCGCCGACCTGCTTGGACTGCGTCGCAAGACCGACTTCGGCATCAGCCTCGCGAGCCTGATACGGGTGCCGCAGTTCGCCGAGTACCTGCAGTCGGGCACGCCCGGCACTAGCCTGCGCCTGCACCCGCGTATCGGCGAACCCGGGTGCCTGGAGTTCCAGGTCGTGCCCTATGGCGAGGGCCAGTTGTTCCTGCTGGTGCGCGACGTCACCCGCCAGGAGCAGCTCGAAACCATGCGCAAGGACTTCGTCGCCAATGCCTCGCACGAACTGCGCTCGCCGCTTACCGTGATCGCGGGCTATCTCGAGACGCTGGCCCTGGACGGCGACCTGCCGCAGGACATACGCCAGCCTATCCTCGAGATGCGCCGCCAGGCCGAACGCATGACGGCGATCGTCGTCGACCTGCTCGAGCTGTCGCGGCTCGAGGCGAGCGACGAGCAGGTGCTGGGTCAGCCCATCGACGTCGCGGCGCTGCTCGCGGTGCTGCGCAAGGATCTGGTG
>JBILMF010000187.1:0-4891 GCA_044375655.1 Steroidobacteraceae bacterium | reverse complement strand
ATGCAGCACCACTTCGTCACCGCGGTGGTGCCGGCGGCCGGCAAGAACTACGCCTACGACCTGAAGACCGCCGGCAACCAGTATCTGCTGTCGGTCACCGGACCGACGGTGACGGTCGCGCCGCAGAGCGGCGCGACGCTCAGCGAGACGCTGTTCATCGGCCCGAAGCTGCAGGCGCAGCTCACGACCAGCGGACCGCGGCTCGACCTCGTCGCCGACTACGGCATGCTGACGCTGCTCGCCGAGCCGCTCTTCTGGCTGCTCGAGAAGGCGCATGACATCGTCGGCAACTGGGGCTGGGCGATCATCATCGTCACCTTCCTGCTCAAGCTCGTGTTCTACCCGCTGTCGGAGTCCTCGGGCCGCTCGATGGCGAAAATGAAGCTGCTCGCGCCGCGCATGAAGAACCTGCAGGAGACCTACAAGGACGACCGCGAGAAGCTCGGCCGCGCCATGATGGATCTCTACAAACGCGAGAAGATCAACCCGGCCGCGGGCTGTCTGCCAATCCTCATCCAGATGCCGGTGTTCTTCGCGTTCTACTGGGTGCTGCTCGAGAGCGTCGAGATGCGCCAGGCGCCGTTCATGTTCTGGATCCAGGACCTGTCGTCGCGCGATCCGTTCTACGTGCTGCCGGTGATCATGGCTGGCGCGATGTACGTGCAGTACAAGCTGAACCCGACGCCGCCGGACCCGATCCAGGCCAAGGTGTTCATGATCCTGCCGTTCGTGATGAGCATCACCTTCGCCTTCTTCCCGGCAGGCCTCGTGCTCTACTGGGTCGCCAACACGCTGCTCACCATCCTGCAGCAGTGGAACATCAACCGCCGCATCGAGGCGGAGGCGAAGAAAGAGCGGACGGGTTAAGCCGGACCGAACAGGCGGTTTTCGCGGGCGGCGCGGGCTTCGGAAATCAGCGCGTTGACGGCGGCGGGCGTGAGCATGTCGCCGGGCAACGGTTCGCCACGCACGACAGGCAACCGAAAGCCACGGTCCGCAGTGTTGCTGGCGGGCTCGCGTGGTAGCGCTGAGTTGTCTTTTTCGTGGGTCATCGGGATGGCCATTTTAGTGGGCCTGGGTAACCGATAGCAAAAAGGGTGACTGCTTGTCGTCCAGCGCTAACAACCTCACCGCCGACACCCTCGTCGCCGTGGCCACCGCGCCGGGGCGGGGTGGCGTGGGCATCGTGCGGGTCAGTGGCCCGGCGGTGCGCGCGATCGGTGCGGCGGTGCTCGGCAGCGCGCTGCCGGCGCCGCGGGTGGCGAGCCTTGTGCGCTTCCGCGATGCCGCCGGCGACACGCTGGACGAGGGGCTCGCGCTCTTCTTCGAGGGCCCGCACAGCTACACCGGCGAGGACGTGCTCGAACTGCAGGGCCATGGCGGGCCGGTGGTGCTCGAACAGCTGGTGGCGCGCTGCGTGGCGCTGGGTGCGCGCCGCGCCGGCCCGGGCGAGTTCACGCAACGGGCGTTCCTGAACGACAAGCTCGACCTCGCGCAGGCGGAGGCGGTCGCCGATCTGATCGACGCCGGCTCGACCGCCGCCGCGCGCGCCGCCGTGCGTTCGCTGCAGGGCGAGTTTTCGGCGCAGGTGCAGGCTCTCGTCGAGGCGCTGATCGAACTGCGCAGCTGGGTCGAGGCGGCGATCGACTTCCCCGAAGAGGAGATCGACTTCCTCGCCGATCGCGCGCTCATCGAGCGGTTCGCCGCGCTGCGCGGGCGCTTTGCTGATGTGCTGCGCAGCGCGCAGCAGGGCCGGGTGCTGCGCGACGGCATGACGGTGGTGATCGCCGGCCGCCCGAATGCCGGCAAGTCCAGCCTGCTCAATGCGCTCGCCGGTCACGAAGCGGCGATCGTCACGCCGCTTGCCGGTACCACGCGCGACGTGCTGCGCGAACGGATCGCCATCGACGGCATGCCGCTGCACGTGATCGACACCGCCGGCCTGCGCGCTGCGGACGAGGCCGCCGCCGACGTGGTTGAGGCCGAGGGCATCCGCCGCGCGCGCGCCGAGATGGGCCGCGCCGACCGCGTGCTGTTCCTGATCGACGCCAGCGCCGACCCGCAGGCACTCGCTTGGCAGCAGGAACGCGCCGGCCTGCCCGCGGGTGTCCCGGTGACGCTGCTCATCAACAAAATCGATCAAGCGACGGCCGATGTGACCAAGGTCGCGGCAGGCGCTGAGCGCGTGCTCGCCATCTCGGCACGCACCGGCGCGGGTCTCGAGGCGCTGCGCGAGCACCTCAAGGAAATCATGGGCTATGACGCAGGCGCCGCCGGCACGGTCAGCGCCCGCGCGCGGCACGTGGAGGCGCTGCAGCGCGCCGAAAGACACACCGAGACCGCCGTACGGCAGCTCACCGAGTCCCGAGCCGGCGAACTGGTGGCCGAAGAATTACGCGCCGCCCAGCAGGCGCTCAACGAAATCACCGGCGAGTTCCATGCCGATGATCTGCTGGGGCGGATCTTTGGGAGTTTTTGTATTGGGAAGTAGCGCGGGTCGGGAGGGTATCTGCGGCGATCGTGATGGCAATCCTTTTCAGTCTGCGCTGCTCGCCGGCTCAGCCCACATAGGCCGCCGCTCCGCCGGCGTGATGAGTCTGACGCAGGGTGCGCGGCGCAATGGTCATGGTCCTTACGCGTATCTGCGCGATGTGCTCGAGCGGCTGCCACTCACACCCGCGCATCGTCTCGAAGAATTACTGACTCACTGCTGGAAACCCGCCCACGCTCCGCGACTGCACTGACCTCGCTCTACACGGGGGTGGGTTTGCCGGACGGATACGTTCGTGCCACTGCGTCGGCAAAGGGGTTCGGCGCTTGACAACTTATTGTTTTAATATACTTTCGCATTTCGCGAAACACGAATATCACGATGCCCCGCGCTGCCAACCGCCAACCCGTACTAAAGCCGCAGGACTTCTATCTCCTGCTGGCCTTGGCCGCCCTGGGCGACGAGGTGATGACCTATCCCGAGCTTGCAGCTTTCAGCGGGCTATCGATGTCCGAGGTGCATGCCGCGCTGAAACGCGCCGCCGCGTCGCGCCTGCTGTTCTTCGACGGCAAGCGGCCGCGGTTGCTGGTGCCTGCGTTCAAGGAGTTCCTGCTACATGGGGCGCGATATGCCTTTCCAGCGGCGCGCGGCAGCATGGTCGTAGGCATTCCCACGGCACACGCGGCCGCGCCGCTGAAAGCGCGTATCGCGCCATCGGCCGATCCGCCGCCAGTGTGGCCGGCGCTCGAAGGCTCGGTGCGGGGCGTCGCGCTGATGCCGCTCTACCCCTCCGCTCCTGCAGCCTCACAACGAAGCGCGTCGCTTTACGAGAACCTGGCGCTGTTCGATGCCCTGCGCGTCGGTAACGCGCGGGAACGCCAGCTGGCGAATGAAGCGCTCGAGGCCCGGCTGTGATTGCGGATGACCCGAACGTCGAAAGCGTCGAGCTCGTGGTGGCAGCGCTCGGCGAATTGTGCGAGGAGGTCGTGCTGGTGGGTGGCTGCGCGGCCAGCCTGCTGATCGATGCGCCCTCCGCGCCGCCGCCTCGGGTGACGACCGATGTCGACCTGATAGCGGCGGTGACCGCGCTGCGCGACTACCATGCGCTCGAGCGTCGGTTCGCACAGTGTGGGCTGACCCGCGATCTGACGCCCGATGCCCCGATCTGCCGGTGGCGGGCGGGTGCGGTGGCGATCGATCTGATGCCAACCGACGAGTCGGTGCTCGGGTTCTCGAATCGCTGGTACGCCGAGGCGGCGAGTTCGGCGATGCGCATACGTCTCGCCAGTGGAAGGTCCGTCAATCTCATCTCGGCGCCGGTCTTTCTCGGAACGAAGTTCGAGGCGTTCCGCACGCGCGGCCATTCAGACATGCTGTCGAGCCACGACTTCGAGGACATCATCAACGTTCTCGAGGGGCGGAGGCGTGTCGTGGAGGAGATCGGAGGCGCATCGCCGCCGTTGAAGCGCTACTTGTCGGCAGCGTTCGAGCAGGTCATGGCGACGCCGTCTTTCGTCGACACGCTGCCCGGGCTGGTAGCGATCGACGAGTTGCACGAGCAGCGCGTGTCGGCGGTACTGCAACGCATTCGTGCGGTCGCCGCCATGCAGTCTCCGAGCGCCGGATGACGGGCGAGCCCCGTATGGGGAGATTGTTCCATGTACACGCGCATGTACACATCAGCCCCCCACCCGCTAAACCCCTGCAACCACGCGCCTTCCAGCCCATGATGCAGTTCTGCATCGGGAAGTAGAGGAGTTCCCAAGGCGGATACTTTGATAGGTTGATCGTGCTCGCTATCGGCAGCAAGCCGGTGCGCGAGGGAGTCAGCGAGCATCTGCGCGCTAATGCGCGCTCACGGGACCGGGCGCTGGCGCCGTAGGAGATCCGCGTGTTCCTGAAGGCGGTGATGGACTCGAATGTGCGTAGGCAGTTCAAGGTGGCGCTGCGGCTCATCCTGCTCACGCTGGTGCGCAAGTCGGAGCTGATGCTCGCGCGCTGGGAGCATGTGGATGTCGAGAAGGCCGAGTGGCACATCCCGGCCGAGAACTCCACGACCGGCGGAGTGCGCGGGGTGTACAACCGGGCGGAGTATGCGGGGCAGAGAAGGGAGATGCTAAGTTTCTGGGGGGAGTATGTGGAGGGGTTGGGGCAGGGGGTCTGATCGGGGGTAGCCTAGTGGGGCCAGCTGACTGGAACAGACTGGGCGTGGCCGCTCAGGATCGGCGCTTGAGCGGCGGCTTCGCCCACAAGCGGCCGCACGCGGCTCGACAGAACCTGTTAACGCCGATGTAAAACTGACCCACCTAGGCGAGGATGGCGGTTTTGGGACCGCCTATGTTGACCGAGGAGCACTACTATGAAATCACCCGGTGAAGGATACATCGACAAATCCGCTCT
>JBILMF010000219.1:0-3249 GCA_044375655.1 Steroidobacteraceae bacterium | reverse complement strand
GATCATCTGCTGCACTTCGATATGCGCCCGGGCTTCGAGCTGCAGATCACGACGATGCGGGTCGCTGGAGTAGTCCGCGACCAGGGCGCGATCGATATCGCGAGGATGGGTGTTGTGACCCTCGATCAGGTTCGAGTAGTAGCAGTTCATCGACCGGACGAGCTCGGCGAAAGACAGCCGGACCACGGGGTGCAGTTGGGCCGACAGTTCGCTGGCCTCGCGGGCCAGGTCGAAGGCCAGGTTCTCGAGCACGGCCGTGCCCTCGGCCGGCATGAACGGCTCGGCGGCAGCGGGGGTCAAGACACGCCCCCATCAACATCGATTCTGGCCGGTTTCATGACCGGTCACTTACTGACGTCACCCGGTCAAAGATCAGGATTCAGCCGCTGCAGATTGAGTTCCTGATCCCCCGCCGCGGCCGCATTGGCTGAGCCGCCGTTTGCCGACGCGGCGGCTAGTGCCGCAGGGACACTTCGCGTCTGGCGCCCTCGAGCGCGTGCCTCATGGCCTTGCGATGCGCTGCGGCGTACTGAAGGAGTGCGGTGCCGGATGGGCTGTCGAGAAGCGGCGCGAGGATCCTGTTCGCTGACGACAGCAGGACAGGCTCGGCGAAACCGAGGTGAACGGCTCGGGTGAGGCACGCCAGGGCCGCATCGCGATCGCCGACAAGCGCATAAGGCACCGACATCATGTGTTGCCAGTCGAGATCCCTCTCGATGCTCGGCGTGGAGCGCAGCGGCGCGAGGCATGCCTGGACGCCTGCCGTGTCACCGTCCAGAGCTCGCAGGTAGGCGAGCGCCAGAGTGGCACCGAGATCGCCTCCGCCCAAAGAAACCGCACTCTCCAGCACCGGACGGGCACGCTCCCACTCGCCGCCAAAGCCCCAGAGGATCGCGGCGATGCATGCGCCGAATCCGCCTCCTACAAGAGCGAGCATCCGCTCTATCGCGGCATCGCGCTCAGCGGGTGTGCCGTCCGTCGTGCTGAGCAAGGCGCGCTGGTATGAGCCCCAGGCGTTCCAGGGGTCGATCGCTTCGAGATGTGTCATGTTGCGGACGAACTCGTCCTTGAGACCCGACCAGGAGCACACGAAGCCGTAAAGACTGCGCAGACCGAGATGGTTCGGATCGACATCTAGCGCGAGCACGCAGTCCCGCAGTGACTCGGCAATGCGTCCCTCGGCGCCTTTTTGCCACGCACGGGTAAAGAGCGCATCAGGCTGGTTTGGGTCCAGTGCAAGCGTCTCGGCCACCACAGCCTCGACGCGGGCGAGTCTGCTCGCGACCTGGGCGGGCTCTGTGTCGATGCCGAGATTCACGTACTGGAACGAGGCCGCCGCCTCGAGTCCCAGTAGTGACGCATTGCGCCCGACTATGCCGATGCCCTGCTGGATGAAGGCTCGGGCCTGCTCGAGACCGGCTGCCGACATCTGTGAGAGCGCTGCCAAGGCTCGTCGGGCGCATTCGGCTGCGCGGGGATCGGCGATCGGGCGGGTGGCGAGCCGCGCCTCGTCGGCGGCGGTCAGGCGTACGTGCAGCGCACCGGCGATTCCGCGAGCTACCGCTTCCTGCAGCGAAAATGGATCATCGGCCGAGCCGTCAAACTTGTCGGACCACTCCACCCGATCCGGCGCCGCTTCGGCCACCTCGCAGCTCACGCGCAGTCGGCTTCCGCCCTTGCGGACGGTCCCGGTGACGACGTAGCGGACCTTCGCCTCGGCGGCGATGTCGCGCGCCGATGCCGCGCTGCCCTTGAAGCGGGCAACTGCGGAGCGCGAGATCACGCGCAGGGATCGAATCTTCGCAAGGTCGCCAATGACTTCCTCGGTCAGTCCATCGGCGACATCCTGGATGTCTACCCCGCCGCCGATGGCTTCGAACGGCTTGACGATGAGCGACAGGTCGCTTGGTGGCGCGGAAACGTTTTGCAGCGGATTTGGGACCGGTCGCAAGGGCGTAGAGCCATCATCGCCTGCGACCGCGGGTACCAGACGTTGCAGACCCTTGAGGAGATTACGAAACGGCAGCTCGTCCGTGCCGCCGCCCCAGCCGGCAAAATCCGTCACCTGAAATTGGCGGAAGCCAAGAGGCGGCATCGATGCGTCAAAAGTCAGCGCCGCCAGCCTGTGGTCGTCGCGACCAGCTGCTGCCTCGTCCGCTACCCAGTGACTCGTGATGCTGGTACTGGACCAGATCACCACGACGGCCTTGGCGGCCTGAAGTTGCGCTTCCGTTTCAACGAGGTAGCGCGAGCCCGACACCAGTTCGCGGTCCCACCAGCAGCTGTAGCCGACAGCCTGCAACGCTCCGGCCAGACGCTCGGCGTCGGCGGCGTCCTCGCGCGAGTAGGACAGGAATATGTCGGTCATCACTCGTCCGGCAAGCCGAATTCCGCTTCGCAAGTCGTGGTCTGCGGCCGTCGCAAACAGTTGACGGCACGCGACAGCATACCTTCAACCGGACGTTGAAAACATCTCGAACAACTGGCGGCAGGACGCCGGTGAGAACTCGCGACCAGGCAGGACCGCCCGCTGATTGCCTCGCACCCGGCCCGTCCCCTCCGATCCACCCTTCCCTACCCCTGACCTGAACCTGGGCACGCATCAACCCAGGCCCGCCGCGTCAGCGACCAGCCGAATCGCACATCTTCAGGTTCACAGCAGACGTGACTGCGACGGCGGCGCCCGCTCGCCCAGCGGCAGTTCGGACTGGGACTGATCCGGAGCAGTCTTTTCCAGGTGCGCGAGGATCTTAATGTGGTTCGCCGTGCGCGCGCGCGAAAGCACGTCGCTCAGCGCGCGAACGGTCAGGCCTGCGCGGCCGGGGCACGACGGCAGACGCAGACGCGATACAGCGACAGCGCAGGGGCGTTCAGCGCCGCGCGCGCCGGGTCAGCAACACGCCGACACCGACACCCAGCGCAACGCCGGCCCCAGCCAGTATCGGGAGCATGTGAAAGACGACGCCGAGTCCGGCGCCGATGGCGAGACCGACGCCCGCACCGAGCGGGATGTACGCCGGCCGGCGCACCGGTGCGTCGATCGGTGTCTTCGAGGAGGATGGTACGGTCATGAGAACTCCATAGCGTGAAGAGTGGCAAGCATTCGCTGCATCGAAGGCAGCGGCCGAACGTCACGACGTCATCGGAATCATCGCTGCCATCTCGCAGCGTGCAGGACGCAGTGTCAGCGCAGTCTACGGGATCGCGTCGATGAAGCTCACACATCGCAACGCATCTCGCAAGATCAAC
>JBILMF010000186.1:0-5013 GCA_044375655.1 Steroidobacteraceae bacterium | reverse complement strand
CATGAGAGTCGGCAGGACCATCACGCCCGCGGCATGCGAGAGCGGCGTGGAAAGCAGCATGCGTGGCGTCTCTGGCCAGTCCCACTCGGCAAGCATCATCTGGTGTGCGACGACCATGCCACGTTGCGACTGGATCACCCCCTTCGGCTTGCCGGTGGTCCCTCCCGTGTAGCCGACCACGGCGGGCAGCTCCGGTCGCGCGGTCGAACGCAGGGGTTGCGGCGCCACATCCGCAGCGCACTCGCACAAAGATCGGCCAAACGCGGCCGCACCGAACGTGAACACCTCGCGGACACTCTCGACCCTGCGCGCGAGCGCCGCCCCGCGCTCACCGATCCCGGTCTCGTCCACCACCAGGCAATCGATACCGGCATCGTGCAGCACGAAGGCAAGATCATCGTCGGCCGCATGCGGCGACAGCGGCGTCAGTGTCAGCCCCTGCACGTAGGCCGCGCAGAACGCCCCAACGACCTCCGGTCGGTTGCGCGAGAGGATTGCGATGCGGTCACCGGGCTGCAGGCCGGCAGCTGCAAACACTTCAACGAAACGCGCTACCTCGTCGCGCAGCTCAGCATAGGTCTGCCGCCGATCGCCGCAGATCACGGCGTCGCGTTCCCGGTAACGCCCGAGGGCGCGTACGGTAATATCTCCGAGCGTGCACCCGTCGTAGAGCATCGTCGCCACCGCGGTCCTAGCCAAGCCTGTTCCTTATGCTATTCTAATCACGACCGAACGGTCGGTCCATTTTTGTGGAACGCAATTCACCGAAGCGGGACGCGCCCCCGGGAGCCGACCCTCGGATCGAGGATTATCGATGGAGCGCCTGCTGCGATTCCCGGACGAACTCGAGTTGCTGCGAGAGTCGACTCGATCCTTCCTTGAGCGCGAGTGTGCGCCAAGGTTCGGCGAGTGGGAAGCCGCCGGGGTCGTGCCCCGCGAGGTCTGGCTCAAGGCCGGCGAACTGGGTCTGCTCTGCCCCGCGGCCCCGACCGAATACGGCGGTGGCGGCCAGACGTTTCTCGCAAGCACGGTCATTCAGGAAGAGATCACCGGCCTGACGCTCGACTGTCTCGGGTTCACGCTGCACAGCGATATCGTCGCGCCCTACCTCATCGCGTTCGGGACCGAGGAGCAGAAGCGTCGCTGGCTGCCGAGGATGGCGTGCGGTGAGCTGATCGGCGCGCTGGCGATCACCGAGCCGGATGGCGGCAGTGACGTGGCCGCGCTGCGCACGCGCGCCGAGCGCCGCGGCGACCACTTCGCGATCACCGGCTCCAAGTGCTTCATCAGTAACGGTCAACTCGCGGACCTCATGATCGTCGCCGCCCGGTCGACGGGCGATGCAGGGCATTCGGGCCTCTCGCTTTTCGTGCTGGAGACCGCGGACCTCGCCGGATTCCGCCGCGGCCGCAACCTGCGCAAACTCGGCGCCCACGCTCAAGACACCTCCGAGCTTTTCTTCGATGAAGTGCGCGTGCCGGTCGCCAACCTGCTCGGGCAGGAGGGCAGCGGATTCCGCATGATGATGCAGCAGCTCGCCCAGGAGCGGCTCCTGATGGCGATACGTTCGGTCGCCGCGGCCGAGACGGCGCTGCGGCTGACGACGGAATACGTGAAGCAGCGGCGAGCCTTCGGCCGCACGGTCTTCGAGTTCCAGAACACGCGTTTCGAGCTGGCGGCCATGCGGACCGACCTGATGCTCAACCGGACGTTCATCGACCGCTGCACGGAGCTGCATTGCGCAGAGAAGCTCGATGCCGTGCATGCCGCAATGGCCAAGTACGCAGCCAGCGAAATGCAGTTCAGCCTCATGGACCGGTGTCTGCAACTGCACGGCGGCTGGGGCTACATGGCCGAACTGCCGATCGCGCGGCTCTGGGCGGAAAGCCGCGTGTTCCGCATCGCGGGGGGCACCACCGAGATCATGAAGGAAGTCATCGGGCGCTCGCTGTGACCGCCCGAGACTCGTGACGGCCCGGCAAGGAGAAAACGAAAGTGTCGATCGGATTCCAAGGCAAGGTTGTAGTCATCACCGGCGCAGGCGGCGCCCTCGGCAAAGCCTACGCGCAGGATTTCGCGGCCCGAGGGGCGCAGGTCGTCGCCAATGATCTGGGCGGAGTTCCCTCCGGCGGCGGAGCCAGCACGGGCCCGGCCGACGCGACGGTCGAGGCCATCCGGGCAGCCGGCGGCACCGCAGTGGCCAACTACGACTCCGTGACGGACGGGGAAAAGATCATTCAGTGCGCGCTCGACAACTTCGGGCGCGTCGACGTCTTGATCAACAACGCCGGGATCCTCCGCGATCTGTCGTTCCACAAGATGACGGCGCAGGACTTCGAGGACCTCTACCAGGTCCATCTTCTCGGCACGTTCAAGCTGTGCCACGCCGCCTGGCCGCACCTGCGCGACCAGGGCTTCGGACGGATCGTGAACACCAGCTCCGCGGCCGGCATCTACGGCAATTTCGGGCAGGCGAACTACAGCGCGATGAAGCTCGGCATCCACGGGCTGACTCTCACCCTCGCCACCGAGGGACGCGCGAAGAACGTCCTCGCGAACACGATCGCACCGGCGGCGATGTCACGGCTGACGTTGACCGTGATGACGGCCGAACAGCTGCGCGCGATGCGCGCCGAACTGGTGTCACCCTTGGTCCTCAAGCTCTGCGATCCGGCAAGCAACGAGACGGGGGGGTTGTACGAGGTGGGTGGTGGCTGGATCGGCAAGCTGCGGTGGCAGCGCTCGGCCGGGCATCACTTCAGCCCGAGCGCACCGCTGACGCCCGAGCAGGTCGCCGAGCAGTGGGAGGCAATCACGCGCTTCGACGAAGGCGCCACCCATCCCACATCCATGGCCGAGGCCTTCGGGCCCTACGAAAAGGTCATGAAGGGCGAGATCCGCTAGGAGGCCACAGGCATGCTGGACAATCGCCACATCGGTCTCGAGCTCCCGCCGTTCGACGTGGAAATCGAAAGGGGTGCGTTGCTCGGCTTCGCGCGCGCGCTCGGCGAGACGAACCCCATCTACACCGACGAGGCCGCTGCCCGCGCAGCGGGTCACCGCTCGATAGTGGCCATGCCGACCTTCCCGGTCGTGCCTGGAACGCGCGAGGAACTCACTTGGGGCATGGTGAGGACGCTCGGCGTCGACCCTGCAAAGATTCTCCACGGATCGCAACGCTACGTGTGGCACGCACCGATCTGCGCCGGTGACCGGCTGCGCGGCGTGAAGCGTGTCGTCAACCTCTACCAGAAGAAGGCGCTCGGCTTCATCGACACGGTCATCGAATATCGGGACTTGCCGGGCCAGCTGGTTTGCGAGGACTTCTGCACGTTCGTGGTGCGCCCATGAATTCGCCTGCCTCCCTCGAAACACTGCAAGCTGGCGACGCGTTCAGCTTCACCGCCGGGCCGATCACGCGTACGGATATCGCCCTGTACGCGGGTGGCTCCGGTGACTACAACGGAATCCATGTCGACATCGATTTCGCGAAGCGCGCCGGACTTCCGGACGTCATCGTGCACGGCATGTACTCGATGGGCCTGCTGTCCCGCCTGCTCACGCGCCTGACCCCGGCCGCGCGCGTCCTCGAAATCCAATCCCGCTTCCAGGCGATGGTCGCGGTCGGCTCCACGCTACGCTGCGAGTCGCGGGTCCTCTCGCGGACGACCACCGAGGCTGGCGAGATCGTGGAGCTGTCGCTGACGGCAAAGCTGCCCGACGGCACGGAAGTCACCTCTGGCGCAGCAAAGGTCCTCTGCCCAGCGTCGAGCTCCGGGCAGCAAGGAGCCAACCCATGAACGACTCCCTCGGGATCACCGGCTTCGGTGCCTATATCCCCCGCTTGCGGCTCGATCGGGCCGCCGTAGTGGCGGCGACCAGCTGGGCCGACCCTGGCCTGCGGGCCCTCGGCCGCGGCGAGCGCTCGATCTGCGACTGGGATGAGGACAGCGTGACGCTCGCGGTCGAGGCCGCCCGCGACTGCCTGACGGGCCGACCGCGGAACCGGATATCGCGCGTCGTCCATGCCTCGACGTCGGCGCCCTTCGCCGATCGTCAGAGCAGTGCGGTCGTCGCCGCCGCGCTCGGCCTCGACACCGGCATTGCCGCGCTCGATGTCGCCCAGTCCCAACGGGCCGGCACCTCGGCGCTGCTGTTCGCGCTGGGTTCGAGCCAGGTGTCCGGCACGGAATCGTTGGTCGTGGCCGCGGAGCACCGGCGCTGTAAACCGGGCAGCAACCGCGAGCTCCTGTACGGGGACGGCGCCGCGGCGCTGACCCTCGGCAAGGAAGGCGTGGTGGCGAGGGTGCTTGGCTCCGCCTCGCGCACCCACGACTTCGTCGATCACTACCGGCGGGCCCTGGACGGGTTCGACCACGATTGGGAGGAGCGCTGGGTGCGCGACGAGGGCTACCTCAAGCTCGTACCCCCCGTGATCGCGGAAGCCTTGCGCAACGCCGGGGTAGAAGCCTCGACGATCCGCCACTTCGTGCTCCCGTGCATCTACTCGCGGGTTCGCGAGGCGGTCGCGAAAGAGGCCGGTATCGCGGCGGAAGCCGTGCGGGACAACCTCGGCGCCGTCTGCGGCGAGACAGGGACCGCGCATGCGCTGCTGATGCTGGTGGCGACGCTCGAGCAGGCTGCTGCAGGCGAGCGCATCCTCGTGGTCGGCTTCGGCCAGGGTGTCGACGCGATCGTGCTTGAGACCACTGCGCAACTGCAGCGGCTGCCCGCGAGACTCGGCGTTCGCGGTCATCTGCTGCGGCGGACCGCGGAACGGAACTACACCAAGTTCCAGTCCCTGAACCAGATCGTGCAGATGAACTGGGGCACGCGTGCCGAGGTCGACCGCAAGACCGCCATCAGCGCCGCGTATCGCAACCGGGATCTGCTCGCCATGGTCGGCGGTCGCTGCACACGCTGCGGGACGGTGCAGTTCCCGCGATCGAACCTCTGCGTCAATCCCGGATGTGTCGCGGAGCACTCCCAGGAAGCCTTTACGCTCGCCGAGAC
>JBILMF010000185.1:0-5018 GCA_044375655.1 Steroidobacteraceae bacterium | reverse complement strand
TGACCGAGAGCTACGCCATGTATCCGACCGCAGCGGTGAGCGGCTGGTACATCGCGCATCCGGATGCGCATTACTTCGCCGTAGGCAAGGTCGATCGCGACCAGGTCGAGGATTATGCGCGCCGCAGGGGGTTGCGGCTCGACGAGGCCGAGCGCTGGCTGGCGCCGAATCTCGGCTACGAGCGCGCCTGAATTCAGCGCACGCGCCTGAACTCAGCGCGCGCGCCTGGGCTCAGCGCCGGACTGCGAGCGGTTCCTCGTCGTCGAGCTGGCGGAGGAAAGCCGGCCCGCCAAGCGCGCGCATCTGGTCCATGATCGCGTCCCGACGCCGCTGCACGTAGGGCGAAGGCCGCTCGGCCCGAAGGCGCTTCGGGTTCGGCAACACCGCCGCGAGCGTTGCCGCCTCGCGGCGCGTCAGCCTCGAGGCGTCCTTGTCAAAGAATCGGCGCGACGCCGCCTGCACGCCCCAGGTGCCCCGACCGAACTCGGCCACGTTGAGGTAGACCTCGAGGATGCGCTCTTTGGGCCAGGCCGCCTCTATGAGCACCGTGAACCACACCTCGAGACCCTTGCGCACCCAGCTGCGCCCCGACCAGAGAAAGAGGTTCTTCGCAACCTGCTGCGAGATGGTGGAGGCGCCGCGCTTGCGTGGGCTGCGGGCATTGTGCTGCACGGCCTTGCGGATCGACTCGAAGTCGAAGCCGGCATGGAACGGGAACTGCTGGTCCTCGGCGGCGATCGCCGCCATCGCGGCATGCGGGGAAATCCGCTCGAGCGGCTCCCAGTCGTAGCTGTTGCGGTATTTGAAGTCGCCGGCGAGGAGGGCGTCGACCCGGCTGGCGAGCATGAACGCACTGGTGGGTGGCGGCACCCACCGCAGCAGCACCACGAGCGCGACGGAAGCCAGCACCGCCGCGAGCACCGCTCGCAGCAGGATACGGCCGATCCGTGCCAGCTTCAGGCGTCTGCCTCGCGCGTCACCGACTCCACCACCACCTCATCGACCGGTACATCGCCGTGACCGCGGCGACGCGTGGTCGGCACCGCAGCGATGGCGTCGACGGTTTCCATGCCCGCGGTCACGCGTCCGAACACCGCGTAGCCATAGTTGCCGGGCTGATGGTTGAGGAAATCGTTGTCGACGAGGTTGATGAAGAACTGCGCCGTCGCGCTGTGGATGTCGTTGGTGCGCGCCATCGCCAGCGTGCCGCGCAGGTTCTCGAGGCCGTTGGTGGCTTCGTTGCGGATCGGTGGGCGGGTGGCTTTTTGCTCCATGCCGGGTGCGAATCCGCCACCCTGAATCATGAAACCAGGGATAACGCGGTGGAAGATGGTGCCTGCGTAGTGGCCGTCATCGACGTACTTCAGGAAGTTGGCCACCGACTCCGGAGCCTCCTTGGCATAGAGCTCCACGGTGAAGTCGCCGGCACTGGTCTTGAACTTGAGCATGGGAATCTTCCGTTGGCGGGGGGTGATGACGGCCGCTCAGGGCCATAGCGCCTCGGTCACGCGTTCGTGCCCGGCGAGGTCGCGGTGCGAGACTACGTGAGCGAAACCCCGTGCGACAAGCAGCGCCCGCACTGATCCGCTCTGGCCCGCACCGTGTTCCAGCAGTAGGCGGCCGCCTCCTTCGAGGAATCCCGGCGACTGCATCACGAGTTGCCGCAGGTCGGCGAGCGCGTCGGTGCCTGGCGTCAGCGCCGCGCGTGGTTCGTGGCGCAGCGAGTCGCCATCGAGCAGCGGATCGTCGGCCGCCACGTAGGGCGGATTGGATGCAATGAGGTGGAAGCGTCGGCCGGCGAGCGGCGCGAACCAGTCTCCCTGCAGCAGCTCCAGATTGCCGGTGGCATGACGCCGCGCGTTGCGCTCTGCCACGGCCAGCGCATGGGGCGAGCGCTCGACGGCCGTTACCAGCCAGCCCGGGCGCTCGTGCGCGATGGCGATGGCGATCGCGCCGGAACCCGTACCGAGGTCGAGCACCCGGGGGAGGGCGATGCCCGCTGCCTCGAGTTCATCGCCGGCATGCAGCGTTCGCTCCACCAGCAGTTCCGTCTCCGGGCGCGGCACCAGCACCGCCGGACTCACCTCGAGCGTCAGCGACCAGAACTCGCGGCTACCCAGCAGATAGGCGAGCGGCTCGCCGCGGCAGCGCCGGGCTAGCCACGCACCGAGACGGTCGAGTTCGGCGGCGCCGAGCGGTCGCTCGGGATCGGCGTAGAGCAGGCTGCGCGGCAGCCCGAGGCAGGCGAGCACCAGTGCCTCTGCTTCGCGCTGCGGGTCGATGGGTGGCGCGCCGTCTACGGTCGTACGCAGCGCAGCGCGCAACGCGCCCGCCGCCGCGATCACCGCCGGACGCAGACGCGGCGGCAGGGCGGCTGGCAGAGGATGTGAAGGGGGCGGGGAGATCGACGACGCCATCAGCCGCGAGTGTCGCATGGCGCATCGGTGACCGCCGACATGCGACACTTCGCGCCCATGAACCTGCCACCGCGCGTCGGTACGTTTCCGACCACGCTGTTGCTGCCGCCGCGCGCCGCGGCGCTCGGCGAGATCCTCGACGCCGGCTTCCTGCTGTTCAGACGGTCGTTGCCGGCTTGTCTACCGTGGTCGCTGCTCGCCGTACTGCTCGGCCAACTGCCTTCGGTATACCTGCTAGCCAGCGGCCAGACGCTTGCCTTGTCGGCACCGAAGGACCTGTCGTGGTGGCTGCTGATGACCTTCTCGGCCGGCGGCACGCTGTGGTGCTGGCTCGCCATCATGCTGCGCCAGCGCTCTACCCTGCTGCGTGCTGCCGAGGGTGGCGGGGTCACCGCGCTCGCCGACGATCTGCGGACGGCGTTGCGCCGCCTGCCGACAGCGCTCGCCACGCTGCTGCTTGGTCTGCTCGGCGTAGCGCTGGGCTGCCTGCTGCTGGTTTTCCCGGGGGTCTACCTGCTGGTCGCGTTCTGGCCAGTGCTCGCCATCGTGGTCTTCGAGTCACGGGGTCCGCGCGCGGCGCTCGATGAGTCGCTGCAACTCGTGCGCGGCGCATGGCGACACCTTGCGCTGACGCTGCTGGTCATGGTGATGGGCGTGCTCGGCGTGTTCGTGGTGGGTGCCCTGGCCGGCCTCGTCTTCCTGCAACTCCTCGGCGGCGGTGCTGCGGCCCGCGGTGCGCTCGCTCCGGGGCTGGTGGCCGGGCTACTGGGTGCAGCTTTCCAGCCGCTGCTGGTGGCCGTGGGGCTCGCTGCCTATGCCGACCTGCAGCACCGGCGCGGTCAGTCCTCGGCTTCGGCGAGCAGTTCCGCCTGATGTTCCTGTGACAGCGGCTCGAGCAGATCCTCGAGACGGCCGTCAATGATCGCATCGAGCTGGTAGAGCGTCAGATTGATGCGGTGGTCCGTGACCCGGCCCTGTGGAAAGTTGTAGGTGCGGATGCGTTCCGAGCGGTCGCCGCTGCCGACCTGCAGCTTGCGCTCGCGTGCCTGCGCGGCGTCACGCTTTTCCTGTTCCGCGGCCTTCAGTCGCGCCTTGAGCAGCGAGAGCGCGCGGCTGCGGTTTTTGTGCTGCGAACGCTCGTCCTGGCACTCGACGACGATGCCGCTCGGCAGGTGGGTGATGCGCACTGCGGAGTCGGTTTTGTTGACGTGTTGGCCGCCCGCCCCCGAGGCGCGGAAAGTGTCGATGCGCAGTTCGGCCGGGTTGATTTCGATGTCCTCGAGCTCGTCGGCCTCGGGCAGGATCGCCACTGTCACCGCCGAGGTGTGTATGCGTCCCTGTGCCTCAGTGGCCGGTACCCGCTGCACGCGGTGGGTGCCTGACTCGAACTTGAGTTTGGCAAACACGCCCTGCCCACTGACGCGGCAGATCACCTCACGGTAACCGCCGTGCTCCCCGGGGCTCTCGCTGAGGGTCTCGACCTGCCAGCCCTGGCGCTCCGCAAAACGGCTGTACATGCGCAGCAGGTCGCCGGCGAAGATCGCTGCTTCGTCGCCGCCGGTGCCGGCGCGTATCTCAAGGTACACATTGCGGCTGTCGCGCGGATCAGCCGGCACCAGCATGCGACGCAGCACCGTCTCCTCGGCGGCCAGCAAACTGCCGAGGCGCTCTGCCTCGTCGGCTCCCAGCGCGCGCATCTCGGGATCACCATCGGCGGCCAGCGCCGCGGCCGCGGCAAGCTCCCCCTCCAGTCCGCGGAAGGCCTGATAGCGCTCGGCGAGCGGGGTCAGGCGCGAGTACTCCATGGACAGCTCGCGAAAGGCATCGGAGCCGCCGTCGAGCTGCGGATCGGCGAGCAGCCGCGCCACTTCCTCGAAGCGGTCGGCGTGGCGGTCGAGACGTTGGCGGATGGAGTCTTTCATGTGGGCTGTTTCAGGCTGGCGCGATTCTCGGGGTGCGGGCCGGTGCTGACAAGCGGCCATGATCCGATATAGTCCGAACACGATGCCGTTCTCCCGACCCCGCGTGACCCGCGCGCCGTTGCGTCTCCGCAAGGGGCGGCTCCCCGGCGTGGTGCTGCTCGCTGGCGGGATGCTCGCCTGTGCCGCCGCCGCGCTGCCCGCGCAGCAGGCAATCGACTCCACCGGCAGCGCGCTCGCAGCTGCCGAGCGGGCATTGCGCGCAGGAGACTGCGCTGCGGCGGTCCCGGCGTACCTCGAGGCGGGTCTCGGCAGCCGCGATCCGCGAATCAGCGAACGCGCACTCGAAGTGGCCCGTGCCTGCCAACATCTGCCGGCGGCGTCGCGGGCTGCAGACCGGCTGTATGAACTCGACGGCGAAAACGTCGAGGCCTTGCGACTCGTCGGCTTGGTCGCGCTCGAGGCCTGGCGTATCGATCTTGCACGCGATGTGTACCGCAGCCTGCTCGCCAAGCCCGATGTCGAACCTGATCGCGCCCTCGCCGATCTGCTGCCGGAACTCGACGAGGGCGACGCCACGGCGGCCGCGTGGCGCGTGTTCGCGCAGATCCTCGACCGCAGCACCCTGTCGGCACGCAACCTATCGACTCTCGCGCGTATCGCCTGCAACGCCGACAACCTC
>JBILMF010000049.1:0-18621 GCA_044375655.1 Steroidobacteraceae bacterium | reverse complement strand
CGCATCCTGAAGCTCGCCCAAGCTTGGGTTGCCCACGGCATCGGCGTCGTCAACCAGGACGTGCGCGGTCGCGGCGACTCGGAGGGGACTTTCGAGTTTTTCCATCCCGAGGGACCGGACGGCTACGACACCATCGAGTGGATTGCGCGTCAGCCGTGGTCAAACGGGCAGGTGGCCATGAGCGACGGCTCATACAAGGGCACCGTCCAGTGGCTCGCAGCGAAAGAGCTGCCGCCGCACCTGACCTGCCTGTTCTCGCAGGCACCCGCAGCGGACTTTTTCAACGAGGTGCCCTACATCGGCGGGATCTTTTCGTCCGGGTGGAACTTCGGTAACTGGCCGGTACGCACGTCGGGCCGCATCAACCACAACGTCGTCGCGGACTCCGAGTTCGACCTCGACGTTGTGCTGGCGCACCGTCCGCTGATCACCGCCGATCTGCTCAAAGGACGCGAGCTGCCGGTAGTGCGCAAGTTCCTCTCGCACCCCACTCTCGACGACTGGTGGAAGCCGATCTTCTACACGCAGGAGGACTTCAGCCGCGTGTCCGTTCCCGCCTTCCATGTCTCCGGCTGGTTCGACGGCCAACTGCGGGGCAACGGCGTCTATTGGCGGGGCATGCGTACGCACTCGCCCGCCCGGGATCGCCAGTTCCTGATGCTCGGCCCGTGGAACCACGGGGAGACCCGTTCGGGCGGCACCGATCGCATCGGTGACGTCGAGCGGGGCAAGGCCGCGGCGGTCGACATCGACGCGCTGCAGCTCAAGTGGTTCAAGGCCTGCTTCGCGGGCACCACGGACAAGTTCGAGTGGCCGCGCGCGCGGGTGTTCATGACCGGCGTGAACCAGTGGAAGGACTTCAGCGACTTCACGCCTCCCGAGGCCGTCGAGCGCCGTCTCTACCTGCGCAGCACCGGTATCGCCAACCAGACCCGGGGTGGTGGACAGCTCGCGTGGGCGCCTGCTCGACGCGCCGGCAGCGACACCTACACCTTCGATCCGCTGGTGCCGGCCCCGCGGCCGGTTCGCGTCGGTCAGGTCGGAAAACCAGACGCCTCCAACGCGCGCGAGGACGTGCTCGTCTACACCACTGATCCGCTCGAGGCGCCGCTGGCCGTCGCCGGGCTGGTGACACTCGAGCTCCATGTGTCCACGTCGGCGCGCGATACCGACTTCGTGGCGTATCTCTACGACGTAGATCCCGAGGGCAACGCCCGCCGTGTCGTCGGCAAGATGGCGGCACTGCGTGCGCGTTACCGGGAGGGTTTCGACCGGCAGGTGCTGATGCAGCCCGGCGTACCGGCGAAGCTCGAGTTGCCGTTCTACGATGTCGGGCACGTGTTCCTACCCGGCCACCGAGTGCGCATCGAGATCGCGAGCACCGCTCCGGGGTTGCATCCGAACCCCAACACGGGCAACGACGTCGCCACGGACGTGCAGTACACGGTCGCGCAGCAGACTATCCTGAACGGGGCGAAGTATCCGTCCGCGCTGCGCCTTTCCGTGATTCCCTGGGATTAGTGCGTGCGATCGGCCCGGTTGCGCTTCAGAGGGTGGGTGTCATTGTGAGTCCGCGACGAAATCTCGCTTACCTCGCTGCGGCGCTGTCTGCCATCGGGCTGGCGCCGATTGTCCTCGCGACTGATCGCTCCGCCGTGGGCTTGGCGGACTACTTCGCAGTGCAGGTCGCTGCCGATCCGCAGATTTCGCCTGATGGTTCGCGCGTCGCCTACGTCCTCACGACGCCCGATGTCGGATCCGATCAACGCGTCACTTCAATCCGTCTTGTCGCGTCGCGCGATGGCGTCGACGTGCCACTGGAGCCCGGCGCCAAGCACGACCGACAGCCACGCTGGTCACCGCAAGGTGATCGTCTCGCGTTCGTACGTGCGCGCGCGGGCAAGTACGAGATCCGAGTGGTGCGCCCTCCGGGGACGTCGGAGCTCGTCGTGGAGCTTTCGTCCGCACCTGTGGGTCTCGTGTGGTCTCCGACGGGCGATCGGCTCGCCTACCTTGCATCCGAAGGTGCCGCGGGCCGCGCTCCCGTGGCGTCGACATCGCCGGCCGGCGCGACGTGGGCGAGACCCCCAATCGTGGTGGCCGACCCGGGGTTTCAGACGGCTGCATCGATGCTGCCCGCACCCGTCAGATTCCACGCCTACGTCGTCGATGCCAAGCAAGCCGCGGCCCCGCGCCGCCTGCCGTCGCCTAGTCTGGGTAGTGCGCTCCCTTATGGAGGCTCTGGCCTCTCCTGGAGCCAGGATGGTCGGCGTGTACTCGCCACCTTGGCTCCGACCCGCGATCACTGGAAGAATCTGCTCGGGTCTGCACTCTATTCCATCGATGTTGTGACCGGCGAGATTCGGCAGATCGCGGCCCCGGCCACCGGGGTCGGTAGACCTATGATGTCCACAGAGGGACAGCTGGCGTTCGTGGGAAATCACGTTGCCCGTGCCGACCACTATATGGACCGTCGACTTTATGTTGGCGCGAGCGAGGCCGGACCGTTCTCCTGGATCCACAGCGATCTGGACCGTCCCATCTCGGCCGCGTCGTGGGCACCGGACGGGCGTGGCCTGTACGCTGTCTACCTTGACGAGGGCGTCGGTCGGCTCGCGCACTTCGGCCTTGACGGCCAACGCCGCGTGCTTGCGACCACCGGCGGCGGTGACGCCTCGTCGTACGCGAGCGGCGGCTCGCTCTCCGTGGCTCTAGATGGCACCGTGGCGTTCGCGTTCAGCGATGCCGGCACCCCGAGCGAGATCGCGCTCGTGAGCGCCGGTCAGGCGCCGCGCGTCCTTACGCGCAACAATGCCGGATACATCGCGTCCCGCCTGGTCAACCCGGTCGAGTCGCTGCGTTATCGCGCCGCCGACGGTCGGGAGGATGTTCATGCATGGCTCGTGAAGCCTGCGTCCGCCGCGGCGGGTCAGAAGCTGCCGACGCTGGTGTTGCTGCACGGCGGACAAAGCGCCGACTACGGTCCGGATTTCGACCTCGATGCGCAGATCATGGCCGCACATGGCTATCTCGTCGTGCTTCCCAACTATCGCTTCAGCGGTTCGTACGGACGCCGGTTCGGCACGCGCCCGAACTACCCGGAGGGTACCGAGGCCGACGTGCTGGGTGCCGTCGACGCCTTGATCGAGCGGGGAATCGCGGACCCCGAGCGACTGTACATCGCTGGCGGCAGCGGTGGCGGCGCGATTACTGCCTGGACCATCGGCCTCACCGATCGCTTTCGCGCTGCCGCTGTATGGAATGCGCCTATCGAGTGGTCGACCTACGTGTTCGAGGCGGCGACGGGTCCCTCGACGATGCATGGAACTTTCGAGACTCCGCCGTGGGAGGCCCCGGGCGACTACTTCCGTCGCTCGCCGTATGCAAGAGTTGGCTCAGTCACTACGCCCACGCTCGTGACTATCGGAACGCTGGATCGCGTGACACCGATCTCGCAATCGATCCTCTACTTCCGAGCCTTGCAGTACCGCGGGGTCCCGTCCGAGTTGCTCGTCTATCCTGATGAGCCACACGGGATCGATGCGTTTCCGAGTCACGCGATGAGCCATATCGCAGAGACGCTTTCCTGGTTCGCACGCTACGGCGGGCCGCCGCTAGTCCCGCCGCGCTTCTAGCGCCTGACTTGAAGATCGGCGACGGCCTCGCGACCACCGGCGGCTAGACCCTCCCTTGAGCGGGTTACCGCGTGGCATCCCGCGAGAAACCCAAACGTCATTGCCGCGCCGATGGTGACGCCCGCTGCGGGGTACTCCCCCCCGGTGGGGCTCGCGACGTCGTTCCCTGCCGCGTACAAGCCGGCGATCGGAGTACCGTCCATCCCGAGAACGCGCGCGTCTGCATCGACGGCGAGCCCGACGAACGTGCCGATGTCGCCGGCGTACAGCCGGACAGCGTAGAACGGCGGCTGCACCAGCGGACCCAGGCACGGATTCGGAGCGTGTGCAGCATCGCCGTACGCGCGGTCGAACGCGGCAACCCCGCGCTGGAACTCTGGGTCTACCCCGCGCTCAGCGTGTTCGTTGAAGCTCGCTACGGTGCGCGCGAGTGCGCCGACCGGAATGCCGAGCCGCAGCTCAAGTTCCGCGATTGACGAGGCACGTACCAGGTAGCCGTTAGCGACGAACGGCTGTATCCGACCCGGTGCCGGTGGCGCGGCACCCAATCCGTATTTCCTCAGGGCGCGATGATCCGCGACGAGCCAAACGTGCGACTCCCCGCGCAACTCGGCAGCGCGAACGAGTGCCGGAACGAAGCGGATGTAAGGGCTTGCTTCGTTGCAAAAGCGCTGGCCCGCAGAATCGACGGCGATCACCCCGGGCTTGGCACGATCGACGTAGTGCGGAAATGGAACGAGGCTGCCGTCGCGCTGTGGTACTCGTGAGACCGGCGTCCACGCAGCCGCGTTGACGACGTTTCCATCGAGCCGGGCGCCGACTCGGAGCGCGGCCTCGAGCCCTTCACCGGTATTCGTCGGGGGTGCGAGAGAATGATGTTCTATCGCCGCTGCAACATGCGGATAGTAGCGACGTCTCCATGCGTCGTTTCCCGGGAATCCGCCTGTCGCAAGTACGACGGCATCACAAAGCACCGTGAAGGCACCGGAGGGGCCCTCCAGGTCGGCGCCGACCACCCTGCGATCCTCGACGTTCAGGCGTACAAGCGTCGTACGCGTCTCTGGTCGCACGTTCCATCGCTCGAGGCCAGCCAGTAGCCCCGCAACGACAGCGTTCCCGTTGGTCAAGCGCGCGCCGCGCCGGAAACCACCCGCCCGATCCACGAAGTAACGTAACGAGAGACTGCCGAGGTGAGCCCACGCCCGCGGACTGCGCCGCAGCGCGAGCACCTGCATGTAGTCGTCGCTGGACAGCATCATTCCGCCGAAGGCCATGGTTGTCGGCAGGGGGGGGCGGATCTGATCGAGCCATGCGACGCCGCGCGCTCGGACATCGAAGGGCCGTGGACGAAACGCTCGGACGCCGACCGTCGCGCCGGGCAAGGAAGCGTAGTAATCGGGCGAGCTGCGTGCGGGCTCGTATCGCAGGGGGCTCGTGGCCTCGATAAACGAAAGCATTGCGGCCGCGTTCCGGACGTAGGACGCGGCCCGCGACTCGTCCAGGTTTCCTGCTGCGGCGGCGCGAAGGTACGCAAGTGCGGCGGCGGGACTATCGGCGCCCGTTGACGTCCCACTCGCGGGTACCCAGATCATCCCCTCAGACAAAGCCGTGGTGCCACCGATCCAGGGAGTCTTCTCGAACACGCGTACCCGACACCCGCGGCTCGCTGCAGCAAGGGCAGCTACCAGGCCTGCCGCCCCGGAGCCGACGACCAAAACGTCGACTCGCTCTGACGAACCTGCCGCGTCGGCAACGGCGATCGTGCTCATGGCAGCGTACCCGCACCCTGCATTCCGCAAAAAGTCGACCGCTCGAGCGACGACACGCGCCGGTCCGAACCGAGCGTGCAGATTACACGCGGTGCGCAGGTGGCACGGCAGCGCCCCCATCCCATACCTGTGGTAGGAAGCGTCATCGAGATGCAGCAACATCCGCCCGGATCCCGCGCCCGGGAAGGGCGTCGGGCACGATCTGCGAATTGCTGACGACCGGCACGCCGTTGACGAGCACATACGGGATGCCTTCAGAGGGCAGGGTTGGCTTTCCATAGCCGGCCCTGTCCGTCACCGTCTGCGGGTCAAAGATTGTGATGTCGGCATCCATGCCTTCCTGGAGGCGACCCTTGCGCCGCATGACCGGAGCGAACTTCTCGAGTCGCTGTGCAGGCATCAAGGTCATCTTGCGAAGGGCGTCCATGAGGGTGAGTACCTTGCGCTCGCGCACATAGGTGCCGAGTACTCGCGCGTTGGTGCCTGCGCCCCGCGGGTGACCATATCCGCCCACGTAGGCACCCCCGTCCGAGGCGATCATCACGAGTGGATGGGCGATGGCGAAGTCCATCGCGCTCTCCGGGATCACGTGGAAGATCACCGAGGTCGAGGGCTGCTCCTGCCGATAACGGGCGAACGTCTCGGCGGTGAGCCGCTCGCCGGTCGCCGGCCACTCGATGTCGGAGAAGTCGGCGCCGAAACGCTGCTGCCAGCCGTCGTTGAAGAGTGCGTTGCCGATGGCGGTCGAGCCCGCCGTGTAGGGATACGCCTCGGTGGTGATGTCCAGTCCGTTCCGCCGCGCCCCGGCGATCACCTCGAGGATCACCGCCGTGTCGTTGAGGCCCTTGCTGGTGACGTGGCAGATGTGCAGCGGCACGCCGGTTGCCGCGGCGTTGGCGATGACTTCCTGCATCATCTCGAGCTGCCCGCCCGGCTCCGCGGTGTTCGAGGCCCGGACATGCGTGAAAACCGGAACGCCGAGGCTCGCGGCACGCTCCATGAAGCGCAGGGCCTCTATGCGGCTGGTGCCCGGGAGGTACTCGGGCATGAAGCCGAGGCCAAGACCGCCTGCGACCGCCTCCGCAGAGAAGAGATCGAGCGCCCGCGCCAGATCGGGCTCTTTCATCGGCGATTCGGCCCACACGCTCTTGAGCCGCAGCGCAGCGTCGCTCGCCGCGCGATCCACCCGATCCGGTTGACCAAAGCCTGCGAGGACCCACTGGCGGATACCCTGGTGGCTGACGCTGGCACCGAAGTTGATGGGCGCGCGCCCCTCGCGTGCCGCATAGAACGGTGCGATCGGATACACGCCCGACTCGAGCTCGAGCGCCGTCGTGACACCGTCGCGGGCGCGCAGCTCGTAGGCGATCTTCACCTGCCCGTGGGCATGCAGGTCGATGAAACCCGGCGATACCACGAGCCCCTTTGCATCGATCACCGTACGTCCCGCCAGCGGTTCGGAGGTGATCCGGCGGATGACGCCGTCCGCGATGCCGACGTTGGCAATCTGGTCGAGGCCCGTCTCGGGGTCCATGACGCGGCCATTGGCGATGACCACCGCGTAAGGCGCGGTGCGGGTTTCAGCCTGCGCTTTCGCTGCGGTCTGCGCCTGCGCTGCGGCCAGCACGGGAGCGGCGACAGCCGCGAGGATCGCCAGAAGAAAAGAACGAATGCGAGCGCCGTGCGGCGCCGCCGGGTCAGTCATGAACATGGATCACCCGTCTCAGTTCGAATTGAAAATGTACGCGGTTCTGCAGTGCGGCGCCGGTAGTCGGCCCCCTCACTGCAAAGTCATCGCCGGCGGCTCCCGTCCCTGCAGGTTGCGGACGAAGAAATCCCAGGTCTTGCGCACGGCGAACGGGGTGCCCCCATAGCTGTGCCCCATCGATGGAACCAGCACGAACTCGAAGTCCTTCCGCGCGTCGATCAGCGCCTGGGCGACGCCCAGCGTCGCGGCGATCGGTGCATTGGCGTCCATCCCGCCGGCCATCAGCAGCAGCCGTCCCTCGAGTGACTGCACGTAGTTCTGGTTGGCGACCTTACTGAGCGCTGCATCGAGGGAAGCGGCGCCCTGCTGCTGCACCCAGTTGATGCCCCCGTGCGGGATGTACTTGCGCAGATCGTGGCTGCCGTTGATCGAAACGCCGACCTTGAAGAAGTCGGGGAACGCCAGCATCGCCCGCAGTGTTGCGTAGCCGCCATTGGAAACGCCGTAGATGCCGACGCGCGAGACGTCCATGTAGGGACGGGATTTCGCGAGCTCCCGGATGGCGTAAACATGATCCGCGATCGAGCCTGTCTGATCACGGCGGAGGCCGGCGTAGTCGTGGAAGGCCTTCGAACGCTGCGGCGTGCCGCGTGCATCGATCACGACGACCACGAAGCCGAGTTCGGCGACCGCCTGCGGACCGCCTTCTACGGCTTCCGTGAATGAGCGGGGTGTTTCAACAGTCTGCTGCCCGTTGTAGATCGCGTCGATCACCGGATACGAACGGGCGGGATCGAAATCCGACGGCAGGTGGATGAGCCCATACAGTGGCTCGTCCCCTTCGGGCGCCGGCAGCGTGAAGGGTTCGGGCGCGCGGTATCGGGCTGCGACCGCCGGGTCGAGCACCGAACGCCCCAGTTCCTTCACGAGCGTGCCGTCCGCCCGCCGCAGACGGACCACTTCGGGCTGCAGCGCCGTCGAAACCGTGTGGACGAAGGCCGCTCCGTTCGGGGAGAAACCGAGATCGAGGGGGCTGCTCGGCCGGAATCCGAGGTTCATCGCCCGCATCTCGTGGTGACCCTCCTCGGGCGTGAGTCGCCGGAGTCCTTTGCCGTCCAGGTTCACGCGGTAGACCGCAGCGAAGTACGGGTTCGTCTGCTTGGCGTCGGTGCCGGCCGCGAAGCACAGATGCCCCGCACGCTCGTCAACGTGAAGCAGCGTGTGGACGATGAAAGCTCCCGGCGTGAGGTCGCGCGTGACGGCTCCGCTGCGTCCGTCGACGATGTGCAGTTGGCCGCGACCGCTGCGGTGGGAGTACCAGATGAGATCGCCATTGCGCAGCAGATGCACGGAGGGCGCGTAGCGGGTTTCCATCGACGTCATGCGGATACGGTAGGTCTCCTCCTCGCGGAAGAGTCGCCGGGCGCTGGCGGTGGCGACGTCGACCTTGTAGACATCCACCCATTTTTCTTCGGGATCCATGATCGCCACGGCGAGTTCGCGCGCGTCGGATCGCCACCAGACCCGGCGCAGCGAGACGGTGGAGTCGGTGATGACCGGCTGCATGGGAATCTCGAGACGCCGGGCCGGCTCGCCGTTCACCCCGAGCAACCAAAGCTCCTCGCGGATCCGCATGCCATCGCCGAGGAGGTTGTACCGGTAGGAGTGAACCCGGGGAAGCGTGGCATTGCGCGGTGCCTGATCGATGACCGGGAGTGGCGGCACGCTGGACTCGTCGATGCGCGCGACCACGAGCTGCTTTGAGTCGGGCGACCACGCGACGTTCACCGGCAGGTCCTTGGGGAGCGGCAGTCCGAAACCGATGCCGGCGAGCTGCTCGGTGATCGTGCCGTATCCGTTGCCGGGGATGCCGTCTGTCGTGAGGGGGCGCGATTCGCCCGAGGCCAGGTCGCGCACCCATAGGTTGTGGTCGCGAACGAAGGCGGCGAGTTGCCCGTCCGGTGACGTTACCTCGTCCGTCAGTCCCTCGCGCTCGAGGCGGCAGCGCGCGCTGGACGTGTCGCACGCCCATCTTTTGCCTGCGATGGTCAGGGTCAAAAGACTGCCGGTGGCATCAAAGTTCGGCCGCGCGCGCGCAAAGGCGGCTCCGCTGGCTGCGATGCCTGTCTGTTCCGCGACCGCAGCGATCAGCGGTTTGAGCTCGATGGAGCGGATCGTGCGGCCGGTGCGGGTCTCGAGAATGGTTGCCGTTTCCTGACTGCCATCGGCGGCCGACGAGGTGTGCCAAAGGTGTTCGCCGTTGCCGATCCAGCGCCAGACTGGCGCGCCGCGGACGGCGTTACCGTCGAGATATGGAGCAAACCGCAGCGCGTTCCGATACGCGGTCTCGACGGCGGTGGCGGAGCTGCTGTTCGGGTCGGCGGGAGAGGCGGCGAGTGCGTCGGTCATGTTGCCGAGGAGCACCGTCAGGAGAGCCGTCGCGGCGAAGCATCTACCAGTTGGGATCCTCATGGCACACCCTCCGCTCTATGTCAGCTTTTGTCGACCGATAGTATGCGCCGTGTGGACGAAGGTCAAACCGGCGGTGCGGCGTCGCGCGGCGTGATTGCGATCAGACCGCGCGCCGACTACGCCGCTGATCCAGCAGGCTGACCGCCACCGTAGCCAGTATCGCGAAGGTCATGGCCGGCACGAGTTCGTAGAGGCGGAAGATCTCGCCACTGCCGAGCGGCCAAAGCAGTACTGTCGAGGCGCCGACCAGCATTCCGACCAGTACGCCGTTGCGCGTCGTGCCTCGCCACATCAGGCAGAGCACGACCGCCGGACCAAAAGTCGCACCGAAGCCCGCCCACGCCCAGGCAACCAGGCTGAACACGGTTTCGTCGGGCTTCAATGCGATCAGCATACCGAGGGCCGTCACCGCGAGCACCGCGAGACGCCCGTAGGTGAGTAGCCGCCGCTCCGACGCGACCCGACGAAAATACCGGCGGTAGAGGTCCTCGGTCGCTGCAGACGAGGCAACGAGCAGCTGGGCTGCGGCAGTGCTCATGACCGCCGCCGCGATCCCGGCGAGGCAGATCCCAGCGATCCAGGGCGGCAGCAGTTCCACGGACATGAGAATGAACACCTTCTCCGCGTCCGCGCCCTCGAGCTGTCCGGGAACAACGACAACCGCGCACCAGCCGATGACGATCGCTGCGGCGAGAACCGTGAATTGCCATGTGAGCGCCACACGGCGTGCGACCGGCAGGTTGTCGACGGAGCTCGTCGCCATGAACCGCGCCAGGATATGCGGCTGGCCGGGGTAACCCATCGCGAAGGCGACCAGCGAGATGATCGCGATCGTGTCGAGGGGCTTGCCCCCGGTTTCCATCCAGGGAGACAGAAACCCGGTCTCATGGGCGTCGAGCTTGCTGAGGAGTTCGCCCGCTCCACCGGCGACTTCGACGCCGAGGAACGCCACGATCAGCAGCGCCACCAGCATCATCAAGCCCTGCAACACGTCCGCCCAGCTCACTGCCAGGAATCCGCCGAGCACCACGTAGCCGACGATGACGACGCCGCTGATCAGGACACACAGCCGGTAGTCGAGATCGAAAAGAGTCTCCAGCAGTCGCCCCCCGGCGACGAATCCGGAGCTGGTGTAGAGCGTGAAGAACACGAGGATGACGACCGCGGTGAGCGCGCGAATCAAGCCGGAGCGGTCATCGAGCCGCGCTTCGAAGTAGTCGGGGAGCGTCAGCGCGTCACCGAGCGCTGCTGTCTGCGCGCGGAGTCGCGGCGCGACTAGTTTCCAGTTGAGATAGGCGAAGAAGAGCGAGCCGGCTGCAAACCACACCGCCTCGAATCCGCCAAGGTAAGCGAGCGCAGGAAAGCCCATCAGGAGCCAGCCGCTCATGTCCGTGGCCGATGTGCTGAAAGCCGTGACCACGCTGCCAAGCTTGCGGCCACCGAGGATGTAGTCGGCGAGCGATCGGGTGCGGCGCATGGCCAACCAACCGATTCCCATGCAAACCGCCAGGTACAACACCATCGCCGCGACGATGGCACCAGGGTCCCGGATTGCGAGATCTACCGACATTCCCGCCTCCCCAGCGCGCCAATGTATGTCGACAAAGTGTATCCAGAGTGTGTTGACCGGTCAAACTCCGGTGCTTTCTTTCGCCGGCGCCGCGCCCGCGCGGAATGAGCGCGGAACGGCCAGTTTGCATCTCTTGGGTTCGCGTCTACAATATGCATACAGGATGTTGTAAGCAACGCGCGAGGGAGTGTCATGAGCCGCAGCCCGGAAGGCGAACCCCGCCGCATCGTCGTTGTGGGAGGCTCAAGTGGCATTGGGCGAGCGGTCATCGAGCGCCTCGGTACGCTGGGAGCGCAGGTTGCCAACCTCGACCTGAACGCGACGGATGCAGTTGCCCGCGATCGCGCCGCAGTTCGGGACATACGCGCAGACCTCGCTTCCCCCGAGAGCGTGCGGGCTGCCTTTGCCGTTTGCGACGGCTTTTTCGGGGGCAAGCCTCCGCACCTTCTGGTCTGCTCCGCGGCAGCCAGTCTGGCAGGTGCATTTCTCGAGGCGCGGGTCGAGGATCTGGACACCCTGCATGCGGTGAACGTGCGGGGCCTGTTCGTTGTCTGCCAGGAAGCGTCGCGGCGCATGCGCGAGGCGGGTGGCGGGCGGATCGTCGTTGTCACCTCGGTCGCCGCCTTCCAGGGCTGGCAGCGGGAGCCGCTCTACTGCGCGACCAAAGGTGCGCAGGACGCGCTGGTCAGAGCCATGGCGG
This sequence comes from Steroidobacteraceae bacterium, assembly GCA_044375655.1. Classification (GTDB taxonomy): domain Bacteria; phylum Pseudomonadota; class Gammaproteobacteria; order Steroidobacterales; family Steroidobacteraceae; genus UBA964. The sequence goes on along the minus strand of JBILMF010000049.1, from coordinate 6,767 downwards.
TGGAGCTTGCGCCGTTCGGCATCGCGGTCAATGCTGTCGCCCCAGGCCCGCTGGAGGGGAAGTCGCCCTCGATGATCTCGACCCGCAGCGATCCTGAGGTGCTGCGCCACGACCTGGAACGGATCCCGCAGGGGCGCTTTGGCAGCGCGGCCGAGATCGCGCAGGCGGTCGAGTTTGCCGCCACGGCACCGTGGATGACCGGCCAGACCATCGTTGTCGACGGCGGGTTCATGGCGAGCGGGCTCTCTTACTTCGGTGCGGCTCGAGCACGCCTCACCGCCACCCCAGTCCCACCTCTCGGATAAGCCAATTCAATGATCAAGGTAATGTGGCTCCTGAAGCGCGCCCCGCATCTCACCCACGAGGAATTCAGCCGCTGGTGGCTGGAGAGGCACTGCTTCGACGTCGCCCGCGCGCAGGCTCCGCACCTCCTCAAGTACGTGGTCAACGTCAGGGCGCCGGGAGATGCGCTCGCCGGGGAGGCCGAAGAGCCTGAATGGGATGGGGTCGCGGAACAGTGGTTCGAAGATGAACGTGCTTACAATGCGGCGTACTCCGGCCCGAGTCCCACGCGCCCAGACACGCTCGCGCATACGTCGCGCCTGATGCGATTGGTGGTCACAGAGCACTTCGTGCCGACGGATACCGGCAGGCAAGGCACCTGAAGTTGACTGAGGGGTCGATCGTCGCGCCCCCCCTCATCGTTGCAAGCATCACCGATGAACAAAATCCCCTCCGCCGCGTCGTCGGGGTTCCAATAGTCCGCGGTCTCGGTCGTCGAGATTTCCCCACCCATCACTGAGTGAGGAAAGAGCGATGGAAGTGGAAGCCGAAGTGAAGATCGGGGTACGGTCAGACGAGAGAGGGTCCAGGCCGTGTCTCGATGGGAGGCTCGGACACGGAATGCCGTGACGCTTTGCCAATGGCTGTACAGGCTCACTGCACATCTTGTGTATAGTCTGTCGACGTAGTGCACGTAAGATTTTCTGTTGGAGTCCAACGTGGATAGCTCGCTGGTAGAGATCGCAAGCCCCTTCGTCGTCTTTCTCGGCGACGTCGTCGATGAAACCTATGCCAAGACCGGCTTTGGTCTCGTTCAGTGGCGCCCCGAGGACTGCCGCGGACAAGTCCGGCTGCCAGGGTGTGGTGTCGACGCCGGCGTACCGGATCTGAGTGTCGACGCCGCCGTGGCCGCGGGAGCGCGTAGCCTGATCGTGGGTACGGCAGCGGTCGGTGGGCGACTGCCCGATCATTGGGTGCAGACGCTGATCGCCGCCGCGGCGCAGGGCCTCGACATCGTGGCTGGTCTGCATGTGCGCCTCGCCTCGCTGCCGGGTCTCGCGGAGGCTGCGCAGCGGGGTGGCGCGCGCCTCGTCGACGCGCGGGTACCGCCGCCCAACCTGCCGGTGGGAACCGGCCTGAAGCGTAGCGGGCGTCGCCTGCTGACCGTGGGCACGGACTGCGCTTGCGGCAAGAAATACACCGCGCTTGCCATCGACCGCGAGCTCGCGCGGCGGGGCATCGCGTCAGACTTCCGTGCCACGGGGCAGACGGGGGTGATGATCGCCGGCCGCGGCATAGCGGTGGACGCCGTCGTCGCCGACTTCGTGACCGGTGCGGCGGAGCTGCTCTCCCCGGCCAACACGCCGGAGCATTGGGATGTCATCGAGGGTCAGGGCGCGCTGTTCCATCCCGGCTATCTGCAAGTGACGGTCGGGTTGCTGGTCGGATCGCAGCCCGACGCGTTCGTCGTCTGCCACGATCCGCTGCGTACATCCATCAGCGGCTGGGAAGCGTTCCCGCTGCCGACGATCCGCGAGGTCATCGACCGCACGGTGCTCATCGGCCAGCTCACGAACCCGGAGATCCGTTGCGTGGGCGTGGCTCTCAACACCTCAAAGATCGCGCCCGCGGAGCGTCAGGCGGTCCTCGCGCGCTATCGCGATGAGACGGGGCTGCCCTGCGTTGATCCGCTGCTCGACGGGACCGCGCCGATCGTCGAGCGATTGTTGCGGGAGTTTCCCTGATCGAGCCCGGCTGCATGCCGGGCGTGGTCTCGACAGCCGCCGCAGCGGGCTCACTTTCCCGCGCGGTTGCCCACTACGAATGACGTCGAGGGCCGGGCGCCGAATCGCCGTGTCATCTGCTCGGCAATGATCTGTGCGTCGCGTCTGGCTGCGTCCTCGGCTGCGTCGGGGTCCTGCTCTTCGATCGCCCGCACGAGCGGCCCGTGCTCGCTGATCCGGTGGGTGGCAACCTGATCCCCGACGTCGTGCAGATAGAGCCCGAGGATGCGCTGTCCCTGGTCGAGCACCTGACGCGCCCAAGCGACGTAGAAGGAGTTGCCCGAAGCCTTGGCGATCGCCTCATGGAAGTCGTAGTTCAGGCGGATCATCGCCGCCGCATCGCCCCGGCGTGTTGCCGCCGCATGCTCCTTTTGTACCGCCGCGATTACCGCCAACTCTGACGCCCGCCGGTTAATCGCTGCGAGGCGCGAGGTGAGGCGATAGATGAGCTCGACGGCGTCGAGGTAACTCGGCACGGCGACGATGTCGAACGGCGCCACGATCGAGCTGCGGTTCCTCAACGTCTGGACCAGCCCCTCCGCGGACAGGCGGATCAGCGCCTCGCGCACCGGAGAGCGTGACAGCCGGAACCGCGCCGCGAGATCGGTTTCGTCGAGCAGAGTGCCCGGCTCCATCTTGAGCTCGAGGATGTCACGGCGCAGCTGTTCGTAGACGCCGGCGGCTCCGGACCCCCGGGCCCGCTTGCGGACGGCCGTACCGCCGCTGACCGTGCCCTTCTGTCCGGGGGTCGTCGAACGCGCCATGGGAACTCCGGGTCAATGAAGGGAATACCCTAGAGATTATATAGCGGTCCCGCCACATCTGCGGGCCAAGGCCTGACGACGATCGAGGGACGGGTCAGGCGTAGACGTCGATGAGTCTACTGCGTCCTTCGTTGCCGCCATCGGCGCGGGAAGGCGTCAGGGGCGGAGACGGCTCCTGCGGTGGTGGGCGGTTCTCGATCTTGCTCTCGGAGCGTTCGATGGCTGCCGCGTGCTTCACTGGTGTCACCGGCTGGTAACTACCGTGGGCGCTCGGCATCGTGCTGATGCTGGTGGGGTTGATCATTTGGGACCCTCGATATCCGAAAGACCGAGGCCTGTCGGCGCGGGTTCCCGACCAAGCCGTAGCCGACAGTCCATGAAGCGATCGCTCGGTCGCGACAATACCATCCGCGGTGGCCAAAGTCCCTGACGCGCCATTCACAAACGCATGGGCCGCATGCAGCGAGGGCGTTGTCGATCAACCGGCAGTCGAGACACCCTGCGCGGGTCATCTGCGCTCATTGCCCGTCCCCCGTCCCCCGTCCCCCGCCCTGCGTCTCGAAAACCCCACCCTCCGGAGCTGCCCATGGCACAACGTGATTTGTTAAGTGGAGATGGCACGCCGTCCCGCAGTCTGCTCATGGTGGCCGGGCTGGTCCTGCTCGTGCAGGGGTTCAGCATATTCGCACCCATGGCAGTACTCGGCGGGGCGATCCAGTGGCCGGACAGTCTGGACTTTCCGCCAGCGCAGATGCTGCCGCTGCTGCGTGAGCAACTGGACGCGGTGCGTCTTGGCTATGGGCTCTATCTCGGCTACTCGCTGCTCTTTCTGGTCACCGGCGTGCTGACCGTCCGCATAGCGGCACGCCCGGGACCGCTGGGCGCGCTGGCGCTCATGGCCATCAGCGCAGCTGCGGTGTCGGCGCTCGCGCGGTCGATCGGCATCCTGCGCTGGCTGACCGGCAGCGCGGCGCTCGCCGAGGCCCACGCCACTCCCGGGCTGTCCGCCGAGGGTCGTGCGGCGATCGAGTCGATGCAGTCCGCCATCAATGCGTGGGGCGGCGCCATTGGCGAGACGCTGGGCGTCGCGGCGTTCGCCGCGATCTGGGCTGTCGCCACGAGCCTGCTGATCCTGCGGGATCGCCGCTTGCCGATGTGGGCGGGTCTCACCGGACTCGCGGTTGGCGTGCTCGTTGCCATGCCTGCGCTCGAGCTCTTTGGCATCGAGCCACCATTGTCGATCGTGCTGTCCACGACGGGGATACAGCTCTGGTTCATGGCACTTGGGATTCTTTGCCTGTGGCGCGCTCTGCGCCGATCCGCGTGACGGTGCCGGTCGTACCCATGAGGCGGTTAGAGATCCGCGCGTTTGGCGGCCCTGAGGTCATCCGGCTCGTCGAGGACGCGATGCTGCCGGAACCCCTTGCAGGCGAGGTGCGTATTCGGGTCGAGGCCTCGAGTCTCGTCTTCACCGACATGCTGATCCGCCGGAAACTCTACCCCACGTTGAAGGTGGCTCCGCCGCTGACGCTCGGCTACGACATTGTCGGGCACGTCGATGCGTTGGGCCCCGGCGTCACGCGCTGGCGGGTCGGCGATCGGGTTGCCGATCTTACGCAAATCGGCGGCAACGCCACCCATGTGGTGCGTCCGGCTGCGTCGCTGGTTGCGGTGCCGGAGGGGCTCGAGGCGACCCGCGTGGAGCCGCTGATTCTGAGCTATCTGACCGCCTATCAGGCGTTGTTTCGCGAAGGCGGAGCGAAGCCCGGAGAAGCGGCGCTGATCTGTGGCGCAAGCGGCGCCGTGGGTCTGGCGGCGCTCGATCTGTGCCGCGCCTTCGGAATACCTGCCGTGGGTGTCGCCTCGGCGCGCCGACGACAGCTTGTGACCCGGCTGGGCGCGGATTTCGTCGCCTATGATGAGCCCGGTGCAAGCAGCAAGCTGGAGCGCCTTGCGCGGGACTTCGACGGCTTCACGGTGATTCTTGACGTGGCCCGCGGGGAGCCACTCACTGCGGTGATGGCGCGCCTCGCACCCGGCGGACGATTGGTCGCGCTCGGCTTCAGCGCCCCGCTCCGCAAGGCCTACCGAGATGGCGACATCCGTCTGAGTCCGCTGGCGTTGCTGCGGCTCGGCGCCGAGGTGCTGCGGATCAAGTGGCTGTCCTCCCGGTCTAGGGCATACAGGCGGGTCATGCTCTACGACGTTGCAGAGTGTCGTGTGCGGCATCCGGACTGGTTTCAGCGCGATCTCTCGTCGCTCTTCGCGCTGCTGCAGAGCGAGCGGATCACGCCATTTGTCCAGCGCATCTTCGCCCTCGAGGAGGCCGTCGAGGCTCATCGGCTGATCGAGGCCGGCGAGGTCGAAGGACGACTCGTGCTCGATCTGACGTCGAAGCCTGCGGGCTAACGGCGACGCCGATACAAGTCATTCAATAACGCATGAAGTGCATGCGAGCGCAGGGGTTCGCAATCGGTCCGACTGTGAACAGACTTCTTCCGCGGCGTGGACGCTCACTGCATGTCCCGCAAGTTGATCCACCAACCTAATCTTCGGAAGATCTGCCATGAATCAAACATCGTTCCGACCCTCGCGCACGTCATCGCTCCTGACAGTCGCATTTGGCCTCGCGCTTGCCTGCGTCGCAGGAACCGCAGCGGCTGAGGAACAGCCACGCAGTCTGTTCGGTCTCGGTGCCGCGTCGGTACCTGAGTTCGAGGGGTCCGCGGATGAGCAGGTGCTGCCGTTCGTGGTGGGACGCGTGGACCTCGAGCGCTACGGAAGCCTGCGATTCGCTGGCGTGACGGTGCAGTACAACCTGATGGGTAGTGACAGTCCGTGGGCTTTCGGCCCCGTGGTGTCGGCGATCATGGCCCGCGACGAGGACGTCGAGGATCCGGTCGTGCGCCGTCTGCGCAAGATCGACAGCACTGCCGAGGCAGGATTCTTCATCGAGTACGGTTTCGCCGACACTCTGATGGAAGGCGATCGGCTCAACGTGGATGTCGAAGCGAGGGCCGGCGAGGGTAACCAGTTCTCCTGGGGCGTCGCCTATCAGGCGACGAGGGTCGGCGCTTTCCAGTACGGCGTGGACTTGCGCGCGACCTATGCGAACGACAAGTACATGGACACGTTCTTTTCAGTGGACGCCGACAACAACCGGCGCAGCGGTCTGCCGATCTACAAGGCAGAAGCCGGACTGAAGAGCATATCCGTCGGGCTGACCGGCACCTACGACCTGACGCCGCGGTGGGCACTGATCGGCAGGCTGGGCGTGTCGCGTCTGAACGGCGACGCGAGCGACAGCCCGATCGTGCGGCTGCGCGGTGACTCCAACTCGGCGGAGATCGGCATCGCGATCGGCTATCGCTTCTGATGTTCCGGCTGGCGCCCGTTGACGGGATCCGGTAGGTTTATTGAGGCCAATGCCGTTCAACAAGGTGATATCCCCGGGAGCGCGACTCGATGACTGGAACCTGCTGCGCTCCTTCATCGCGGTTTGTGAAACCCAGACGCTCACGGCTGCGGCCGAGGCGTTGGGTCTGAGCCAGCCGACGCTGGGACGACACATCAGAGAGCTCGAGATACTGGTCGGTGAAACGCTCTTTGACCGTCTGCCCGGGAGGATGAAGCCGAACGAGCGTGCCGAGTTCCTGCTGGATCGTCTGCTGCCGCTCGTCGAGGGTGTGGGGCGCTTCGAGCGTGCGGTGTGGGGTCGCGATGACGTGGTTTCCGGGACCGTCCGCATCACCACCAGCCAACTGCTGGGTGCGCTGGTGTTGCCGCGCCTGCTCGCGCCGCTGCTGCGTGATGCGCCGCTGCTGCAGGTCGAGGTGCAAGCCTCCGACGAGGTACAGAACCTGCTGCGGCGCGAGGCGGATATCGCGATCCGCTTCTTCCGTCCCGAGCAGGACGATATCGTCGCCATCTCGGTTGG
>JBILMF010000184.1:0-5047 GCA_044375655.1 Steroidobacteraceae bacterium | reverse complement strand
GCTGATGAGGCGCTCTCCGCGAGCCCTGCGATGCTGCTCGCAGGCAGCGTGCCGCTGCGCTCCGCCTTCAAGGTGGTTGCCGCCGGTCGGCGCGAGGGTCTCGAGTGGGTTCGGGCGACGCCATTGCGCGCCGATGCCGAATTCCGCGAGGCCCGTTTCGGCTTCGTCGGCGCGGAACTGCGCCGTCTCGAAATCGACGATAAGCTGGGACAGCGGACGGTGCTGATGTTCTCGGCAAGCCTGCGCAACGTTCCGGTGGAGGCCGCGGAACTGCGCTTCGTTCCGCCGCCCGGTGCGGATGTCATCGGCACACCGGTACCCTGATGCGACCGCTGCGCTATCTGCCGATCTGGGCGATGCTGGGTGTCGGTCTGCTCGGACTGGTGCTCTACCTCTGTCTCGAACCGCCCGGCAACGGTGGGGCGTTTCCTCTGCCGGACAAGGTCGCCCATCTGCTCGGTTTCTTCGGCCTCACCGTCTGGTTTGCCGCACTGGTCGAACGGCGGCTCTACCCCGCCCTCGGGGCGGTGATGCTTGCTATCGGCATCGGCATCGAAGTGGCGCAGTACGCCATGGCTCTCGGCCGTTCCGCAGAGCTTGCCGACGTATACGCGGACCTTGCCGGCGTCTTGCTCGGGCTTGCGATATCGCTGCCCAGTCGTGATTCCTGGTTCGAGCGCATCGAGCGATGGCTGGCCCCGACCTGACGCGGCCGCTTGCCGATCGCATGCGGCCACAGAGCCTCGACGAGTTCGTCGGGCAGGTGCAGGTGCTGGGCGCAGGCAAGCCGCTGCGCGCCGCCATCGAGTCCGGACAGCCGCATTCGTTGATTCTTTGGGGACCCCCGGGAACCGGCAAGACGACCCTCGCGCGGCTCATTGCCAAGGCCTCGGACGCGCAGTTCATCGCGCTGTCGGCAGTGATGGCCGGCGTCAAGGATGTACGCGCCGCGGTCGAAAAGGCCCAGGCCGAGCGCGCGGCGAGCGGCCGGCGTACGGTGCTCTTCCTCGACGAGGTACACCGCTTCAGCAAGTCGCAGCAGGACACTTTCCTGCCTTATCTGGAGGACGGCACGCTCACCTTCATCGGGGCTACGACGGAGAATCCGTCCTTCGAGGTGGTCAGCGCCGTGCTCTCGCGGGCTCGGGTCTACGTCCTGAAGCCGCTCGACCTTCCCAGTCTCGGTGCGCTGTTGCGACGCGCGCTCGCGGACAGCGAGCGCGGACTCGGCACGCAGCAGCTGTCTATCGACGACGAGGCGCTCGACTTGCTGTCAGCCGCGGCGGATGGCGATGCGCGGCGCGCCCTCAACATGCTGGAGATCGCCGCGGATCTCGCGGTGGCCGGGCGGATCGGTCTCGCGCAGTGTCAGGAGGTGGCGAGCGGCACGCGCCGCCGCTTCGACAAGGGCGGAGAGCAGTTCTACGACCAGATCTCCGCGCTGCACAAATGCGTGCGCGGCACGGATCCCGACGCGGCGCTCTACTGGTATGCCCGCATGCTCGACGGGGGTTGTGACCCCGCCTATCTCGCGCGACGCATCACGCGCATGGCGGTCGAGGATGTCGGGCTTGCCGACCCGCGCGGCCTGCAGATCGCCATCGATGCGTGGCAGACCTACGACCGGCTCGGCAGTCCCGAGGGCGAGCTCGCGCTCGCCAACGCCGTCGTCTACCTGGCCTGTGCGCCGAAGAGCAACGCGGTGTATGCCGGCTTCAAGGAGGCCATGGCTGACGTCGAGAAGTTCGGCACCCTCGAGGTGCCGCTGCGCTTTCGCAATGCGCCGACCCGGCTCATGAAGGATCTCGGTTACGGCGCGGGTTATCGGTACGCGCACGATGAGCCCGAGGCGTACGCCACTGGCGAGCGCTACCTGCCCGACGAGATGCCGGATCGCCGCTATTACCGGCCCGTCGAGCGCGGTCTCGAGATCCGCATCGGCGAGGCGCTCGCGAAGTTGCGCGCGCGGCTACCGGCGAAATCCACAGCGGCGAGGGCGACTGGCGCCGACAAGGCCGAAGAGGGCCTGCCCTGATGGCGCTCTGGGTGTGGGTCGCGCTCGGCAGCGCCGTGGGCGGGGTGGCGCGCTACGCCGTCGGCCGGCTGCTGCCCACCGTGCCCGGGGGCTGGCCGCTCGCTACAATGGCCGTCAACGTCGCGGGCAGTTTCGCCATCGGCTGGGTGGCCGCATGGCTCGCCAGCCGGACTTCCGCGGGCGCCGCCAACGAGACGCTGCAGGTGTTCCTGATGACCGGCGTGCTCGGCGGCTTCACGACCTACTCGGCGTTCGCGCTCGAGACCGTGACGCTGGCGTCGGGCGGGGCGGCGCTGCGTGCGGCGGCCTACGTGGCCGCGACCGTCGTGCTCTGTCTGGCCGCCGCGCTCGCCGGTCGAGCGCTCGGGTCCGCCTGAGCGGCAAATGTTTCCGCTGGAGTGACAAGTGCTCGATTCCAAACTGCTGCGTACCGATACTGAAAACGTCGCCCGCAACCTCGCGCGCCGCGGCTTCGAGCTCGACCTGCCGGGTTTCCGCGCCCTCGAAGAGCGTCGCAAGCAGGTACAACTCGAGGCCGACAAGCTGCGCGCCGAGCGCAACGCCAATGCCAAGGCGGTCGGCATGGCGAAGGGCAAGGGCGAGGACGCCAGTGGCCTTCTCAAGCGTGGCGAGGAGCTGACGCAGCAGCTCGGGGCCGCGGAGGCTGCGCTCAACGCCGTACAGGCCGAGTCCGACGGCTGGCTCATGGGTTTGCCCAACCTGCTGCACGACTCGGTCCCTGAGGGTCGCGACGAGGCTGCCAACCTCGAGGTGCGCCGTCACGGTACGCCGCGGACCTTCGACTTCACGCCGCTCGATCACGTCGATGTCGGGGCCCGCCTCGGCGGGCTCGACTTCGAGGCGGCGGGGCGCATCTCCGGCGCGCGCTTTGCCGTGCTGCGCGGCGGCATCGCGCGTCTGCACCGCGCACTCGCCCAGTTCATGCTCGACCTGCACACCGGCGAGCATGGTTACCAGGAAATCTACGCGCCCTACATCGTCTCGGCCGATGCGCTCACCGGCACCGGCCAGCTGCCGAAGTTCGAGCAGGATCTTTTCGCGCTGCGCGGCGACAAGCCGCTCTATCTAATCCCCACGGCCGAGGTCCCGGTCACCAACCTCGTGCGCGAACAGATTATCGCGCCCGAGCAACTGCCGATGCGCTACGTTGCGCACACGCCCTGCTTCCGCTCCGAGGCGGGTGCGGCCGGCAAGGACACCCGCGGCATGATCCGCCAGCACCAGTTCGACAAGGTCGAGCTCGTGCATATCGTCAGACCTGCAGACTCCTACGCTGCGCTTGAGCAGCTCACCGCGCACGCCGAAGAGGTGTTGAAGCGACTCGAACTGCCCTACCGCGTGCTCGCACTGTGTGCGGGTGACATCGGCTTCGGCAGCGCCAAGACCTACGACCTTGAGGTCTGGCTGCCGGGACAGGGGAAGTATCGCGAGATCTCATCCTGCAGCAACTGCGAGGCCTTCCAGGCGCGTCGCATGCAGGCCCGCTGGCGCAACCCCGAGACCGGCAAGCCCGAGCCGCTGCACACGCTGAACGGATCGGGCGTGGCGGTGGGTAGGGCGATGGTCGCCGTGCTCGAGAACTATCAGAACGCCGACGGTTCGGTCACCGTGCCGGCTGCGCTGCGCCCCTACATGGGCGGGCTCGAGTCGCTACGGCCCTAGCCCCCGGGCCGGCGGGACCCTTGCTCGTCGCCGCGTGGCGACGTAAACGCGCACTGCCTCAGTCGAGCTCGTACTGGAAGGTGCTCACCACCCGCAGGCGCTTGGTGCGGGCACTTTGGTCGTCACCGAACTGATTGCCGTTCGCGCCGGTGATGGTGATGACGCCCTGGTTTGCGGTGCGCAACGGCCCGAGATCCGCGCCGGCCTCCTTGGCGAACTGCTCGGCCTGTTGCCGCGCGTTGCGGGTGGCCGCGGCGAGCAGCGGCGCCTTGGCATCGTTGAAGCCCCGCAGCTGGTACCACGGGCCGTTGCCGCCCATCAGCGCCACGCCCTGCTGGATCAGCGGATCGACCGCGAGCGCCGTCCGGGTGACAAGGTCGATGCGCTTCGAGCTCACCGTGATGCGTCCCGTGCCGGTGTAGCGCAGCGGCTGGTTCTGCGCCCCGAAGTCGCGCGAGTAGGTGTCTTCGATCTGCAGTGGCTGGATCTCGTACTCGCTCGACTCCAGACCGGCCTTTTGCAGGAAATCGACCGCCAGCTCGCGATCTGCCGCGAGCGCGCGCTGCACCTCGCTGAAGGAATTGCCCGCACGCCGGAACACGATGTTCCACGTGACGAAGTCGCTCTCGACATCCTGCTCGGCCAGTCCCTTGACCGTGATGGTCCGGTCGGCCATCCGGAAGCGCTCGACGCCTTGCCCGAGCAAGCCTCCGGCGAGCACCATGCCCGCGGCCAGGATCAGGGCGGTCAACACCGATTCGCGCTGGATCATTCTCCACTCCCCCGGGCCGGCAACTGTGGCCCCGACAGGGCATAATTTACAGGGTACGCAGGCCCGCAACACCCGGAGAGGTGGCAGAGCGGTTTAATGCACCGGTCTTGAAAACCGGCGTCCCTTTACGGGGACCGTGAGTTCGAATCTCACCCTCTCCGCCAGATGAAATAAAAAAGGGAGCGCAGGGCTCCCTTTTTTATTTCATTGGTGTGAGCAGGGCTCGTGGACGAACTCACAGAGTTCGACGATTCGGCAGGAGAGCCGAATCGGACGCGCGCAGCGCGCCCCGAGCGAGCGCGAGGGGCGAGGGCCATGGATGGCCCGAGTCAATCTCACCCTCTCCGCCACTTCATCGATCGCGAACTGGCTCAGCGGCAATCGAGGCCGTGCGCAAACCCCGTAAAACACAGCACTTCGCGAGAGAGCTCTGGACTGCGGTTAGCCCCAAAACGGCCCAAAACCCGTCTCAGAGCCGTTTCGTCTCGCAAACTCTGGACTTTGGGCTTCCCCCGAGATTCCAGACACCGAGATAAGGTGTAAAGATGATCTCGGAG
>JBILMF010000183.1:0-5054 GCA_044375655.1 Steroidobacteraceae bacterium | reverse complement strand
ATGGGAGCCGCTCTACGAAGTGACCCAGATGAAGGGCGACACGGAGACTCACCCGTTCATCTCGCCCACCGACGAGTTCGCCGATTTCGAGCGGTTCCATACGATCTTCGGCCGGCAGGTCGCGATCAGCTGGGACGACGCGGAGCGGCGGCGCAAGGAATCCGAGTATGCGCGCTCGGCACTGAAGCTCGGCCTGAAGGAACAGGCACGGCTCGGTGCGAACCCTTTCAAGTTCGGCATGGCGGGCGGCACCGACTCGCACACCTCGTTGTCGACGGCCGAGGAGGACAACTTCTGGGGCAACTACGCGGGTAACGAGCCGCGTCCGAACCGACTGTTCGATCCCGTTGGAAGCGAAGGTGCATTCCCCAAGGTGTGGGAGCTCGGCGCCGCCGGCATGACTGCGGTGTGGTCCACGGAGAACTCGCGGGATGCGCTCTTCGCAGCGATGAAGCGTAGGGAAACCTACGCGACGACCGGACCCCGGATGACCGTTCGATTCTTCGGGGGTTGGTCGTTCGAGGCGCAGGATGCGGTCGCACCGGATCTTGCGCAGCGCGGCTACCGCAAGGGCGTGCCGATGGGCGCCGACCTCACGCGCGGACCGGCCGGTGCTGCGCCCACGTTCCTAATCCGCGCGGTACGCGACCCGGAGGGGGCAAACCTCGATCGCGTGCAGGTCGTGAAGGGTTGGCTGGATGCGGGCGGTCAATTGCACGAGAAGATCTACGACGTCGCGCTCTCCGGCGGTCGGGTAGCGGGCCGCAACGGCAAGGTGCCGCCGGTGGGCAATAGCGTCGATGTCGCGACTGCCACCTATACGAATACGCTGGGCGCTCCCGAACTCGCTGTGGTTTGGACCGACCCGCAGTTCAAGGCCGACGAGGCGTCCTTCTACTATCTGCGTGTGCTCGAGATCCCAACGCCTCGATGGACGGCTTACGAAGCCCGGCGCTTCAACCTGAAGGTGGAGGACAAGGCCATACCGATGGTCCTCCAGGAGAGGGCGTACACGTCGCCGATCTGGTACACGCCGAGCGGTATCGGCCGCTGAGTGCTCTGCATCGGCCTGCAGCGTGGCGTAGCCCGAAGCAAGAATCTACAGAGGGACCACCCGTGGCTCGACGAGTCAGAAGCATGAGTTCAAGGATTAGCAAGGGCTGGCTTTCGGCATCGCTACTGCTCGCGTCCACATGCGTGGCCGCCGATGCGGGCCATGACGTAGTTGAACGTTACGACCGCGCCGCGCGATTCGGGGAGTGGAATGCCAGTCAACTTCTCGAGAACGCCGATCTGCAGCCGCACTGGTCGCGGGATGGCTCCGTGCTCTGGTACGGGCTGGAGCGTGAGCACGGACGAGAGCTCGTGGTGCGCCGAGCACGCAACGGCGCGGTGCTGGCCTCGATTGACGCCGAGAAATTCCTGCAGGAAATCGCGCCACAAACCGGGCTGCAGCCGACTTGGTCCGCGCTGCTCGCGTCGATGCCGGAACTGCAGCCAGACGGTAGATACCTGGACCTGTCGGGCAACGAGCGGCGATGGCGATGCGACGTCGGATCTCGGAGGTGCCAGGCGCTGCCGGGTACTGCGACGCGCGCCGGCGATGTGGTCTCGCCGGACGGTCGCTGGGCCGCGTTCGTACGCCACCACAACCTGTGGGTACGGGATCACGCCACCGGCCAAGAGCGGCCTCTCACGACGGATGGACAGCCCGACCGCGCGTGGGCGCTACCTACCGCGCGCGCAGCCGGCGTCCTCGGCGCGGTTCCCGTTCGGGAGCGCTTGCCGCCGGCGGTGATCTGGTCACCGGATTCGCGCCGCCTGCTCACAGTGCGCCTCGATGAGACCGCCCTGACCGAGATCTCCGTCGTCGAACAGGTACCTCGCGATCAACTCCTGCCACGCGTAACCAAGTTCCGTTACGGGTTCGCCGTAGAGTCCGGGGATGCGCGCGAAGAATTGTTCGTGATCGACGTCACCACCGGGAGCACAACCCGCGTCCAGATAGAGACTGAACCGGTCGGCCTTGACTCGACGATCGCCATGCGCCGGGCCTGGTGGCGGCCCGACGGGCGCGGGCTGGCAATCGCGATGGTGCCTCTATCCGAGCGCTGGGCCGACGTCTACGTCGTCGAGCCCGAGTCCGGGGCGGCGCGGCGTCTGTTCCGCGATGATGCCGCCCGGAAAGTGTACCTCTCAACGATGCGCAGCTTCGCTCCGGCGGTCACGATGCTCTCGAACGGGGACCTCGTTTGGTACTCGACGCGCGACGGCTTCGGGCATCTCTACCGCGTGGACGGTAAGTCCGGCGTCGTCATCCGGCAGCTGTCTCGCGGACCGTGGTCTGTTCACAGCGTGCTGCACGTCGACGAGAGGCGCGGGTGGCTCTACTTCACGGCTGGAGGCAACACCTACGGGCCTGAGCCGTACTTCGCCGCGGTCTGGCGCGTGCGGCTCGATGGGTCGGCACTCGCACGCATCACTCCCGAAGTCGCCGATCACAGCGTTCGACCGCCGTCGAGCGGCCTCGGTCGTGTGCCCACGCTGCCTACCGCGAACGGCTTCGCCCCGGGCGGACGACACTTCGTGGATACCTACTCGACGCCACTCGACCCGGAGGTCACTGTACTGCGCGATTCGGCTGGTAAAGTGATCGCGGAACTCGCCCGCGCGCAGTTGTCGCCGATCATCGCAGATCGCTACAGGGCCGCAGAGCGCTTCACAGTTCCGGCGCCGGAGGGGCTGGAGGCACTTCACGGCGTCCTGCTATTCCCTTCGGATTTCGACCCGGGCAAGCGCTACCCGGTCATCGATGCGATCTACAACGGCCCACAGGCTGTGGAGCATCCTCGCCGGTTCTCCCGTACCGTATTCAGCGAGGCGCAGAGCCTCGCCGAACTGGGGTTCGTCGTCCTCGTAATGGACGCTCGCGGTACGCCGATGCGGTCGCGCAGCTTCCACGAATACTCCATCGACCGCTCCGACCAGGTGGCGACGATCGCCGATCATGTGCACGTCCTGCGCCAGCTGGCGAAGACTCGGCCGTTCCTTGATCTCGGGCGCGTCGGCATCACCGGCACCTCCAACGGGGGCTATGCGGCGCTGCGCGCCATGCTGGCGTTTCCAGAGGTGTACACCGTCGGCGTGGCCTGCAATGGAAGCCACGACATCAGGAAGTACATGCCGGCGGCGGTCGGAGTTGGCGAGGCACGTGAGCCCGGCGGCGACCCCGTGAAGGCACTTGCGCATCGCGCCAACCAAGACTTCGTCGGCGCGTTGCAGGGCCGCCTGCTCCTGATTGTGGGCGGCGTGGACACCAACGTCCCGGCGGCCGCGTCGTACGGGGTTATGCAGGCGCTGATCGACGCTGGCAAGAACTTCGACGTCGTGATCGTGCCGCGAATGGGTCACGGCATGTCATTTGACACCTTCGCGGTTCGGAAGCAGTGGGACTACTTCGTGCAGCACTTGCGCGGTGAGACGCCCCCGCGCGACTACCGGATGCCGGACTTCAGGTCGGTCGGGAACGACCGGCACTGACGATGTTTGCCGACGGGTTCCGTTGGTGGTCTCGTCCAACGTTCGCGACTTCACGCACGTCGCTTGCGCGTGCTCGTGCCCTGAATTGGCCTCATCCAGATTGCTTCGATGTATCCGTCCGGCGAACCCACCCCCGCGTTGAGCGAGATCAATGCAGTCGTAGAGCGTGGGCGGGTTTCCATCAGTGAGGCAGTAACTCTTCGAGACGATGCGCGGGTATGAGCGGTAGCCGCTCGAGCACATCGCGCAGATAGGCGTAGGGATCATGACCATTGAGCCGCGCACTCTGCGTCAGACTCATCACGACGGCGGCGCGGCGTCCTGCGCGAGCAGAGCCTGCAAAGAGCCAGTTGTTGCGACCGAGCGCGATGGGGCGGATGCGGTTCTCGACCCAGTTGTTATCGATGGGCAGCGTGCCGTCATCGAGATAACGCGTCAGCGCTGACCAGCGGCGCAGACTGTAGAGGATGGCCTTCGCGCTCGACCCCATAGAGCGCGCCGTGGAGTTCCAACGCCTCGGTGGCGATCGCACTGCGATGGTTCTCGTGCAGCGCATGGAACTTGCGCCGCGCATGCGCCATGCAGCCAACTTCGGTCACGCCCTCGCGGAACAGCGCGTCATAGCCTTGGTAGTCATCGCAGACGAGCGAGCCTCTCCAGTCACCCAGGAACGCCCGGGCGTGCTGACCCCCGCGCCCCTCGGCAAAGTCGTACACGACCATCTGCTCGGGATCTGTCAACGCCGATTAAATTCTGACCCGGTTTACGCTCAGATCGCCGAAGTAAATTTGACCCACTCTCCCGTTAATCAGGTCGTCTGAACGAGGTGGGCGTCAGCCCACCGAGTCAGACGAAACCCCCTGCTTAGTTCTCTGCTTTGGCGGAGTCGTGCCCGCCCGTTGCTTGTCCTTCATCCGATAGCTCTCACCGCTGATTTGCACGATGTGCGCGTGATGCAGCAGCCGATCGAGGAGTGCAGCGGTCAAGGTCGTATCATCGGCGAGCGCTGTCGCCCATTGGGCAAAGGGCAGGTTGCTCGTGATGATGGTGCTGCTGCGCTCGTAGCGATGGGCGATGACCTGGAAGAAGAGGTTGGCTTCCTCGCGGCCGAAGGGCAGATAACCCAGCTCATCGACGACGAGGAGCTTGGGTCCGAGTACGGCGCGTGCCATGTACTCTTGTAGACGGCCGCGTGATCGCGCGGTGCCGAGTTGCAGCATCAGATCGGCTGCGCTGATGAAGCGAGTCTTGATGCCAGCCTGCGTCGCCTTCAGGGCATACGCGATGCCGAGATGCGTCTTGCCGACGCCAGAGGGGCCGAGCAACACGATGTTCTCGGCCCGCTCGACGAACGCGAGGGTCGAGAGTTGCTGGATCTGCGCCTTAGGGGCGCCGCTCGCGAAGGCGAAGTCGTACTGCTCGATCGTTTTGATGGACGGCAGTGTCGCGAGCCGCAGCATCGTCTCGCGGACACGCTGATCGCGCGCGGTGACCTCGACCGAGAGCAGCCGCTC
>JBILMF010000182.1:0-5137 GCA_044375655.1 Steroidobacteraceae bacterium | reverse complement strand
GCCCTCGCCGATCTCGGCGTACGCGAGGTGTTCCACAAGATCGCGCAGCGCCCCGGCAAACCCATGTGGTTCGGCATCGGCCCGACCGGCACGGCCGTGTTCGCACTGCCCGGCAACCCGGTCTCGACGCTGGTCTGCCTGTCGCGCTACGTCGTCCCCGGCCTGCATGCGGCGATGGGCGAGACGGCGCGCCCGCCGGAGCGCATCGCCATCGCGGCGGCCTTCGAAGTCAAAGTGCCACTCACTCACTTCGTGCCGGTCAGGCTGCAGGGTGACGAGTGGGGCCGTGCCTGGGCCCATCCCTGCCCGACCAACGGTTCAGGGGACTTCGCGGCGCTCACCGGCACCGACGGTTTCGTCGAACTGCCGCCAGGTCCGAACGTCTATCCGAAGGGATTCGTCACCCGTCTGCATCGCTGGTAGCCCATGCACGAGCAGCAAACACCCCGCGACCGCCTCGGCCGACCGCTGCGCGACCTGCGCATTTCGGTGATGGATCGCTGCAATTTCCGCTGCCCTTACTGCATGCCGCAACACACCTTCCACGAGGGCTATCGCTTCCTGAAGTCGACCGAGCGGCTGTCTTTCGAGGAGATCGTGCGCCTTGCCCGGCTCTCCGCAACGCTCGGCGTGCGCAAGCTGCGCATCACCGGCGGCGAGCCGCTGCTGCGCCCCAACCTCTCCGATCTCGTGGGCGACCTGTCGACCCTGCCGGGCATCGAGGACGTTGCGCTCACCACCAACGGCATGCTGCTCGCGAAGTACGCCACCGAACTGAAGGCGGCGGGGCTGTCGCGCATCACGGTCAGCCTCGACAGTCTGGACCCCGAGGTGTTCGCGCGCATGAGCGGCGGCTTCGGCGGTGTCGACGAGGTGCTCGCCGGGATCGAGGCCGCGCGCCTCGCGGGGCTCGCGCCAATCAAAGTGAACGCGGTGATCCAGCGCGGTGTCAACGACCACACGGCGCTGCAGCTCGTCGAGCATTTTCGCGGCAGCGGGGTGATCGTGCGCTTCATCGAGTACATGGATGTCGGCAACCGCAACGAATGGCGTGCCGACCTTGTGCTGCCCTCGCGGGATCTGGCTGCGGCGATCCATGCGCGCTGGCCAATGAGCCCTCGCGAGCGCGATTATCACGGCGAGGTCGCCGAGCGCTACGTGTTTGACGACGGTCGCGGCGAGGTGGGCTTCATCTCGTCGGTCAGCCAGCCGTTCTGCCGCGACTGCTCGCGGGCGCGGCTCTCCTCGGACGGCCTGCTGTACACCTGCCTCTTCGCTACCGTGGGTACCGACCTCCGCGGACCTCTGCGTGCCGGTGCCAGCGACACCGAGCTCGCCGGGCTGCTGTCGGCAGTGTGGCGCGGCCGCGAGGATCGCTACAGCGAGCGCCGCGGCAGCCCGCGGATCGGCGGGCGCAAAGTCGAGATGTTCCACATCGGCGGATGAGGCTGAAGATGGCGGCACGCGACAGGTCACGATCGAGGCCGAATGGCGGGCTCACCCACCTCGATGCCGCAAACCGACCGACGATGGTCGATGTCGGCGACAAGCAGGTGACACGGCGCGAAGCGGTCGCCGAGGCCTATGTGCGGCTGCCGGCCGCCGTGGCCCGCGCGCTCGCCGCCAGCGGGCATCGCACCCGCAAGGGTCCGGTGTTCGACACGGCGGTGATCGCCGCGGTGCAGGCGGTCAAGCGCACCCACGAGCTCATCCCTTTCTGCCATCCCCTGCCCATCGAGCATTGCTCAATAGACATCGACAGCGGCCGCGGCGGCCGCATCCGCATACGTTGCACGGTACGCACCACGCACAAGACCGGGGTCGAGATGGAGGCGCTCACCGGCGCCGCCACGGCCGCGCTCACCATCTACGACATGTGCAAGGCGCTCTCCCACGACATCGTCATCGAGTCGGTGCAACTGCTCACCAAGTCCGGCGGCAGACGCGAAGTGCGGCGACAGCCGCGGCCGGCCCGATGAGTATCGCGCCTCTTCACGGACTGTTGCTCGCCGGCGGTCGCAGCACCCGCATGCACCGCGACAAGGCGGCGCTGAAGTACGGCGGCCGCACCCAGCTCGAGGCCGCCTGGGAGCTGCTGGCGGCAGTCACGGAGCAGACCTTCATTTCGGTGAGGCCGGATCAGATCGACGAGCCGCTGCGGCGCCGCTATCCGCAGATCGTCGACGGCGAGCGCGGCCAGGGACCGCTTGCGGGCATCCTCGAGGCGCAGCGCCGGTACCCCGTGGCGGCGTGGCTCGTGCTCGCCTGCGACCTGCCGCGTCTCGATGAGCGCAGCCTGCGGCACCTCGTGGCCGAGCGCGACCCCGCGGCGCCGGCGACGGCCTATCGGTCGAGCCACGACGGGCTACCCGAGCCGCTGTGCGCGATCTTCGAACCGGCGGCTGGCGCCGCGCTTGGCGCCTACGCGGCGGGCGGCCGCCATTGCCCGCGGAAATTCCTGCTCGAACAGCCGACGAAACTGCTCGAACCGCTGCGCGCCGATGCCCTCGACAACGTCAATTCGACCGCGGAATATTGGCAAGCCATGCAGAGTCTTTCATCCGGGGCCGCCGCGCCGCGCAGTCTGCGCGTGCAGTATTTCGCACTGCTGCGCGAGCAGGCCGGCCGCAGCGAGGAGACCCTCACGAGCTCGGCGCGCACACCGGCCGACCTGTACGCGGAACTGCAGTCACGCTACGGCTTCAGCCTACCCGCCGCGATGCTCAAGGTCGCGGTCAACGGCGAGTTCGGCGACTGGGCGCAACCGCTGCAGGCTGGCGACGCCGTGGTGTTCATCCCGCCGGTGGCGGGCGGCTGAGAGCGCCGCTGCCAGGTCCCTGTCCGCTCCACCTCCATCGCCACCAAGCCAATGCCCGACCACTCCGCCGCAAAGCCGCGATTCCGCTTCAGTCCGACGCCGATCGACGTGCCTGTGCTGCAACGCGAACTCGCCGATCCGCGCTGCGGCGGCTACGCCGCCTTCGAGGGCTGGGTACGCAACCATAACGAGGGCCAGCAGGTCACGCGCCTCGAGTACGAGGCGTTTGCCGAGCTGGCCGTGCGCGAGGGTGAGCGCATCATTGCCGAGGCCTGCAGGCTGTTCGGCGTGGACAACGCGCGTTGCGTGCATCGGGTCGGCGACCTCGCGCTCGGCGAACTCGCCGTCTGGGTTGGGGTGAGCGCGCGCCACCGCGATGAAGCCTTCAAGGCCTGCCGCTACATCATTGACGAGGTCAAGCACCGCGTCCCGATCTGGAAGAAAGAGCATTACGTCGGCGGCGACTCCGGTTGGGTGAACTGCGAGCGCTGCGCGACCGCACCGCGCCATGAACCCGCCCACGCCCACGCGCATGACCACGCCCACGCCCACGCCCACGCCCACGCGCATGACCACGCCCACGCCCACGCCCACGCCCACGCCCACGCGCATGACCACGCCCACGCCCACGCGCACGCGCACGCGCATGAGCATGAGCATGGCCACGCATGCGCCGCGGCCGGGTCCGCGTCGCGCGTCGACTATTCGCGGCAGATCAGCCTGCGCGAGGTGGGTGTCGCCGGGCAGGCGAAACTGAGCGCAGCGCACGTCGTCGTGGTCGGTGCCGGCGGTCTCGGCGTGCCGGTACTGCAGTTTCTGGCGGGCGCCGGCATCGGTCGGCTGTCGATCATCGACGGCGATCGGCTGGAGGCGTCCAACCTGCATCGCCAGACCTGGTATGCACTCGCGGACTGCGGCCAACCCAAGGCGGCGCTGGCCGCCGCCCGGGTCGCCGCGCTGAATCCGGAGGTCACGGTGGTCGCGCACGTCTGCCGCCTCGACGCCGGCAACGGCGAAAGCCTGCTGACCGATGCCGATCTCGTCATCGACTGCAGCGACAACTTCGCCACTAAGTTCCTGCTCAACGATCTCGCGCAGGCGCTGCGCCTCCCGGCGGTGTTCGCCAGCGTCCACCAGTACGAGGGCCAGCTGCAGGTCGTCGATCCGCGGCATGGCAGTGCGTGCCTGCGCTGTCTGTGGCCGGAGGCCACCCGCGATGGGCTTGTAGGCAACTGCGTGGAGGCGGGAGTGTTGGGGCCGGTTCCGGGCGTACTCGGCAGCCTGCAGGCCCTCGAGGCGCTCAAGCTGCTGCTGGACCTGCCGGGTCGGCTGGGCGACGAACTGCTCACGGTCGACCTGCTCGGTCTCGCCACGAGCCGGCTACGAGCACGTCGGCGCGAGGCCTGCGCGCAGGGCTGCGGGGCGAGCTTGCAGGGTCTGCGACAGGCCATCGAGCGCGCCGCGCTCGCGACCGGCGACGAACCGGCACAGTTGTCGTTCGCCGATCTCTCGATTGCGCGTGCCGCGGGATACGCGCTGATCGATATCCGCGAAGCGCGCGAGATCGCCGACGCACCGCTGCCGGAACCCTCGCTGGCCATCCCGATGGGCGAATTGCTCGCGGGTCGCAATCTGCCAGCCGAAGGCCGCTATTTGCTGGTATGCGCCCGCGGCAGCCGCAGCCTCGGCACCACCCTGGCGCTGCGCGAGCGCGGGCTGCGCGCGGTGTACTCGTTGCAGGGCGGCGCTCAGGGCCTCGCCTGACGCACGCCGCGCAGCTCAGGGTCTGGTCTGACCCGAGCCGCGCACCACGTACTTGTAACTGGTCAGCTGTTCGACCCCCACGGGACCGCGCGCATGGAAGCGGTCGGTGGAAATGCCGATCTCCGCGCCCATGCCGAACTCGCCACCATCGGCAAACTGCGTCGAGGCGTTGTGCAGCACGATGGCACTGTCGACGCCGTCGAGGAAGCGGCTCGCCGTCTGCGCATCCTCCGTGATGATCGACTCAGTATGCGACGAGCCGTGCTGCGCAATATGCGCCATCGCGGCGTCGACGCCGTCGACCACGCGCACGGCGATCACCGCGGCAAGGTACTCGGTGCGCCAGTCGTCCTCGGTCGCGGGCCGGACGCGGGCATCGACCCTCTGCGTCGCGGCATCGCCCCGCACCTCGCAGCCCGCGTCCAGCAGCGCCTTGACCAGCGCGGGCAGATGCGTGGCCGGCGCGGCACGATCGACGAGCAGAGTCTCGGCGGCGCCGCAGACGCCGGTGCGCCGCAGTTTGGCATTGAGGGTGATGGCTATCGCCATGCCGAG